>NZ_CP006821.1:327585-655170 GCF_000600085.1 Helicobacter pylori oki112
GGCTTTTGGGGGTGAATGAAGAGCGTTTGGATAGCATCAGGAGCGGAGCGTTGATTCTATCAGTCGTTTTGGAGCATTTAAAAACTTCTTTAATGATCACTAGTGGGGTGGGGGTGAGAGAAGGCGTGTTTTTAAGCGATTTATTGCGCCACCATTACCATAAATTCCCCCCTAATATCAACCCCTCTCTAATCTCTTTAAAAGATCGCTTTTTGCCCCATGAAAAGCACAGCCAAAAGGTCAAAAAAGAATGCGTGAAATTGTTTGAAGCCTTATCGCCTTTGCATAAAATAGATGAAAAATACCTTTTCCATTTAAAGATTGCGGGGGAATTAGCGAGCATGGGTAAGATTTTAAGCGTTTATTTAGCCCACAAGCACAGCGCGTATTTTATTTTAAACGCTTTGAGTTATGGCTTTAGCCACCAGGATAGAGCGATCATTTGCTTATTGGCGCAATTCAGCCATAAAAAAATCCCTAAAGACAACGCTATCGCCCACATGAGTGCGATGATGCCAAGCCTTTTAACCTTACAATGGCTGAGTTTTATCCTTTCTTTAGCCGAAAATTTGTGCCTAACAGACAGCCACCATTTAAAATACACGCTAGAAAAAAACAAGCTTGTGATCCATTCTAATGACACGCTTTACTTGGCTAAAGAGATGCTCCCTAAACTCGTTAAGCCCATTCCTTTGACGATAGAGTTTGCTTGAAAATAGCGATTGTCAGGCTTTCAGCGCTCGGAGATATTATCGTGAGTGCGGTATTTTTAGCGGCTATTAAAGAGCGTTTTGCTAACGCTCAAATAGAATGGTTCGTGGATGAAAGATTTGGCGCGATTTTAGAGCATTCCCCTTATATTGATAAATTACACCCCATCGCTTTAAAAAGCACGCTTACAACCTTGAACCCTTTGAAGATTTTCAAACTTTTTAAATCTTTAAGGGCTTATGAATACGATATAGTCATTGACATGCAGGGTCTAATCAAATCCGCTCTCATCACGCAAATGTTGAAAGCCCCTAAAAAAGTCGGCTTTGATTACGCTTCGGCTAGAGAGGGTTTGAGCGCGTTTTTTTACTCGCAAAAAGTTTCTATCGCTTATGATGAGCCTATTTTAAAGCGCAATTTCACGCTCCTATTCCATGCCCTAAACTTGCCCAAAAACGAAATTTCAGAGGGCTTAAGCTCTAGATTTAAAGTGTTTTCTTACCAAGATTCCCCAAAAATCAATGCGTTAAATTTGAATCAAAATAAACCAAAAATCCTTTTTGTTTTAGAAACTTCTAAAACCAATAAAACTTACCCTATAGAGCGTTTTAAAGATCTGGCTTTGATGCTAGAAAATTTTCAAATTTGCTTGTTATGGCATGCTGATGAAAAGAAGGCCACTACGCTTTATCATTCTTTAAAAAACCAGTGCGATACATTATTGCTCCCTAAACTCACTTTAAACGAAGTTAAGGCGTTGCTCTTTAAAATGGATTTGATTATTGGGGGCGATACGGGTATTACGCATTTAGCATGGGCGTTGCAAAAAGCTAGCATCACCCTTTATGGCAACACGCCCATGGAGCGTTTTAAATTAGAAAGCCCGATCAATGTTTCGCTCACCGGTAATTCAAACGCCAACTACCATAAAAAGGATTTTTCTATCCAAAACATAGATCCTAAAAAAATTAAAGAATGCGTTTTAAACATTTTAAAGGAAAAGAATGACTTATAAAGAACGACTCATACACGAAAAAATATTGAATAAAGACGACAGGGGTTTGAAAACGGAATTACGCATTTTGAGTATTTTTATCGTGGAATTTTTAGTGAATATTTTAGGGTTTATTTTAGCTAAAATGCCCCATTCGTGGTTTTTAAGGTGTATTAAAGCTGTGGCGTGGCTGATGAAAACTTTTGATAGACATCGTTATTTTGACGCTAAAGCCAATTTGGATTTTGTGTTTGGAGATTCTAAAAGCGAAGAAGAGAAAAAAAGGATTATTAAAAAGGGTTATGAAAATTTTGCCTTCATTATTTTAGAAACCATTAGAGTGATTTTTATCCCTAAAGATGAATACGACGCTCGTTTCACGCTCATCAATGAAGAAAACGTGTGGAAGTCTTTAAACAAGGAAGGCCAAGCGATCACTTTATGCATGCATTTTGGCTATTGGGAAGCGGTAGGCACGACTTTAGCGCAATATTATAAGGATTATGGTAGGGGGTGTTTGGGGCGTTTGACTAAATTCGCCCCCATCAATCACATGATTATGAGCAGGCGAGAAGCGTTTGGGGTGCGTTTTGTCAATAAAGTGGGAGCGATGAAAGAACTCATTAAAATGTATAATCAAGGCAATGGCCTTGTGGGGATTTTAGTGGATCAAAATGTTGCGCCTAAAGATGGGGTGGTGGTGAAATTTTTCAATAAAGACGCTACGCACACCACGATCGCTTCTATTTTATCGCGCCGCTACAATATTGACATCCAGCCGGTATTCATTGATTTTAATGACGATTATTCGCATTATACAGCGACTTATTACGAAAGTATCCGCTCTCAAATCACCGATAACGCTGAAAACGATATTTTAGAATGCACGCAAGCGCAAGCGAGTTTGTGCGAAGAAGTGATTAGAAACCACCCAGAAAGTTATTTTTGGTTCCACAGGCGTTTTAAAAGCACCCACCCTGAGATTTATCAAAGATAGGGTTTTGTTTTAATGAAAAATTAAAAACTAAAGCCTTATTTGAAGAAAAACTTTTATTGATGGTAAAAAACGCTTTTTAGTATTTTTGCATTCCATCATTCAATGAGAGCGGGAGTGGTATTTCTCCAAAAATTCTTTTTTAAAACTCAAAAACCGCTTTTCTAAAATGGCGTTTCTGGCGTTTTTAACCAGCTCTAAATAAAAATGCAAATTGTGCAAGCTGGCTAAACGAGCGTAAGTGAGTTCTTTAGCCCTAAAGAGATGGTGCAAATAGGCTTTAGAATAGCGTTTGCAAGCATAACAAGCGCAATTTTCTTCAATAGGGGTATCATCCAATTTATAGGGTGCGTTTTTGATAGAAATTTTGCCAGAATGCGTGAAAAGGGTGGCGTTTCTGGCGTTTCTGGTGGGCATCACGCAATCAAACATATCCACCCCTAAACTGATAGCGTCTAGGATATTTTCAGGCGTGCCTACGCCCATTAAGTAGCGAGGCTTGTCTTTGGGGAGCAAGGGGGCGGTGTGCGCGATGGTTTCTAGCATTTCATCTGCACTTTCCCCCACCGCTAAACCGCCTATAGCGTAGCCATCAAAACCCTCATGCGTTAATCCCACGCTAAGGCTGCGCATTTTCAAATGCGTGCCGCCCTGGATAATGGCAAAAAGGTTGTTGTTGGGGCGGTTATTTTCTTTGTGGTATTCTAGGCTCATATTCGCCCATTTAGCACTTCTTTTAATGGATTCTTCAAGGCGTTTTAAGGGAGCGGGCAAGCCCACTAAATCGTCTAAAACCATCATAATATCGCTATTTAAGGCGTATTGAATGTCTAAAACTTTAGCGGGCGTGAATAAATGTTTGCTCCCATCAATATGGGATTTAAAAACGATCCCGTCTTCTTGCAATTTGACGTTATCGCTCAAGCTAAAGGCTTGAAACCCTCCGCTATCGGTTAAAAAACTCCCATGAAATTGAGTGAAACGATGCAAGCCTCCTAATTGTTCAACCACTTTCTCACCCGGCCTTAAATACATGTGATAGGTGTTGGCTAAAATGAGTTTAGTGCCTAAAATTTCTTGTGCATCTGTAGCGTCTAAAGATTTGATGCAGCCTTGCGTGCCTACTGGCATAAAAACAGGCGTTGCCACTTGAGAATGGGCTAAATTTAAAAGACCAGCTCGTGCGTGTTTGTCAGTCGCTTGGAGTTGAAAATCCATCGTTTAAGCCTTAATCTTGGATATAATGGCGTAATCATTTTTTAGGAAGTTTGGAATTGAAAAAAATCGCCCTTATTTTAGATGGCATTGTAGCAAAAAATTTTTTAGACTTGGTGCTAAGGCATTATTCTAATCATAATTTTTATATAGTGGTCGTCAAAAATGAGAGCCTTATCCCTAAAAATTATCCGAGCACTTTCGCTTTTTATTGTTTTGATGCGACTTCTAGTTTCAGGCTTTTGCAAGTGTTAAACGATGAGGTGAGCGATGCGTTTTTAATCATACAAGATTTTAAAGAACAGCGCATCATTCATAAAATCATTCAGACCCATTTCAAACGCATGCGCGTGGTTTTGAGCGTGAAAAAAGATGATGAAAAAACTTTAGAAAATAATGAAGAAAATAAAGATGAAAAGCTTATTTTGATTGATGAATTTGAAGTTTTAGCCAATAAATTCATTTCTCGTTTGCCTAATATCCCTAGCACCCCTAGAGAGTTTGGGTTAGGCAAGGGCGAGATCATGGAGATTGATGTGCCTTTTGGGAGCATTTTTGCTTACAGGCATATTGGCTCTATCAGGCAAAAAGAATACAGGATTGTAGGGCTTTATCGTAACGATGTTTTGTTGCTCTCCACTAAATCTTTGGTTATCCAACCACGAGACATTCTCTTAGTAGCGGGTAATCCTGAAATTTTGAATGTGGTGTATCATCAAGTCAAAAGCAATGTGGGGCAGTTCCCAGCCCCCTTTGGCAAGAGCATTTATTTATATATTGATATGTGCTTGCAGAGCAGAAAAGCGATGATGCGCGATGTGTATCAAGCCTTGTTTTTGCACAAACATTTAAAGAGCTACAAGCTCTATATCCAGGTTTTACACCCCACTAGCCCTAAGTTTTACCATAAATTTTTAGCGCTAGAAACCGAAAGCATTGAAGTGAATTTTGATTTTTACGGGAAAAGTTTTATCCAAAAACTCCATGAAGATCACCAGAAAAAAATGGGTCTAATCGTGGTAGGCAGAGAGCTTTTTTTATCTAAAAAACACCGAAAGGCCTTGTATAAAACAGCCACCCCGGTTTATAAAACCAACATTTCCGGCTTGTCTAAAACCTCTCAAAGCGTGGTGGTATTGAATGAAAGCTTGGATATTAATGAGGACATGTCTTCAGTGATCTTTGATGTGTCTATGCAAATGGATTTGGGCTTGTTGCTCTATGATTTTGACCCTAACAAACGCTATAAAAACGAGATTGTCAATCATTATGAAAATTTAGCCAACACGCTCAACCGCAAGATTGAGATTTTCCAAACCGATATTAGAAATCCTATCATGTATCTCAATTCTTTAAGAAATCCCATTTTGCATTTCATGCCTTTTGAAGAGTGCATCACACACACGCGCTTTTGGTGGTTTTTATCCACTAAAGTGGAAAAATTAGCGTTTTTAAACGATGATAACCCTCAAATTTTTATCCCTGTAGCGGAGTGAAAGAATGCAAGAAATTGTAATCCCTTTAAAAGAAAAAAGCTATAAAGTGTTTTTGGGGGAACTGCCTGAAATAAAATTGAAACAAAAAGCCCTCATCATTAGCGATAGCATCGTGGTCGGGTTGCATTTATCGTATTTATTAGAGCGCTTGAAAGCCTTAGAAGTCAGAGTGTGCGTGATAGAGTCCGGAGAAAAATACAAGAATTTTCATTCATTAGAGCGCATTTTAAACAACGCCTTTGAAATGCAATTAAACCGCCATTCTTTAATGATAGCCCTTGGTGGGGGAGTCATAAGCGATATGGTGGGGTTTGCGAGCAGTATTTATTTTAGGGGGATTGATTTTATTAATATCCCTACGACTTTACTCGCTCAAGTGGATGCGAGCGTGGGGGGGAAAACAGGGATCAATACGCCTTATGGTAAGAATTTAATCGGATCGTTCCACCAGCCTAAAGCGGTTTATATTGATTTGTCTTTTTTAAAAACCCTTGAAAAAAGGGAATTTCAAGCAGGGGTTGCTGAAATCATTAAAATGGCGGTGTGTTTTGATAAAAACTTGGTAGAAAGATTGGAAACAAAGGATTTAAAAGATTGTTTAGAAGAAGTAATCTTTCAAAGCGTCAGTATCAAAGCTCAAGTTATTATGCAAGATGAAAAAGAGCAAAACATCAGGGCTGGGTTGAATTACGGGCATACCTTTGGGCATGCGATAGAAAAAGAGACCAATTATGAGCGATTTTTGCATGGCGAAGCGATCGCTATTGGCATGCGCATGGCTAATGATTTAGCCTTTTCTTTAGGCATGCTCACTTTAAAAGAATACGAACGCATAGAAAATTTATTGAAAAAATTTGATTTGATATTCCATTACAAAATCACAGATATTCAAAAATTTTACGAACGCTTGTTTTTAGACAAAAAAAGCGAGGATAAGACAATAAAATTCATTCTGCCCAAAGGCATTGGAGCGTTTGAGATTGTCTCTCATATCCCTAAAGAAACGATTTTAAAGGTGTTAGAAAAATGGCATTAAGGGTATTGTTATTCTTTTGTTTTTTGTTTTTACAAGCAGAAGATAAAAGCCAAGAATTATCATCCATACAAAAACAAATGGCTTTGGTGGATAAAAAACTCGCTAAAGACGATAACGTGTGGTTGAAAAAATTTGAAAACTATAAGATTTACAACCAAATTTATACCGAAAAAGAGAGCGTGAGGCAGGAATTAAGGCGTTTAAAAAACAAAAAAAGCAAGGATTTATTAAAGATTAGCACCTTAGAGCACACCTTAAAGGCTTTAGAATCCCAACAAAAAATGTTTGAAAGTTATGGGGTCAATCCTTTTAAGGACTTGATAGAGCGCCCTAATATCCCCAATATCCCTAATATCGCTAACCCTATTGCGATCATTGATGGCATTTCTTTCATTAAAAGCATGCATTTAAAGCATGAAAATCTTAAAAGAAACCAGACCGCTTTAGAAGAAGTTTTAAGGCTTTTAGATCAAAAACATCAGCTTTTAAATCAGTGGCACGCTTTGGATAAAAGCGCGAAATTGAGCGATGAAATTTATCAAACTCAAGCCAAACGCTTGGAATTGCAAGGGGCTCAAAACATTCTAAAAACCACGATTGGGATTTTCCAAAAAGACAGCGATGAAGCTATAAGCATTGTCAAATCTCAAGTTAAAAACCAGCTTTTTAAATTGGTTTATGTGTTTTTAGCGGCCCTTTTGAGCGTGGTGTTTGCGTGGATTTTAAAAATCATTTCCAGTAAATACATTGAAAATAATGAGCGCGTCTATACCGTGAATAAAGCCATTAACTTCGTGAATGTGAGCGTGATCATTTTAATCTTTCTTTTTTCTTATTTAGAAAACGTTACTTATTTGGTCACGGTTTTAGGCTTTGCGAGCGCGGGTTTAGCGATTGCGATGAAAGATTTGTTCATGAGCTTGCTCGGGTGGTTTATTATTTTGATTGGGGGGAGCGTGCATGTGGGCGATAGGGTGCGTATCGCTAAGGGGACGGATATTTTTATTGGCGATGTGTTGGATATTTCTATGTTGCACATTACGATTTTAGAAGATGTAACCTTTACCACCTACACGAATAACAGGAGAGCGGGCCGGATTATTTTTGTGCCTAATAATTATATTTTCACCACCATGTTCGCTAATTACAGCCATTTTGGGATGAAAACGGTTTGGGATGGCGTGGATTTTTGCGTTACATTTGATTCTGATTTTAAAAAAGCTTCTAAAATTGCGCTCAACATCGCTACAGAATTGTCTAAAGAATACACGGATATTACCTATAAGCAGCTCAATAAAATGCGCGACCGGTATTCTTTAAGGAGTTTGAGCGTGAAGCCTCGGTGCTTTTTGATGCCTGAAAATAACGGGATAAAAATCTCGGTGTGGTATCAAACCAATTCGTATGCGACCTTGTCTTTAAGGAGCAAGATTGTGGCTGAAATCGTTGAAGCTTTTTTGAAAGAAGAAAATATCCATATCGCTTATACGACCAGCAAGTTGCTTAAAGTGGATGCTGATTTTTTAGGTGATGGCTTTGGGAATAAAAGGGAATAAAAATGAAAAAAGTCTATTTCAAAACTTTTGGGTGCAGGACGAATCTTTTTGACACGCAAGTGATGGGCGAGAATTTGAAGGATTTTAGCGCGACCTTAGAAGAACAAGAAGCCGACATTATTATTATCAATTCTTGCACCGTGACCAATGGGGCCGATAGCGCAGTAAGGAGTTACGCTAAAAAAATGGCGCGATTAAATAAGGAAGTGCTATTTACTGGCTGTGGGGTGAAAACCCAAGGCAAGGAGCTTTTTGAAAAAGGGTTTTTAAAGGGCGTTTTTGGGCATGACAATAAAGAAAAGATTAATGCGCTTTTACAAGAAAAAAAGCGTTTTTTTATAGACGACAATTTAGAAAACAAGCACTTAGACACCACGATGGTGAGCGAGTTTGTGGGTAAGACTAGAGCGTTTATCAAGATCCAAGAAGGCTGTGATTTTGACTGCAATTATTGCATTATCCCAAGCGTGAGAGGGAGGGCTAGGAGCTTTGAAGAAAGGAAAATTTTAGAGCAAGTGGGCCTTTTATGTTCTAAAGGGGTTCAAGAAGTGGTTTTAACCGGCACCAATGTGGGGAGTTATGGGAAAGATAGAGGAAGCAATATCGCAAGATTGATTAAAAAATTAAGCCAGATTGCTGGATTAAAACGCATAAGGATTGGGAGCTTAGAGCCTAATCAAATCAACGATGAATTTTTAGAGCTTTTAGAAGAGGATTTTTTAGAAAAACATTTGCATATCGCTTTACAGCACAGCCATGATTTCATGTTAGAGAGGATGAACAGAAGAAACCGCACTAAAAGCGATAGGGAATTATTAGAGGTCATCGCTTCTAAGAATTTTGCTATCGGCACGGATTTTATTGTAGGGCATCCGGGCGAGAGCGGAAGCGTTTTTGAAAAAGCGTTTAAAAATTTAGAAAGCTTGCCTTTAACGCACATCCACCCTTTTATTTACAGCAAACGAAAAGACACCCCCTCTAGTTTGATGACTGATAGCGTGAGCTTGGAAGATTCTAAAAAGCGTTTGAATGCGATTAAAGATTTGATTTCACATAAAAATAAGGCGTTCAGGCTATTGCAACTCAAGCTCAACACGCCCCTAAAAGCCTTAGTGGAAGCGCAAAAAGACGGCGAATTTAAAGCCTTAGATCAATTTTTTAACCCCATTAAAATCAAAAGCGATAAGCCTTTAAGGGCTAGTTTTTTAGAAATCAAAGAGTATGAAATTAAGGAGAGGGAAAATCATGCCGTTTTCTAAATTTTTAGAAAACCTCACCGCTCCCTTTAAACGCATTAAAAACCGGTCGCTTGTTTTGGCGTTAGGGTTTTTGATCCTTACTTTTTGCTTGCTTCTTTTTTTAATTTTAAGCGATGTTTCTAGGCTCATATCGGGTAAGGACTTTTTCTATGTGATCCAATCTCACCCTAAGCAAACTCTAACAGAAGATGAAAATTATTTTTATGCTAACAAGGGTCTTTATAAAACCAACAAAGAAGCCTTTTTAAGAGTCTATAAAATCCCAGAAAGCATGCCCATAGAAAAACGAGAAAATTTAAACAAGGTTTCTAAAATCTTTTTAGCGTTGCTTTTTTTCATTTCTAGCATGCTTTTTGGGATCTTTTGGCGTTTGCCTAAACGATTGGACACTAAAATGAATTTAGAAAGCGTGCACAAAAACGAATTAGAAAATGCATTCCAACGATACGATGCGTTAGGGGTGCGTTTTGAAGATATTGCAGGGGTGGATGAAGTTAAAGAAGAATTATTAGAAGTGATAGATTATTTAAAAAACCCTAAAAAATACCAGGATTTAGGGATTTTTCTCCCTAAAGGCGTGCTGTTAATCGGGCCTCCTGGAGTGGGGAAAACCATGATCGCTAAAGCCTTGGCGAGTGAGGCTAAAGTGCCGTTTTTTTATGAAAGTGGGAGCGCGTTTTCTCAAATTTATGTGGGGGCTGGGGCTAAAAAAGTGCATGAACTTTTCATGCACGCTAAAAGGCATGCCCCCTCTATTATTTTTATTGATGAAATTGACGCTCTGGGTAAGGCTAGGGGAGGGCATAGGAGCGATGAGAGAGAAGCCACGCTCAATCAGCTTTTAACCGAAATGGATGGGTTTTTGCAAAACGATGAGGTGGTGGTGATAGGAGCGACTAACCAAATGGAAGTGATGGATGAAGCGCTATTAAGGAGCAAGCGTTTTGATCGGCGTATTTTCATTTCTTTACCGGATTTACTAGAAAGGCAGAGCATTTTAGAAAAGCTGTTAGAAAACAAAAAGCACACGCTCAATTATCTTAAGATCGCTAAAATTTGCGTGGGTTTTAGCGGGGCGATGTTAGCGACTTTAATCAATGAAAGTGCTCTAAACGCCCTCAAACACCAACGAAACGAAATCACTGAGAGCGACATTTTAGAAGTGAAAGACAAGATCGCTTACGGCAAGAAAAAGCCCCAAACCTTAGACGAAAACCAAAAGGAATTAGTCGCTTTGTATCAAAGCGCGAAAGCCTTGAGCGCGTATTGGCTAGAAATTGAATTTGATAAAGCGCCTTTATTGGGGGAATTTATCGCTTTTAATGAGAATAAAATCCATAGCGAGAGCGAGATTAAAAATTACATTAAAGTGTATTTGAGTGGGACGATTGTTTTAGAGTTGCTCTATAAGGAGCGTTATAGTCTGTCTAAACAAGACTTGCAAAAAGCGAAATTTTTGAATGAATTTATGGCCAGTGAGCTTCTTTTAGCCCCTACAAAAGAGTCTTTAAGCGTTCTTTATGAAGAGCAATTGGAGTTTTTAAAGCCGCAAATTGCAGCTTGCAAGCGATTAAGCGTTCTATTATTGGAGCAAGAATATTTAGAACATTCTAATTTGTATGATTTATTGAACGGATGAAAATGCGTTTTTTTAGTGGTTTTGGGTTCGTTAATGAAAGCGTTTTGTTTGAAGAGTGGCTTTTAAAAGGGGCTTATGATGTGTCAGGCTTTTCTATGGGAGCGATTAAAGCGATAGAATACGCTTATAATGAAATCTCACAACAGCGCCGCATCAATTCTTTGTTATTGTTTTCGCCTTGCATGCTAGTGCATAAGAGTTTGGCGTTCAAACGCTTGCAACTTTCTTCGTTTCAAAAAGACCCGCAAAGCTACATGGATAACTTTTATGAAGAAGTGGGCTTGAGCGCTCAATTGGAGCGTTTTAAAAAAATGGGTTCTTTAGAAGAATTAGAATTTTTATTGAATTACAAGTATAGTGATTCTATAATTAGATTTTTATTAGAAAAAGGCGTGAAGATTGAAGTGTTTATCGGGTTAAAAGACAGGATCACTGACATTCAAGCCCTTTTAGAATTTTTTATGCCTTTAGTTCAAGTGTGGCAGTTTAAGGATTGCAACCATTTGTTGCAAAAATCTTAAAAAAGGTGGAAGATGAAAAAATTTGGTTTAGGGGTGTATTTGCTTCTTTTAGGTATTTTGGGCGGCTCTTTGATCATTCTAGGAGCGATAGTCGCACCCATTGTTTTCAAAGCGTCAAGCATTTTACCTGAATTGAATCTAACTCCCTTTGAGAGCGGGAAACTCATGGCGCAAATCTTTGTGCGTTTCAATTATCTTTTAGGTGCGATCGGTTTTGTGGTGTTACTTTATGAAATCGTTTCGTTTATTTACTATAAAAGATCGTTAGTGTATTTGATCCTTGGCGTGGCGATAGGGGCGTTGTGTTTTCTCTTTGTTTTTTATTACACGCCTTATATTTTAAACGCTCAAAAAGCAGGCGAAGTCGCACTTCAAAGCGCTGAATTTGCCCGCTCGCACGCTCAAAGCGAATGGCTGTTTAAGGAATTGTTTGTGCTGGTGTGCACTTTGTTTTTTTGGCGTTTGCTTGGAAAAAATGTGCTTTGATTTAAAGGGGATGTTTTACTATCTAGGAAATGAGAGAGTAGCATTTAATGAAAAAGTTTAAAAAGAAACCAAAAAGTATCAAACGATCGCATCAAAAAATCATCTTAAAGCGTCCTTTATGGTTTGTGCCTTTACTCATCGGTGGGTTTGCTAGTGGGGTGTATGCAGATGGAACAGATATTTTGGGGCTTAGCTGGGGGGAAAAAAGCCAAAAGGTATGCGTGCATCATCCATGGTATGCTATATGGAGTTGCGATAAATGGGAGGAAAAAACACAACAATACACAGGAAACCAACTCATCACAAAAACTTGGGCAGGGGGTAATGCGGCTAATTACTACCACACTCAAAACAACCAAAATATTACAGCCAATTTAAAAAATGATAACGGCACTTATTTTTTAAGCGGTCTGTATAACTACACCGGAGGGGAATATAATGGGGGGAATTTAGACATTGAATTAGGCAGTAACGCTACTTTTAATCTAGGTGCGAGTAGTGGGAATAGCTTCACTTCTTGGTATCCTAATGGGCATACTAATGTTACTTTTAGCGCTGGGACTATCACTGTGAATAACAGCGTAGAAGTGGGCAATCGTGTGGGATCGGGAGCTGGCACGCACACCGGCACAGCCACTTTAAACTTGAACGCTAATAAGGTCAATATCAATTCTAATATCAGCGCGTTTAAAACTTCGCAAGTGAATGTGGGTAATACTAACAGCACTATTACTATCGGTTCGGTTTCTTTAAGTGGGGATACTTGCAGTTCTTTAGCTAGTGTGGGCGTAGGGGCTAACTGCTCCACTTCTGGGCCTAGCTATTCTTTTAAAGGGACGACTAACGCTACGAATACGGCTTTTAGTAATGCAAGCGGCAGTTTCACTTTTGAAGAGAACGCCACTTTTAGTGGGGCAAAATGGAATGGGGGGACTTATACTTTTAATAAAGAGTTTAACGCTACCAATAATACCGCCTTTAATAGCGGTAGTTTTAATTTTAAAGGCACAAGTTCCTTTAATGGCGCTTCGTTTAGTAACGCTTCCTATACTTTTAACAATCAAGCCACCTTTCAAAACAGCTCCTTTAATGGGGGGACTTTTACTTTTAATAACCAGACCAATCAAAGCGCTCAGCACCCCCAAATTCAAAACAGCTCTTTTAGTGGTAATGCTACCATTCTTAAGGGTTCTGTAATTTTCCAGCAAGCCTTTAACAATTCAAACCACCAATTGACGATACAAAACGCCTCTTTCAATAACGCTAATTTTAACAATACCGGTAAAATCACCATTAATGAGAGTGCGAGTTTTAACGACACGACATTCAACACTTCTGTTGATACAAACAACATGAGTGTTACCGGTAGCGTTACTTTAAGCGGTAAGAATGACTTGAAAAATGGCTCAACCCTTGATTTTGGGAGTTCTAAAATCACTCTCACTCAAGGGACGACTTTCAATCTCACAAGTTTAAGCAGTGAGAAGAGCGTAACGATTTTAAATTCTAGCGGTGGGATCACTTATAACAATCTTTTAAACCATGCGCTCAATAGCTTGACAAACGCCCTAAAAACGAACGAAAGCTCTTCATTGCCGCAAAGTTTCGCTCAAGGTTTATGGGGCATGATCACTTACAATGGGGTTACCGGGCAGCTTTTGAATAAAAACGCTGCAACATCTAAAAATACTGACTCTTCGCCCTCTAAATCCTCTTCAAACCCTACGCAAGTCTATCAAGTGGGCTACAAAATAGGGGATACTATCTACAAACTGCAAGAAACTTTTAGCACTAATTCCATTATCATCCAAGCTTTAGAGAGCGGGACTTACACGCCACCCCCTACAATCAGCGGATCACAATTTGATTTATCCGCTTCAAATTATATTAATGCTGACATGCCTTGGTATGATCATAAATATTATATTCCTAAATCCCAAAATTTTACAGAGAGCGGGACTTATTACTTGCCGAGCGTTCAAATATGGGGGAGCTACACCAACTCGTTTAAACAAACCTTTAGCGCGAGTAATAGTAATCTGGTGATCGGGTATAACTCAACATGGACTGGAAATAGCGTTTCTTCTAGCGACACGGTGTCTTTTGGGGACACTTCAGGGAGCGTTCTTAATGGGCATTGCGGGCCTTGGCCCTATTACCAATGCACAGGCACGACTAATGGCACTTATAGCGCTTATCATGTGTATATCACAGCGAATCTGCGTTCTGGCAATCGTATAGGCACCGGTGGGGCAGCCAATCTAATCTTTAATGGGGTAGATAGTATCAATATCGCTAACGCTACCATCACGCAACATAACGCCGGAACTTATTCAAGCTCTATGACTTTTTCCACGCAAAACATGGACAATTCGCAGAATTTGAAGGGTTTAAATTCTAACGGCACGCTTTCGGTGTATGGCACCACTTTCACTAACCAAGCTAAATACGGGAAATTCATTTTCAATGCAGGGCAAGCGACTTTTGAAAACACCAGCTTTAATGGAGGGAGTTACCAATTCAGCGGTGATAGCTTGAATTTTTCAAATAACAACCAGTTCAATAGCGGTTCGTTTGAAATTAGTGCAAAAAACGCTTCGTTCAATAACGCTCACTTCAACAACAGCACTTCTTTTAATTTCAATAATTCTAACGCAACCACTTCGTTTATGGGGGATTTCACTAACGCTCATTCAAATTTGCAAATCGCCGGGAACGCTGTTTTTGGGAACTCTACTAATGGCTCTCAAAATAACGCTAATTTTAATAATACCGGCTCTGTTAATATTTTAGGGAATGCAACCTTTTATAATGTGGTGTTTAATGGCCCTACGAATACGAGCGTGAAAGGGCAAGTTACTTTAAATAACATCACTTTAAAAAACTTGAACGCTCCTTTGTCTTTTGGCGATGGGACAATTGTTTTTAACGCTCATTCGGTGATTAATATTGGTGAAGCTATCACTAATGGCAACCCTATCACCCTTGTAAGCTCTTCTAAAGAAATTGAATACAACAACGCTTTCAGTAAAAATCTATGGCAGCTCATCAACTACCAAGGGCATGGGGCAAGCAGTGAAAAGCTCGTCTCTAGCGTGGGTAATGGCGTCTATGATGTGGTGTATTTTTTCAATAACCAAACCTACAATTTCCAAGAGGTTTTTTCACCAAACAGCATTTCTATCCGGCGTTTGGGTGTTGGCATGGTGTTTGATTATATGGATATGGAAAAATCGGATCATTTGTATTATAAAGATGTTGTCGGTTTTATGACCTACATGCCTAATAGCTATAACAATAATTTAGGGAATTCAAACAACACCATTTACTATTACGACAAGAGCATTGATTTTTATGCGAGCGGGAAAACTCTATTCACTAAGGCGGAATTTTCTCAAATATTCACTGGGCAAAACAGCGCGATCGTTTTTGGGGCTAAAAGCATATGGACGGATGCGAGCGATGCGCCGCAATCTAATGCAATCATTCGCTTTGGGGACAATAAGGGAGCAGGGAGTAATGATGCGAGCGGGCATTGCTGGAACTTGCAATGCATAGGCTTTATTACAGGGCATTATGAAGCGCAAAAGATTTACATCACCGGCAGTATTGAAAGCGGGAATCGCATTTCTAGTGGTGGGGGCGCGAGCCTTAATTTTAACGGGCTTCAAGGCATTCTTTTAACGAACGCGACTTTGTATAACCGCGTCGCTGGCACGCAAAGCTCGTCTATGAATTTTGTCTCTAACAGCGCGAACATTCAGGTTCAAAACTCCTATTTTATAGACGATACCGCGCAAAATGGCGGTAACCCTAATTTCAGTTTCAACGCTTTGAATCTGGATTTTTCTAACAGCTCTTTTAGAGGCTATGTGGGGAAAACGCAATCTGTTTTTAAATTCAATGCCGTTAATGCGATCAGTTTCACCAACAGCACGAATTTAAGCTCTGGTTTGTATCAAATGCAAGCTAAAAGCGTGTTGTTTGACAATTCCAATTTAAGCGTTTCAGTGGGGACAAGCAGTATTAAAGCCAATGCGATCAATCTTTCTCAAAACGCCTCTATCAATGCGAGCAACCATTCAACCCTAGAGCTTCAAGGCGATTTGAATTTGAACGACACCAGCTCGCTCAACCTCAACCAAAGCGCCATCAATGTTTCCAATAACGCCACGATCAACGATTATGCGAGCTTGATTGCGAGCAATAACGCTCATATTAATTTTAACGGAGCGGTCAATTTCAATTCAGCGAATATCACTACGAGTTTGAATGATTCTTCTATCGTGTTTAAGGGAGCGATCTCTTTAGGAGGGCAGTTTAATTTAAGCAATAACTCTTCTTTAGATTTTCAAGGCTCTAGCGCTATTATCTCTAACACGGCGTTTAATTTCTACGATAACGCTTTTTCTCAAAGCCCCATCACTTTCCATCAAGCCCTTGACATTAAAGCACCCTTGAGTTTGGGAGGCAACCTCTTAAACCCTAACAACAGCAGCGTGCTGAATTTGAAAAACAGCCAGCTTGTTTTTAGCGATCAAGGGAGTTTGAATATCGCTAACATTGATTTACTAAGCGATCTAAACGATAATAAAAATCGTGTGTATAACATCATTCAAGCGGGTATGAATAATAATTGGTATGAGCGCATCAACTTCTTTGGCATGCACATCAGTGATGGGATCTATGACGCTATTAACCAAACTTATAGTTTCACTAACCCCCTTAATAACGCTCTAAAAATCACCGAGAGCTTTAAAGACAACCAGCTAAGCGTTACGCTCTCTCAAATCCCGGGTATTAAGAACACGCTTTATAACATTGGCTCTGAAGTCTTTAACTACCAAAAAGTTTATAACAACGCTAATGGCGTGTATTCTTATAGCGATGATGCAGAAGGCGTGTTTTACCTCACTAGCAATGTGAAAGGCTATTACAACCCTAACCAATCCTATCAAGCTAACGGCAGCAATAACACCACGAAAAATAATAATCTAACCTCTGAATCTTCTATCATCTCGCAAACCTATAACGCGCAAGGCAACCCTATTAGCGCATTACACATCTATAACAAGGGCTATAATTTCAATAATATCAAAGCGTTAGGGCAAATGGCTCTCAAACTCTACCCTGAAATCAAAAAGGTATTGGGGAATGATTTTTCGCTCTCAAGTTTGAGCGATCTAAACCCTAATGCCCTAAACCAGCTCACCAAACTCATCACGCCTAACGATTGGAAAAACATTAACGAGTTGATTGATAACGCAAACAATTCGGTGGTGCAAAATTTCAATAACGGCACTTTGATTATAGGAGCGACTAAAATAGGGCAAACAGACACCAATAGCGCGGTGGTTTTTGGGGGCTTGGGCTATCAAACACCTTGTGATTATACTGATATTGTGTGCCAAAAATTTAGAGGCACTTATTTAGGGCAGCTTTTGGAGTCTAGCTCGGCTGATTTGGGCTATATTGACACGACTTTTAACGCTAAAGAAATTTATCTTACCGGCACTTTAGGGAGCGGGAACGCATGGGGGACTGGGGGGAGCGCTAGCGTAACTTTTAACAGCCAAACTTCGCTCATTCTCAACCAGGCTAATATCGTAAGCTCGCAAACTGATGGGATCTTTAGCATGCTAGGGCAAGAGGGTATTAATAAGGTTTTCAATCAAGCCGGGCTTGCTAATATTTTGGGCGAAGTGGCGGTGCAATCCATTAATAAAGCCGGGGGATTAGGGAATTTGATAGTAAATACGCTAGGGAGTGGTAGTGTGATTGGGGGGTATTTAACGCCTGAACAAAAAAATCAAACCCTAAGCCAGCTTTTGGGGCAGAATAATTTTGATAACCTCATGAACGATAGCGGTTTGAATACAGCGATTAAGGATTTGATCAGACAAAAATTAGGCTTTTGGACCGGGCTAGTGGGGGGATTAGCCGGACTATGGGGCATTGATTTGCAAAACCCTGAAAAGCTTATAGGCAGCATGTCAATCAATGATTTATTGAGTAAAAAAGGGTTGTTCAATCAGATCACCGGCTTTATTTCCGCTAACGATATAGGGCAAGTGATAAGCGTAATGTTGCAAGATATTGTCAAACCGAGCAACGCTTTAAAAAACGATGTAATGGCTTTAGGCAAACAAATGATTGGCGAATTTTTAGGCCAAGACACGCTCAATTCTTTAGAAAGCTTGCTGCAAAACCAGCAGATTAAAAGCGTTTTAGACAAAGTCCTAGCGGCTAAAGGCTTAGGGCCTATTTATGAACAAGGTTTGGGGGATTTGATCCCTAATTTTGGTAAAAAGGGGCTTTTCGCTCCCTATGGTTTGAGTCAAGTGTGGCAAAAAGGGGATTTTAATTTCAACGCGCAAGGCAATGTTTTTGTGCAAAATTCCACTTTCTCTAACGCCAATGGAGGCACGCTCTCTTTTAACGCAGGAAATTCGCTCATTTTTGCCGGAAACAATCATATCGCTTTCACTAACCATTCTGGAACGCTTCAATTATTGTCTAATCAAGTTTCTAACATTAATATCACTACGCTTGATGCCAGCAACGGCCTTAAGATTAATGCCGGTAGTAACAATATTTCTGTGTCTCAAGGCGATCTGTTTATCAACGCTAGTTGCACGCAACAAAGCGATCCAACTGCAGCTGACGCTACAAACCCTTGCGCGCTTAGCGCCCAAAGCACGAATGGTGCTTCTAATGCGTCAAATAACATGCAAATCGCCTTGAATAATAACGATGAAAGCTTGATGGTTACGGCGAATGATTTCAATTTTTCAGGCAATATTTACGCTAATGGGGTGGTTGATTTTTCAAAAATTAAAGGCTCTGCAAACATTAAAAACCTGTATCTTTACAATAACGCTCAATTCCAAGCCAACAACCTCATTATTTCCAATCAAGCGGTGTTAGAGAAAAACGCCAGCTTTACAGCCAATAATTTAAACATTCAAGGAGCGTTTAACAACAACGCCACGCAAAAAATAGAGGTGCTTCAAAATTTAACGATCGCTTCAAACGCTTCCTTAAGCACCGGGATTTACGGGTTAGAAGTAGGGGGGTCTTTGAATAATTTTGGAACGATACATTTTAATTTAGAAAACATTCAAACGCCAACGCCGCTCATTCAAGCAGAGGGGATCATCAATCTCAACACCACCCAAACGCCTTTTATCAATGTCAATAACAGCATGGCCAATAATACGACTTACACTTTATTAAAAAGCAGCCGTTACATTGATTACAATATCAACCCTAACAGCTTGCAATCGTATTTGAAGCTCTATACCTTAATCAATATCAACGGAAACCACATAGAGGAAAAAAACGGCGTATTGACTTATTTGGGCCAACGGGTTTTGTTGCAAGATAAGGGGTTATTGTTAAGCGTAGCGCTGCCTGGCTCAAACAACGCCCATCAAAACAACATTTTAAGCCTTTCTGTCCTTCATGACCAGATTAAAATGTCTTATGGCAACAAGATCATGGACTTTACCCCCCCTACCTTACAAGATTACATTGTGGGCATTCAAGGGCAAAGCGCGCTCAATCAAATTGAAGCTATAGGGGGGAATAACGCTATCAAGTGGCTTTCAACATTGATGATGGAAACGAAAGAAAACCCGCTTTTTGCACCGATTTATTTAAAAAACCACTCTTTGAATGAAATCTTAGGCGTAACAAAAGATCTTCAAAACACCGCAAGCTTGATTTCTAACCCTAATTTTAGGGATAACGCTACCAACCTTTTAGAATTGGCGAGTTACACCCAACAAACCAGCCGTTTAACAAAACTCTCTGATTTTAGGGCTAGAGAGGGAGAGTCTGCTTTTTCTGAGCGCTTGTTAGAGCTTAAAAACAAGCGTTTTAGCGATCCTAACCCTGGAGAGGTTTTTGTCAAACACTCTCAACTTAGCAAACACCCCAATAACCTTTGGGTTCAAGGGGTGGGGGGAGCGAGCTTTATTTCTGGGGGCAATGGCACGCTTTATGGCTTGAATGTGGGCTATGACAGGTTGGTTAAAAATGTGATCCTTGGGGGTTATGTGGCTTATGGCTATAGCGACTTTAATGGGAACATCATGCATTCTTTGGGTAATAATGTGGATGTGGGGATGTATGCGAGGGCTTTTTTAAAAAGAAACGAATTCACTTTGAGCGCGAATGAAACTTATGGAGGCAATGCAACTAGTATCAATTCTTCTAATTCTTTGCTTTCTGTGTTGAACCAACGCTACAGCTACAACACCTGGACAACGAGCGTGAATGGGAATTACGGCTATGATTTCATGTTCAAACAAAAAAGCGTGGTGCTAAAACCTCAAGTGGGCTTGAGCTATCATTTTATAGGCTTGAGCGGGATGAAAGGCAAAATGAATGATGCCGCTTACAAACAGTTTCTCATGCATTCAAACCCCTCTAACGAATCGGTTTTAACGCTCAACATGGGGTTAGAGAGCCGTAAATATTTTGGTCAAAATTCCTATTATTTTGTAACGGCGAGATTGGGTAGGGATCTTTTGGTCAAATCTAAAGGCGGCAATACGGTGCGTTTTGTGGGCGAAAACACTTTATTGTATCGCAAGGGGGAAGTTTTCAACACTTTTGCGAGCGTGATCACAGGAGGCGAAATGCATTTGTGGCGTTTGATGTATGTGAATGCGGGGGTGGGGCTTAAGATGGGCTTACAATACCAAGACATTAATATAACTGGGAATGTGGGCATGCGAGTGGCGTTTTAGCTTTTTTGCTATAATGCTTCGTTCAAATTTTATGGTTAGGTTTTTCTATGTTTAATTATGAAGAGCTGTTTCAAACTTATAAAACCCCTTTTTACCTCTATGATTTTGACAAAATCAAACAGGCTTTTTTGAATTATAAAGAAGCGTTTAAGGGGCGTAAGTCTTTGATTTGCTACGCTTTAAAGGCGAATTCCAATTTGAGTATCCTCTCTTTATTAGCCCATTTAGAGAGTGGGGCGGATTGCGTTTCCATAGGCGAGATATATAGGGCTTTAAAAGCCGGGATCAAGCCTTATAGGATCGTGTTTAGCGGGGTGGGTAAGAGCGGATTTGAAATAGAACAAGCCCTAAAACTCAACATTTTATTTTTGAATGTAGAAAGTTTTATGGAATTAAAAACGATTGAAACAATCGCTCAATCTTTAGGGATAAAGGCCAGGATTTCCATTAGAATCAACCCTAACATTGACGCTAAAACGCACCCCTATATTTCTACCGGTTTGAAAGAAAATAAATTTGGCGTGGGAGAAAAAGAAGCTTTAGAAATGTTTCTTTGGGCTAAAAAAAGCGCGTTTTTAGAGCCTGTTAGCGTGCATTTTCATATCGGCTCACAGCTATTAGATTTAGAGCCGATTATAGAAGCGAGCCAAAAGGTGGCTAAAATCGCTAAATCTTTGATCGCGCTAGGGATAGATTTGCGTTTTTTTGATGTGGGAGGAGGCATTGGCGTGAGCTATGAAAATGAAGAAACGATCAAGCTTTATGATTACGCGCAAGGGATTTTAAACGCGCTTCAAGGCTTGGATTTGACTATTATTTGTGAGCCGGGTCGATCCATCGTGGCTGAGAGTGGGGAATTGATCACGCAGGTTTTGTATGAAAAAAAGGCTCAAAACAAGCGCTTTGTGGTTGTGGATGCGGGCATGAATGATTTCTTGCGCCCCAGTTTGTATCATGCTAAGCATGCCACAAGGGTCATAACGCCCTCTAAGGGGCGTAAGATCTCGCCTTGCGATGTGGTAGGGCCTGTGTGTGAGAGCAGCGACACTTTTTTAAAAGATGTCCATTTGCCAGAATTAGAGCCAGGCGATAAAATAGCGATTGAGAAGGTTGGGGCTTATGGCTCTAGCATGGCCAGTCAATACAATTCGCGCCCTAAACTCTTAGAATTAGCCCTAGAAGATCACAAAATCAGAGTGATTAGAAAAAGAGAGGCTTTAGAAGATTTATGGCGGCTAGAAGAAGAAGTCTTAAAAGGGGTTTGATTAGATGCAAAAGAATTTGGATAGTCTTTTAGAAAATTTAAGGGCTGAAATTGATGCGTTGGATAATGAATTGAGCGATCTTTTAGACAAACGCTTAGAAATCGCTTTAAAAATCGCTCTCATCAAACAAGAAAGCCCCATTTATTGCCCTAAAAGAGAGCGAGAAATTTTAAAACGACTCAGCCAAAGGGATTTCAAGCATTTGAATGGAGAAATTCTTACGGGTTTTTATGCAGAGGTTTTTAAGATTTCTAGAAAATTTCAAGAAAACGCCCTAAAAGAGTTAAAGAAATAAAAGAGAGTTGCCATGTTTGAAAAAATTACCCTAGCGCATAAGGACTTGTTTTCAAGGTTTTTACAAACTCAAAAAATCGTTTTATCGGATGTGAGTTTTACCAATTGCTTTTTATGGCAGCACGCAAGGCTCATTCAAGTGGCGGTGATTAGGGATTGTTTGGTGATTCAAACCACTTATGAAAATCAAAAACCCTTTTATTTCTATCCTATCGGTAAGAATGCGTTTGAATGCGTGAAAGAGCTTTTAAAGCGAGAAAAAAATTTAAGATTCCACTCTTTGACTTTAGAGCAAAAAGATGATTTGAAAGACAATTTTGTAGGGGTGTTTGATTTCACTTACAACAGAGACAGGAGCGATTACGTTTATTCTATTGAAGAACTGATCGCTTTAAAAGGGAAAAAATACCATAAGAAAAAAAACCACTTAAACCAGTTTTTAACCAATTGCGCGAATTTTGTTTATGAAAAGATTTCTCCTCAAAATAAAAAGGAAGTTCTAGAAGCCTCCAAAGAATGGTTTTTAGAAAGCCAAACTGATGATATAGGGTTAATCAACGAAAATAAGGGCATTCAAAGCGTTTTAGAAAATTATGAAAGCTTGGATTTAAAGGGGGGGCTTGTTAGGGTTAATGGAGAAATAGTCTCGTTTAGTTTTGGAGAAGTTTTAAACGAAGAGAGCGCGCTCATTCACATTGAAAAAGCCCGTGCAGATATTGCGGGCGCGTATCAGATCATCAACCAGCAATTGCTTTTGAATGAATTTAGCCATTTAACTTACGCTAACAGAGAAGAAGATCTAGGATTAGAGGGTTTGAGAAGGTCTAAAATGAGCTATAACCCAGTGTTTTTGATAGACAAATACGAAGCCGTTGCTAGAAATTAAATGATTTTTGGGGATTTTAAGTATCAAAAAAGGGTTAAAAAACTCACCGCCACCAATCTTAATGAGCTTAAAAACGCCCTGGATTTCATCTCTCAAAATAGGGGGAATGGGTATTTTGTGGGGTATCTTTTATACGAAGCGCGCTTAGCGTTTTTAGATGAAAAATTTCAAAGCCAAACCCCTTTTTTGTATTTTGAACAATTTTTAGAAAGAAAAAGATACTCTTTAGAGCCTTTAAAAGAGCATGCGTTTTACCCTAAAATCCACAGCTCTTTAGATCAAAAAACTTATTTCAAGCAGTTTAAAGCCGTTAAAGAATATCTCAAAAACGGCGATACCTATCAAGTGAATCTCACGATGGATTTGTTTTTAGACACTAAAGCCAAGCTAGAGCGTGTTTTTAAGGAAGTGGCACACAACCAAAACACGCCTTTTAAGGCTTTTATAGAAAATGAGTTTAGGAGCGTTTTAAGCTTTTCGCCGGAATTGTTTTTTGAATTAGAGTTTTTAGACACAGCGATTAAGATTATTACAAAACCCATGAAAGGCACGATCGTGCGCTCAAAAAACCCCTTAATAGATGAAAAAAACCGATTGTTTTTGCAAAATGATGACAAAAATAGAAGTGAAAATGTGATGATTGTGGATTTACTGCGTAACGATTTGAGCCGTTTAGCCTTAAAAAATAGCGTGAAAGTCAATCAATTGTTTGAAATCATCAGCTTGCCTAGCGTGCATCAAATGATAAGCGAGATTGAAGCGAAATTGCCCCTAAAAACCAGCTTGTTTGAGATTTTTAAGGCGTTGTTCCCTTGCGGCTCTGTGACCGGATGCCCTAAAATAAAAACCATGCAAATCATTGAAAGTTTAGAAAAACGCCCTAGGGGGGTGTATTGCGGGGCGATAGGCATGGTTGGAGAAAAAAAAGCCCTTTTTAGCGTGCCTATCCGCACTTTAGAAAAAAGAGTGCATGAAGATTTTTTGCATTTAGGGGTAGGGAGTGGGGTAACTTATAAAAGTAAAGCGCCAAAGGAATATGAAGAGAGCTTTTTAAAATCCTTTTTTGTGATGCCCAAAATAGAATTTGAGATTGTAGAGACGATGAAAATTATCAAAAAGGATCAAAAATTAGAGATCAATAATAAAAACGCCCATAAAGAACGCTTAATGCATAGCGCTCGATATTTTAACTTTAAATACGATGAAAATCTTTTAGACTTTGAATTGGAAAAAGAAGGGGTTTTAAGGGTTTTACTCAACAAAAAGGGCAAGCTCATTAAAGAATACAAAAATTTAGAGCCTTTAAAAAGCCTAGAAATCCGTTTGAGTGAAGCCCCCATTGATAAGCGCAATGATTTTTTATACCACAAGACCACTTATGCCCCTTTTTATCAAAACGCTCGAGCGCTCATTAAAAAAGGCGTTATTTTTGATGAAATCTTTTATAACCAGGATCTAGAACTCACTGAGGGCGCTAGGAGCAATCTTGTTTTAGAAATCCATAACAGGCTTTTAACCCCTTATTTTAGCGCGGGCGCGTTAAACGGGACGGGTGTTGTGGGGTTGTTAAAAAAGGGTCTTGTTGAGCATGCCCCTTTAAAATTACACGATCTGCAAAGAGCGGCTAAAATTTATTGCATTAATGCTTTATATGGCTTAGTGGAAGTGAAAATCAAATAACCATAAAGATAGAGTGCCTAAAACCTCATTTTTAGAAATAGGTTACCAAATGGAGCAAAAAAGTTAAAACTCGCCCACAATAATCATAATAATTAAAGTTTTCATATTCATTATAAATCCGTTTACACAATTATTTTATAAGTTCAAGTAGAGGGTTTGTAGGAACTCTCATCAAAAAAATAAGGAACATAATATGAGACATGGAGATATTAGTAGCAGCCCAGATACTGTGGGTGTAGCGGTAGTTAATTATAAGATGCCTAGACTCCACACTAAGAATGAGGTGTTGGAAAATTGTCGCAATATCGCTAAGGTGATTGGTGGGGTCAAACAAGGTTTGCCCGGGTTGGATCTGATTATTTTCCCCGAATACAGCACGCATGGGATTATGTATGACAGACAAGAAATGTTTGACACAGTCGCCAGCGTTCCCGGAGAAGAAACCGCAATCTTTGCTGAGGCTTGTAAGAAAAACAAGGTTTGGGGAGTGTTCTCTTTGACGGGGGAAAAACACGAACAAGCTAAAAAGAATCCCTATAATACTTTGATTCTTGTCAATGATAAGGGTGAGATCGTGCAAAAATACCGCAAAATCTTGCCTTGGTGCCCTATTGAATGTTGGTATCCTGGGGATAAAACTTATGTGGTTGATGGGCCTAAGGGTTTGAAAGTTTCTTTGATTATTTGCGATGATGGAAACTACCCTGAAATTTGGCGCGATTGCGCGATGCGTGGGGCAGAACTCATTGTGCGCTGTCAAGGTTACATGTATCCGGCTAAAGAGCAACAAATTGCGATAGTGAAAGCTATGGCGTGGGCTAATCAATGCTATGTAGCGGTAGCGAATGCGACCGGCTTTGATGGGGTGTATTCCTATTTTGGGCATTCTAGCATTATTGGTTTTGATGGGCATACTTTGGGCGAATGCGGGGAAGAAGAAAATGGTCTTCAATACGCTCAACTTTCCGTGCAACAAATCCGTGATGCGAGAAAATACGACCAAAGCCAAAACCAACTCTTCAAACTCTTGCACAGAGGTTATAGTGGGGTTTTTGCTAGTGGCGATGGGGATAAGGGTGTGGCGGAATGCCCTTTTGAGTTCTATAAAACTTGGGTTAATGACCCCAAAAAAGCTCAAGAAAATGTAGAAAAAATCACTCGCCCAAGCGTGGGTGTGGCCACTTGTCCTGTAGGCGATTTGCCCACGAAATAAAGGGCAAAAGGAGGGGGGCTTCATAGAAGCTTGAAAGCAATGTTAATATCTCTTTTTAGAACGCTTAAAAACCACCAAAAGACTACAAATACTTCGTTAAAGACAAATTATTGATTTTGTTCGTGGAAGCCAAAACAGCGTTATAGTTGTTAGTGAGATTGGAAAACTTGTTATAAGTTTCTGCCATATCCGTGCCGGTCGTTTCCCCACGAATGCTTTGAACTTGCGTTTTTAAAACTTCATTACGCCTGATAATGTTCTCAAACGCCTTACCATGAGCGCCGTTTTTAGCGATCATTTTTTCTATGTGATCGCTCAAGTGATCTATAAGGGTGATGCCGTTTTGAATGCCTAAATTACGCATATCACTAGAATAAGTATCCCCTAAAGCGTCCGGGCGATAAATCCCTTTTCTTACCGAAGTGATGGTATTTTCTAATTGATCAAAAAAATTCACGCTGGGCTTGTCAATAATGAGAGCGTTATTAGCGTTTAATTTAAGGCTTGGTTTGTCGCTGTGTAAGGCGTTTTGAGAAAAATCATTCGCGTCTTTATCAAAAAGCATGAACTGCATTTTGGTGTTTGAATGCATGTTGTCTTGGATAATGACTTTTCCCTCTTCATTCAAATTAACAGAAAGGTTGTCTTTAGCTTGTTTTAACAATTCAATAAAGCGCTCCTTGCTTTCTTTGGAAGTAGGGTTATCGCTGATTTGTTGGTAGATTGCAGGATCAGTATTGCTGTAATTGAGCGCAATACTCATCGCATCCATGAGCTGCCTGTAAGTGACTTCATTGGGTTTAGACGCTTGAATATCAGCGGTTGTGGGGTCATAAAGTGGGATTTTAACGCCATTAGGCAAACTCAAAAAAGCCCCATTAGGATCCAAATTCATTTGCGCTTCTAAAAATAAGCCATTCACATCGTTTAATTTCATGTTAAAAACGCTATTTTCTAAACTCCCCTTAGAGACTTCACTCAGTTTAGTAGAGCCATTAGCTGCGCCATTTTGAGCGGTTTGAGCGACATTGCTTTCTAATTTTGCCCCTTCTTTATTGAAGTAGGTTTTTTGGTATTCGCTTGCGTTATTAGTGGGGATACCGGCCACTTCTAGCCCTTTTTGATCTAGGGTGCTTAAAGCCAAAGAAATAGGCGATTCTTTAGAAGAATTATCAATGATTCTCAAACGCCCGTTTGTTGCAATTTCCACATCCACTTCATTATTGAAGCGTTCTTTAATCGCGTCTTTCAAATCTTTAATCGTAGAATTTTTCACATCTAAAAGAATGGGAATATCCAAATAAACAGGGAGGTTTGGGATTTGAATAGCGCTTGAATTGTCCAAGCGGCTGGCGTTGATTTTTAAAGTTTCCACCTTATCGCCAAAAATCTCGCTCAATTTGGTGTTTTTGTTAGCTAAAACATTGTCTTTAGTGACAAACACGCTAGGGATTTCAAGCACTTTAGGATTATACATGTTAGGCACCGCTTTAACTTGGCTCAAACTCCTATCCGTTACAAACGCGCTTTTGACGTATTCAGTAACCCTTTTAGCGCTCGAACGCAAGGCGTCTAAATCATCAAAATCCCCATCGCTAGAAATCAAATGAAAATCCAAATTTTTACTGCCAGGCGTTAGGTTTTTGATCTCAATTTGCCCCCAATTATTCAAGCTCACATCCACGACTTTATTTTGCGAAGTGTTC
The DNA here is from genome assembly GCF_000600085.1 of Helicobacter pylori oki112. Lineage (NCBI taxonomy): Bacteria > Pseudomonadati > Campylobacterota > Epsilonproteobacteria > Campylobacterales > Helicobacteraceae > Helicobacter > Helicobacter pylori. The sequence goes on from NZ_CP006821.1 coordinate 355,293, forward strand.
CCGTAAGCGTGAGCGATTTTATCCAACAAATCGCTCACTTTAGTCGCGCTTTCTTTGTTCTGGTAGGCTTTAGAGAGCACGAATTTTTCTTTAAAACTAGAGCCATCAGGCCTAACGCCTTGCAAATAAAAAAACTCTTTAGGGTCATTAGTGGGGTCTTTGTCGTTATCGCCGATGAGTTCTCGCAAGGTATCATTGGGTTTAATAAAAACTTCTTCAGGTAATGAAGAATGCTCTAAAGCGTCCATCACATCAGGGTGGAGCTTGTTTTGATTGAATAATTTAATGTTGGTGGTGATGAGTTTGTGTTTGTCTTTATCTGTGCCTAAAAACAAATCTTGCCCGCTGATATTATAAGGCACAAGGTTATCAGAGCTAATAAGCGCGTTTAAATCTTCGCCATTGCCATGGTATTTCCCATTACTATCAATGGGAGGTCTATCCACCTTACTGCCCCCAAATAAAAATTCCCCCCCTATAGAGGTGTTAGCAACATTCATCATATGCTCCCTCAAGCGTTCTAAATCGTTAGCGATAGCGGCGCGAGAAGTTTCTGAATGCACATCGTTAGCGGATTGGATGAGCTTGGTTTTAAATGCCTCCATCGTTTTAGAAAATTCTTGCAAGGCTTTGTCGGTATTGAGCGTTGAAGTGTAAGCGTTTTTGGCCACATCAATGCCTTGATCCAAGGTGTTTTCTTCGTATTGGAATTTTAAATTCTGGTTGTTAATGTCGCTGTTTTGATAACCATAACGGATTTTTAGCCCTGAAGCGATCTGCGTGTTAGCGTCGTTGATTTTATTTTGTAAAGCGTTTTGATAATTATTCATTTGGTTGTATTTTGAGCCAAAGGTAACGCGCATGATCAAATCCTTATTGGTTTTTTAACAAACAAGCTAAAAGTATTCCAAAATAAGCTTAATAACAATTGCGAGTGGTTTGAGTGGGGCAATGCGGGGTAATAATGGCGGGTTAAATGGGGTGTTTTTGAGTAAAAAAATTCTTTTAATATGAATTTAATCTCAATTTAAAGTTACATTTTAGCAAATACTCACTATAATAAGCGTTTATTTTAAAAAGAGCGTTCAATTTTTAAGGAATAGAAATGTCATACGCAATATTCAAGCATGGCGGTAAGCAATATAAAGTCGTTGAAGGCGATATTGTTTTACTGGACAAAATGGATAAAGAGCCTAAGGCTTTAGTGGAATTAGTGGAAGTGTTAGCCGTGTCCAAAGAGGGCAAACTCTCTTGTGGGAAACCCTTTGTGAATGGGGCTAAAATTGAAGCGGAAGTGATCAATGAAGGGCGCGGCAAAAAAGTCATCACTTTCAAAAAACGCCGCCGAAAAGACAGCAAAACCAAGCGTGGTTTTAGAAGAGATTTCACTCGTGTGAGAATCACTAAAATTGTAGCCTAAAGGAGTATTAAACAATGGCACACAAGAAAGGTCAAGGGAGCACGCAGAATAACAGAGATTCTGCAGGAAGACGCTTAGGCGTGAAAAAATTTGGCTCAGAATTTGTGAGAGCAGGGAATATTATCGTGCGCCAAAGAGGCACTAAAATGCACCCCGGTAATAATGTGGGCATGGGGAAAGACCATACCTTATACGCGCTCATAGATGGCGTTGTGAAGTTTGAGCATAAAGACAGAAACCGCAAGAAGGTTTCTGTGGTTAGTCAAAATTTTGGGGAATAGGGTAACCTTTGAAGGTCAATTAAACCTTTAGGTGTTTGTGAAACGCCTATAAACGCTATAAAATATTTATAATTTAGATCTCTATCCTTTATAGAATTTGTTGTGGAGACTGGCTTATGAATAATGTTTTTGTTAAGGGTTTGTTTTTTTTTCTTTTGTTGTTTGGGTTCTTTTTGAAAGCTTCAGAAAACCCAAACGCTACTCTTAATCCATCTAAAGAAAATGTTTCTGTTGAAGAGCGAAAGCGTTTTGGAGGCGTTTTGGTTTTTGCTAGAGGCGCTGATGGCTCAAGCATGGATCCCGCCTTAGTAACTGATAGCGAAAGCTATGTGGCAACGGGCAATATTTATGACACGCTCGTGCAATTCAAATACGGCACCACAGAAATTGAACCCGCTTTAGCGACAAGCTGGGAAATATCCCCAGATGGTCTTGTATATACCTTTCATTTACGCAAAGGGGTTTATTTCCACCAGACGAAGTATTGGAATAAAAAAGTAGAGTTTAGCGCTAAAGATGTGCTGTTTTCTTTTGAGCGCCAGATGGATAAGGCTAAACGATACTATAGCCCAGGGGCTAAAAGCTATAAGTATTGGGAAGGCATGGGCATGTCTCATATTATCAAGAGCATTGAAGCTTTAGATGACTACACGATCAAATTCACGCTTAATGAGCCAGAAGCCCCTTTCCTAGCGAATTTAGGCATGGACTTTTTGAGTATTTTGAGCAAAGATTACGCTGATTACTTGGCTCAAAATAATAAAAAAGACGAGTTGGCTAAAAAGCCTGTTGGGACAGGGCCTTTCAAATTCTTTTTGTGGAATAAAGATGAGAAAATCATTCTTTTAAAAAATCAAGATTATTGGGGGCCTAAAGCTTATTTAGACAAAGTGGTGGTGCGCACCATTCCTAATTCTTCCACTCGCGCCTTGGCGTTAAGAACTGGCGAAATCATGCTCATGACTGGGCCTAACCTTAATGAAGTGGAGCAGTTAGAAAAACTTCCTAATATCGTGGTGGATAAAAGCCCCGGGCTGATCGCTAATTGGCTTTCATTGAACACGCAAAAAAAGTATTTTAACAACCCTTTGGTGCGTTTGGCTATCAATCATGCGATTAATGTGGATGATTACATTAAGGTGATTTATGAAGGCTTTGCCCAAAAAATGGTCAATCCTTTCCCGCCCACTATATGGGGTTATAACTACAACATCAAACCCTATGAATACGATTTGAAAAAGGCTAAGGAATTATTGAAGCAAGCGGGGTATCCTAACGGCTTTAAAACCACCATTTTTACCACTTCCACTCGTAACCCAAAAGGAGCGGTGTTCATACAAGCGAGCCTGGCTAAAATTGGCATTGATGTGAAAATTGAAGTGTATGAGTGGGGGGCTTATTTGAAAAGAACGGGATTAGGCGAACATGAAATGGCGTTTGCAGGCTGGATGGCAGACATTGCGGATCCGGATAATTTCTTATACACCTTATGGAGCAAGCAAGCCGCCTCAGCCATACCCACTCAAAATGGTTCCTTTTATAAGAGCGACGCCTTTTCCGATCTGCTCATAAAGGCTAAACGGGTTTCGGATCAAAAGGAGAGGGAAGCCCTTTATTTAAAGGCTCAAGAAATTATCCATAAAGACGCGCCCTATGTGCCTTTAGCCTACCCTTATTCAGTGGTGCCGCACTTGTCTAAAGTCAAAGGCTATAAAACGACAGGGGTGAGCGTGAATCGCTTCTTTAAGGTGTATTTAGAAAAATAAAAGGGGTTGTATGCTGAGTTTTATCATTAAGCGTATTTTGTGGGCGATCCCCACGCTGTTTGGAGTGAGCGTCATTGTGTTTATGATGGTGCATTTAGTGCCAGGAGATCCGGCGTTAGTGATTTTAGGCGAAAAGGCCAATCAAGCCGCTATTGACGCTTTAAGAGAGCAATTTGGATTGAATAAGCCCTTGATAGAGCAGTATTTTTTCTTTATCAATAATGTGTTGCATGGCAATTTTGGCACTTCTATCATGACTGGTGAGCCTGTGATGCATGAGTTTTGGCAACGCTTCCCGGCTACGGTGGAATTAGCTTTGATCGCTTTATTTATGGCTCTTGCTTTGGGCATTAGCGTTGGCGTGTTAGCCGCGATCAAACGCTATAGCGTGTTTGATTATTCCAGCATGACTTTCGCTTTAGCCGGGATTTCTATGCCGGTGTTTTGGTTAGGGCTTATGCTGATTTATATCTTTAGCGTGCAATTGGGGTGGTTGCCTGTTTTTGGGCGTTTGAGCGATGTGTATTATTTAGATGGCCCCACAGGTCTTTATTTGATAGACAGCCTGATCGCAGGAGATTATGGGGCGTTTGTGGATACGATCAAGCACTTGATTTTGCCTAGCATTGTGTTAGCCACGGTTTCTACCGCTGTCATTGCGAGGATGACTCGCGCGAGCATGGCAGAAGTGTCTAAAGAAGATTATGTGCGCACCGCTAAAGCTAAGGGGTGCAGCTCCTTTAGGGTGATTTTTGTGCACACTTTGCGTAACGCTTTAATCCCTGTAACGACTATCGCAGGCTTGATGCTGGCCGGGCTTTTAGGGGGGAGCATGATAACTGAAACGGTTTTCTCATGGCCTGGGATTGGTAAGTGGATCGTTAATGCGCTCAACCAGCGCGATTTCCCGATTATCCAGTCCATGTCTTTGATTATCGCCATGATGTATATTGGGGCTAATCTCTTAGTGGATATTTTATACGCTTTTATTGATCCTAGAATAAGGTTGTCATAATGGAGTCTTTTAGAGAGTTTATCCAACAATTCAAAAAAAATAAGGCGGCAGTAGTTGGCACATGGATTGTGCTTTTATTGGTGGTTTGCGCGATTTTTGCGCCCCTTTTGGCTCCGCATGATCCTTATGTGCAAAACGCGCAAGATCGCCTTTTAAAGCCTATATGGGAACATGGGGGGAATGCTAAATACCTTTTAGGCACCGATGATTTGGGGCGCGATATTTTGAGCCGCTTGATCTATGGGGCTAGGATTTCTTTAACCATAGGGATTGTTTCTATGGGGATTGCGGTGTTTTTTGGCACGATATTAGGGCTAATAGCGGGGTATTTTGGGGGGAAAACCGATGCGATTATCATGCGTATCATGGATATTATGTTCGCTTTGCCCTCCATTTTATTGATCGTGATTGTGGTTGCGGTGTTAGGGCCTTCACTCACTAACGCCATGCTCGCTATTGGGTTTGTGGGGATTCCTGGGTTTGCAAGATTGGTGCGCAGTTCTGTGCTGGGCGAAAAAGAAAAAGAATATGTGATCGCTTCTAAAATCAATGGCTCTTCGCATCTTCGTTTGATGTGTAAGGTGATTTTCCCTAATTGCATCATCCCTTTAATCGTGCAAACGACAATGGGTTTTGCTTCCACGGTTTTAGAAGCGGCTGCGCTGAGCTTCTTAGGTCTTGGGGCCCAACCTCCCAAACCCGAATGGGGAGCGATGCTGATGAACTCCATGCAATACATCGCTACCGCTCCTTGGATGCTTGTTTTCCCTGGGGTGATGATTTTTTTAACGGTCATGAGTTTTAATCTGGTAGGCGATGGTATCATGGACGCTTTAGATCCTAAACGGGCCTCTTAAAAGGAGCTTGCATGATTTTAGAAGTTAAAGATTTAAAAACTTATTTTTTCACCGATAAGGGCGTGAATAAAGCGGTAGATGGCGTGAGTTTTAGCTTGAAAAAGTCTCAAACGCTTTGCATTGTAGGGGAGAGCGGGAGCGGGAAAAGCATCACTTCGCTTTCTATTCTAGGGTTGATTGAAAAGCCCGGGAAAATTGTAGGGGGGAGCATTCAATTTTTAGGGCAGGATTTGTTGCAACTCAAAGAAAAGCAGATGCAAAAAGAAATCAGAGGTAAAAAGATTGGCATGATCTTTCAAGAGCCTATGACGAGCCTAAACCCTTCCTACACCGTGGGTTTTCAAATCAATGAAGTGTTGAAAATCCACCACCCTAACCTTAATAAAAAAGAACGCTTAGAAAGGGTGGTCTATGAGTTAGAGCGCGTAGGCATTCCCCATGCAGGGGACAAATACCACGAATACCCTTTCAATCTCAGTGGAGGGCAGCGCCAAAGGGTGATGATCGCTATGGCTATGGTGTGTGAGCCTGAAATCTTGATCGCTGATGAGCCGACGACAGCGTTAGATGTAACCATTCAAGCGCAGATTTTAGAATTGATGAAAGAATTGCAACAAAAAAAAGGCACTTCTATTTTGTTTATCACCCATGATTTAGGCGTGGTGGCGCAAATCGCTGATGAAGTGGTGGTGATGTATAAAGGGCATGTGGTGGAGCAAGCGAGCGCCAAAGAGCTTTTTGCTGATCCAAGACACCCTTATACGAAAGCTCTTTTAAGCGCGATCCCTAAACCGGGCAAAGAATACCGCAAAAAACGCTTAGAAACCGTGGATGAGAATATAGATTATTTGAGTTTTCAAAAGGAGTTGCGATGAAGCTCTTAGAAATTAAAGAATTGAAAAAATCCTATGCGATAGACAGGGGGTTATTCAAACCCAAAAGGATCATCTATGCGCTCAACGGGATTAGTTTTGAAGTGGAACAAAATGAAGTTTTAAGCATCGTGGGGGAGAGCGGTTGCGGGAAAAGCACGACAGCTAAAATTTTAGCTGGGATTGAAAGGCAAGATAGCGGGGCGATTTATTTCAATGGTAAGCGCCATTTGCATTTTAGCAAACAGGATTGGTTTGATTACCGCAAAAAGGTGCAAATGATTTTTCAAGACCCTTATTCTAGCCTAAACCCTCGGTGGAAAGTGGGCGAGATCATCGCTGAACCCTTGCTTTTAAATTCTCATTTTTCAAAAAAAGAAATCAAAACAAAAGTGCTAGAGATCATGCAAAAAGTGGGCTTGAAATTAGAATGGATCGATCGTTACCCCCACCAGTTTTCAGGCGGTCAAAGGCAACGAATCGGCATTGCTAGGGCGCTCATTTTGCATCCCAGCGTGGTGATTTGCGATGAGCCTGTGTCTGCGCTAGATGTGTCCATTCAAGCGCAAGTGTTGAATTTGCTCTTGGATTTGCAAAAAGAAATGGGGCTGACTTATATTTTTATCAGCCATGATTTAGGGGTGGTGGAGCATATAAGCGATAAAATCATCGTAATGAATCAGGGGCAAATCGTAGAAACGGGGGATGTGGATAGCGTGATAAGCGCTCCAAAGCACCCTTATACGCAGAAATTACTCAATGCGGTGCCGCATTTGGAAAAATCCATGCAAAGATTTGCCAAATAAAAGAAAGGATTTTTAAGCTGTGTTTGTAGATAGCGTGGAAATTATCATCGCTTCGGGTAAGGGGGGGCCTGGAATGGTGAGTTTTAGGCGAGAAAAGTTTGTTATCAAGGGAGGCCCTGATGGGGGCGATGGAGGCGATGGGGGCGATGTGTATTTTGAAGTGGATAACAATACCGACACTCTAGCGAGTTTTAGAGGCACTAAACACCATAAGGCTAAAAACGGGGCTCCAGGAGGCACACGAAATTGCACGGGCAAAAAGGGCGAAGACAAGATTATTGTCGTGCCGCCAGGAACGCAAGTTTTTGTAGATGATAAGTTGTGGCTTGATTTAGTGGAACCTAAAGAAAGAGTGTTAGCCTTAAAAGGAGGCAAGGGGGGGTTAGGGAATGCGCATTTTAAAAGTGCGACTAAACAACAACCCACTTACGCGCAAAAAGGCCTAGAGGGGGTTGAAAAATGCGTGCGTTTGGAATTAAAGCTCATCGCTGATATAGGGTTAGTGGGCTTCCCTAATGCGGGTAAATCCACGCTCATCTCCACCATCTCTAACGCTAAGCCTAAAATCGCTAATTATGAATTCACGACTCTAGTGCCTAATTTAGGGGTTGTGAGGGTAGATGAGAAAAGCGAATTTCTAATGGCTGATATTCCTGGCATTATTGAAGGGGCTAGTCAGGGAAAAGGCTTAGGGATTAGCTTTTTAAAGCATATTGAACGCACCAAAGTTTTAGCCTTTGTTTTAGACGCTTCTAGGCTGGATTTGGGCATTAAAGAGCAATACCAACGCTTGAGATTGGAGTTGGAAAAATTTTCACCCGCTTTGGCCAATAAGCCTTTTGGGGTGTTGCTCAATAAATGCGATGTTGTAGAAAACATTGATAAGATGGCTAAGGATTTTTGCACCTTTTTAAACTTAGAAGCACAAAAATTAGAGGCGTTTGATCTAGAGCCGTATTTAGGGTTTTTACACCCCAATTTAACCAACGATTTTGAAAAACACCCTAATGAAAAATCAGCGCTCTTTGTCTTACCCCTTTCAGCGGTTAGCGCTCTTAATACGCATGCGCTTAAATTTGTGTTGTTGGAAGCGTTACCATAAAACGCTATTTTTAAACCAATCCATTAAAATAAAGGCGAGGAATGAAAAGATTTGTTTTGTTTTTATCATTCATGTGCGTTTGCGTTTGCGTTCAAGCTTACGCCGAGCAAGATTACTTTTTTAGGGATTTTAAATCCACAGATTTGCCCAAAAAACTCCATCTTGATAAAAAGCTCTCCCAAACAATACAGCCATGCGCGCAACTTAACGCATCAAAACACTACACTTCTACCGGGGTTAGAGAGCCTGATAAATGCACAAAGAGTTTTAAAAAATCCGCTATCATGTCCTATGACTTAGCGCTAGGTTATTTAGTGAGCCAAAACAAACCATACGGCTTAAAAGCTATAGAAATTTTAAACGCTTGGGCTAAAGAGCTTCAAAGCGTAGACACTTATCAGAGCGAGGATAATATCAATTTTTACATGCCTTATATGAACATGGCTTATTGGTTTGTCAAAAAGGCGTTTCCTAGCCCAGAATATGAAGATTTTATTAAGCGGATGTGCCAGTATTCTCAATCAGCTCTTAACACTAACCATGGGGCGTGGGGCATTCTTTTTGATGTGAGCTCTGCACTAGCACTAGATAATCATGCTCTTTTGCACAATAGCGCTAATCGGTGGCAGGATTGGATATTTAAAGCCATAGATGAGAATGGGGTTATTGCTAGCGCGATCACTAGGAGCGATACGAGTGATTATCATGGCGGCCCTACAAAGGGCATTAAGGGGATAGCTTATACCAATTTTGCGCTTCTTGCGCTAACCATATCAGGCGAATTGCTTTTTGAGAACGGGTATGATTTGTGGGGTAGTGAGGCCGGGAAAAGGCTCTCTGTGGCGTATAACAAAGTTGCAACATGGATTTTAAACCCTGAAACTTTCCCTTATTTCCAGCCTAACCTTATCGGAGTGCATAACAACGCCTATTTCATTATTTTAGCCAAGCATTATTCTAGCCCTAGTGCGGATGAGCTTTTAAAGCAAGGCGATCTACACGAAGATGGTTTCAGGCTTAAACTCCGATCGCTGTGAATTTTTCTGTATTCAAGGTTATAGCGATAGCCATGCGCTATAACCTTTTTATGAATGGTTTAGAAAGTTTGTTTCAGTTAGCATTATTTACAAAAAGAGTTTAAAATAAACGCAATTGTATCTCTTGAGTCGTCTTTAGAGTGCAAATGATTATCAAAATGAATCGTTTTAGTTGTAAGCGTGCTTGTTTACACTAAAATAATAAGCGTTATTGATAAGACCACATTAAAGGATAATGAATGAAAAAAATGGTTTTGGTATCGGTTTTACTGGCAGGGTTTTTGCAAGCGGTGAATTTGGATTTATCTTCGGCTAAGCTAACATGGACAGCCTTTAAATCTAAGGCTAAAACACCAGTAAATGGGAGTTTTGAAAGCATCACCTATAAATTGGGTAAATCTCAAGATAGTTTAAAAACCCTTTTAGAAGGGGCAACTGCGAGCATGGATAGCTTGAAAGTCAATTTAGGCGATGACACTAAAAACAAAAATGTTAAAGAAGCTTTTTTCGCTCTTTTTAAAAACACTAACATCAAAGTAACTTTCAGGAATGTGATAGAAGGCGATCATGCAGGTTCTCTTACGGCTTATGTGAGGATGAATGAAAAGCTGGTGAAAGTGCCTATGCAATACACGATTGCTGAGGATAAGCTCGTGGTTAAAGGGGTCTTGGATCTATTGAGTTTTGGCTTGAAAAACGAATTAGCGAGCTTGGCTAAACGATGCGAGAGTTTTCATGAGGGCTTGACTTGGTCGCAAGTGGAAATCCAATTTGAAAGCATGATTAAGGGATAATTTAAAACCATGGAGTTATTGCACAGCATTAATGATTTTAATGAAGCTAAGCAGGTGATCGCTGGGGGGGTCAATTCACCTGTGAGGGCGTTTAAGAGCGTTAAAGGCACTCCCCCCTTTATTTTGAAAGGTAAGGGAGCGTATCTTTATGATGTGGATAACAACCATTATATAGATTTTGTGCAAAGCTGGGGGCCTTTGATTTTTGGGCATGCTGATGAAGAGATTGAAAAAAATATTATTAATACATTAAAAAAAGGCACTTCTTTTGGCGCTCCCACAGAATTAGAAACCACTTTAGCTAAGGAAATCATTTCTTGTTATGAAGGCTTAGATAAGGTGCGTTTAGTGAATAGCGGCACAGAAGCGACCATGAGCGCGATACGACTCGCTAGAGCTTATAGCCAAAAAGACGATTTGATCAAGTTTGAAGGGTGCTATCATGGGCATAGCGACTCCTTGTTGGTGAAAGCGGGTAGCGGGTGTGCTACTTTTGGCTCTCCTTCTTCTTTAGGCGTGCCGAACGATTTTAGCAAACACACTCTAGTGGCTCGTTATAACGATTTAAACTCTACAGAAGAATGCTTTAAAAAAGGCGATGTGGGGTGCGTCATCATTGAACCCATTGCCGGGAATATGGGGTTAGTGCCGGCTCAAAAAGAGTTTTTATTGGGCTTAAAGGCTTTGTGTGAAAAATACCAAGCGGTGCTGATTTTAGATGAAGTGATGAGCGGGTTTAGAGCGAGTTTGAGCAGTTCGCAAGAATTTTATGGCGTGGTGCCGGATTTGGTAACCTTTGGTAAGGTGATAGGCGCGGGGCTTCCTTTGGCGTGTTTTGGGGGGCGTGCGGAAATTATGGACTTGCTCTCACCCATTGGAGGCGTGTATCAAGCAGGCACATTGAGCGGTAACCCCCTAGCGGTGTGCGCAGGGTTGAGTGCACTTTATAAAATCAAAAGAGACAAAACCCTTTATACCCGTTTAAACGCTTTAGCCGTTCGTTTGACTCAAGGTTTAAAAAAGAGTGCTCAAAGCTATAACATCGCTTTAGAAACGCTCAACATGGGGAGCATGTTTGGCTTTTTCTTTAACGAAAATGCGGTGCACGATTTTGATGACGCTTTAAAAAGCGATACAGAAATGTTTGCAAAATTCCACCAAAAAATGCTCTTTAAGGGCGTGTATTTGGCATGTTCAAGCTTTGAAACCGGCTTTATTTGTGAGCCTATGACTGAAGAGATGATTGATTTAGCGGTTGCAAAAGCCGATGAAAGTTTTGATGAAATCATAAAAGGTGTGTGAATTTTTTGAAAAAGCCAAAGTATTATAAATTCATAGAGGGGGCGAATTATTTGAGCTTGGGGCTTTCTATGGTGGTAGCGATCCTTATGGGCGTGGCTATAGGCTATGGGCTTAAAAAACTCACTCATGTTTCGTGGCTTTTTTGGCTTGGGGTTATTTGGGGCGTGTTAGCGAGCTTTCTTAATGTCTATAAGGCTTATAAAAACATGCAAAAAGACTATGAAGAACTAGCCAAAGACCCTAAATACACACAAAACAAAACAAAATAAATACCATAAAAGCCCATGTGCCAAATCCAATGCTTGCTTATTTTACTTTTTATCAATATAGTTAGCGCGATTATCGTTTATTTTTTCCAAGCATTTCAAGGGGTTTTGAATTTTGAAGGGGGGTTTTTAGGGTTTTTTATCGTGGCGCTGTCTTCGTATCATGGCGTTAAAAAGCGTTTGGATTTAAGGAAACAAAATGGAGAAAAAGAAGAAAAGCAAAAATTCCAAAAATTTGCTCTGGGTTTGGAAATGTCTTTCAATGTGTGGCGTTTAGGGGGGTATGGGGTTTTATTAGGCATTTTAGGAGCGCTTTTATTCTTGCATCTTTTTAATGGGTTAATCTTTCTTATCGGCGTGTTTGTGAGCTCGCTCTCTAGCGCGTTATTACGATTCTTAAACAATAATGGTAAGTTTTGACACAAACGCATATGGATTTTAACCCCTTTAATCCTCTTTTAATTTTTAATCCTATACAATAAAAACAAAAATGGGAGTGGATCTTGAAAATAAAAAATCCCGCTAAAAGAATCCTAAAAACCGCCGTGATTCAAATGCAATCCAAACCCTACGCCTTAAATGAAAACCTGCAATTAGCACTCAACTTGGCCAAAGAAGCCCACGACAAAGGTGCGAATCTCATTGTTTTACCGGAATTGTTTGATAGTGGTTATTGCACGAATGATAAGGATGCAGAGTTTGGGATAAATCTTAAAGCGATAGAGCATGGAAAGCTAAAAAACGAGTCGTTGAGTGCGTTAAGTAATTTTGCAAAATCTAATAAAGTGCATCTAGTGGCATGTAGCATTGAAAAAACCAATCAAAAACTCTACGACAGCGCTTATATCATTCCACCAAAAGGAAAAATCGTTGGAAAACACCGCAAGATTTATTTGTGGGGCGATGAAAAATCGCGCTTCAAAAGGGGTAAAAAATACGAGGTTTTTACGCTGGATTTTGGGGATTTTAGCGCGAAAGTGGGTTTGCAAATTTGCTATGAAATCGGCTTTGGCGTAGGCGCGAACCTGTTAGCGTTACAAGGAGCGGAGGTTTTAATTTACCCTAGCGCGTTTGGCAAAGCTAGGGCTTATAATTGGGATTTATTGAGCAGGGCTAGAGCGTTAGAAAATGGCTGCTTTGTGTGTGCGTGCAATCATAGTGGGGAAGAAACTAACGCTCAATTAAAACAAACGCTAGAATTTGCCGGCGATTCAAGAATCATCGCGCCCAATGGGAAAATCATCGCGCAAGCCACTAAACTCAATGAGGTCATTATCGCTGAAATGGATTTGAACGAAGTGGCACTGCAACGCCAAAAAATCCCTTATTTACAAGATTTTGACACCAAACTCACCAAAAAGGGGTTTGGAAAACTCACTTAAAAAGGAGCAATTATGGCAAAAGAAATTTTAGTGGCTTATGGCGTGGATATTGATGCGGTGGCTGGTTGGCTAGGGAGCTATGGTGGGGAGGATTCGCCTGATGATATTTCGCGCGGGCTTTTTGCGGGTGAAGTGGGGATCCCACGGCTTTTGAAATTGTTTAAAAAATACCATCTCCCTGCGACTTGGTTTGCGCCGGGGCATTCTATTGAAACTTTTCCAGAGCAAATGAAAATGATCGTGGATGCAGGGCATGAAGTGGGCGCGCATGGGTATTCGCATGAAAACCCTATCGCTATGAGCGCTAAGCAAGAAGAAGATGTTTTGTTAAAAAGCGTTGAATTGATTAAAGATCTCACCGGCAAAGCCCCCACAGGCTATGTGGCGCCGTGGTGGGAGTTTTCTAATATCACTAATGAATTGCTTTTAAAACACGGCTTCAAATACGACCACTCGCTCATGCACAATGATTTCACGCCCTATTATGTGCGCGTGGGGGATAGTTGGAGCAAGATTGATTATAGTTTGGAAGCCAAGGATTGGATGAAGCCTTTAATCCGTGGGGTGGAAACAAATTTAGTGGAAATCCCTGCGAATTGGTATTTGGACGATTTACCGCCGATGATGTTTATCAAAAAATCCCCCAATAGCTTTGGTTTTGTAAGCCCACACGATATAGGGCAAATGTGGATCGATCAATTTGATTGGGTTTATCGTGAGATGGATTATGCGGTGTTTAGCATGACAATCCACCCTGATGTGAGCGGACGCCCGCAAGTGTTGCTCATGCATGAAAAAATCATTGAGCATATCAACAAGCATGAGGGCGTGCGTTGGGTAACATTCAATGAAATCGCTGACGATTTCTTAAAACGAAACCCCAGAAAAAAATAGCGGTTGAGATTGTATCTAAGTTGGTGTGGATTTAGTGGGATTCGCACTGACTGCTACAAATAAACTTTCAATTCATTTTCCATTAGTTTGATTGTTTTATTGAGAATTTGTTTTTCTAAAGGTTTGAAATTTTTGTGTATGGGTTGGTTTATGTCTCTTTCGCCTTTGAGTAAGGTTACTATATTTAGATTCACGCTTTCAAAGTAGCTCATTATAGAATGCGTGGGTTTTGATCCCAATAGGGTTTCTGGCAAAGCTGAATAATCACCTCCTAATTGACTTTCTAGCTGAAATAAATAACAAGATATATTTGGATATAAAGTTTTAAGGAGATGAAAATCTACTAATATTCGCTTTAGCATAGCATTTTCCGTATAGGCTTTACACTCTATCCCCATAACCAATTGATTATCCACAAATATATGTTTATCAACGCTCAATCCGTAATAATAATCTTTCTTACGCTCTAATATATATGCCCTTACTTGTTTGTTAGCTATATTTTCTATGTAGCTGTCTTTGATAGGAATCTTTATTTTCTTGGAATTTATTTCAAGTCTATCAGTTTTGCCACCAATATTTTGCCACGCTATTTTTATAATCTCTTCGCTGATGTCTTCTAGTAATTTGCCTTTGGTACTTCTTATAACTCCGCCATATGCCCTGCTATCTTGCCCTTGAGCATCTTTATCAATATCTTTAACCACGCTATTATAAACTTGTATAATATCTTCTATAGAATTCAAATCACATCTCTCAATTAAATAAATTTGTTACTTCTTTTAGTCTTGCTCTTGCTACTTCACAATACTTTTCGCTAATGTCTATGCCTATAAAACTGCGCCCTAATTGTTTGGCGACTTTTGTCGTTGTTCCTGCACCATTAAATGGATCTAATACAATATCATTTTGATAGGAAAATAGTTTTAAACACCGCTTTACTAATTCTTCTGGGAACATTGCATCATGCCCATATTGTTTCATGTTGCGTTCTGGGGCAAAGTTCCACTTTGCATAAACCCACTTTTTAAATTCATCATCGGTTATGTCAATGCTGTCTTTATCGCCCTCTTTTTTAAGGTTATTTTTGCAAAAAATTTCAATAAACTCCCACGAATATTTTAAATATGGTGCAGCAGGGCTTTTCCAGCTTCCCCAAGTACAGTATTTGCAGTTGTAGTTGTTCTTTTCCCATAAAATCTCGCCTTTCCAAATAAGCCCTTCATCAATGAAAAATTTGCTGATAAAATGGTGTGTAGGGATATAATCGCTAAACATAGGTTGGATATTGACAATGATTCGCCCTCCGCTTTTTAATACACGAATACACTCTTTAAAAATGGCAAAAAGCGTGTTGAAATACTCTTGCCAAAGATTTGCATCCTGCGTTGTGCTGTAATTGATGCCAAAGTTGTAAGGTGGCGAAGTTAGCACTATATCTATGCAATTATTTGGGAGCTTTTTTAAAAACTCCAAGCTATCTTCGCAGTAAATTTGATTAAGACAGCTTTGAATCTCATTTGTCTCCTTGCTAAACTCTTTTTTGTAAGATTCGTAAGCCAATCTTGCCTTTGCGTTTTGCTTTTTGTTGGCGACTTTTTTGGCTTTGTTGAAGCTCTTAAACACGATTTTGCCATTTTGACTAGAAAATGAGCGAATTTTATATAACTCCTCTAATGTCTTTTGAACCAGCGTATTTTGTGTAGTAGATTCAAGCATTTTTAAATCCACAATGTCAAAATTAAGCGTGATATTTGAAGGATTAACAATCGATTCAATACCGCAAGATTGTAACAATGAAAGTGCGTCTGTTATCTCATCTGGTGCATAAATATTTTCTAGCGTGAGAGTTCTATAATCCTGCATTAAATTTCCTAATCAATAAATAAATAAATAATTAAACAGCACGAGATTTATTCTTGTTTTTTCAGTAAAATTGTAGCATGATTTAGATTTAAAAGGTTGGAAGATGTGCGTTTTATGCGGGGAGCTTATCAGTTCTTTTCATTGGACCGATGGGAGCGATAGTTATGAGATTGATGAAAATTTGAAAGGGCAAAATGCGCTTATTAGCGCCAATGAAAACGCCAGAGAACGCAAAAGAGCACGACTCAAACGAGTAAGATTGCTCAATCAAATCCTGGCGTTTTATGGGCTAAAAATGGACGATTGGCAAGGTGCGAAGTTTGTGTTGCACGATAAAAAAGGGCAGAGCGTGATGGTGAATGATTTAGGCGATTTGTGGGATAAGGCACAAAACTTAACCAAAAAAGAGATGGACGCGCTGGATTCTAATCTGTTAGCGTTTTTAAATCAAAATACAAACGCCACTCACTGATGCCTAAAATCCCTATCACGCTCATCACCGGTTTTTTAGGCAGCGGTAAAACGAGTTTTTTAAGCGAGTATTTAAACCAAATAGATCACCAAGGCGTCGCTCTTATCATCAATGAAATCGGTCAAGCCGCCTTGGATCAACGCATCTTAAGCGTTCAGTATTGCGGTGAAAAAATGCTCTATCTTAACGCAGGGTGCGTGTGTTGCAACAAACGCATGGATTTAGTGGAGTCTCTAAAAGCCGCACTCAATGACTATGAATGGCGTGGCGAAATTTTAAAGCACATCATCATTGAAACCACCGGTTTAGCCAACCCGGCGCCGATTTTATGGACGATTTTGAGCGACACTTTTTTAGGGGCGCATTTTGAGATTCAAAGCGTGGTGGTTTGCGTGGATGCATTGAATGCTAGAGTGCATTTAACCAACAATGAAGCTAGAGAGCAAATCGTTTTTGCTGATAGCGTTTTGTTGACCAAAACGGATTTGCAAAACGACAGCACGGCTTTAATCAAATTAAAAGAGCGCTTGTGGGCCATTAACCCTAGCACGGAAATTTTTGACAAGAGGGCGATAGACTATGAGAGTCTCTTTTCACGCAAAAATAGGGTGCATCGTGTGATCTTGCCAGCAAAAGATTCGCACTCGCAAGGCTTTGAAACTTTAAGCATTAATTTTGAAGGGGCGATGGAATGGAGCGCGTTTGGGATTTGGCTGAGTTTGTTATTGCATCAATACGGCACGCAGATTTTACGCATCAAGGGGATTATTGATATTGGAAGCGATCTTTTGGTGAGTGTTAACGGCGTGATGCATATCATTTACCCGCCTAAACATATTTTAAAGGATCAAAACGGCTCTAATCTCGTTTTTATCATGCACCATTTAGAGCGTGAAAAAATCTTAAATTCCTTAAAGGGTTTTAAGGATTTTCTCGGCATCAAGGGTTTTGAAACCCCATAATTTTTCTATTTATTGGTAGCTGTTTGCATTTTAATGGGGAAAAGAACGATGAAGCTTAAAACCAAACACACCCCACAAATGACAAAAATCAAAAGATAGCCCAAATCCCCTAAAAAAATCGTAAAAAGATACGAAAAAAGCGCTTGGAAAATGCCAAAAGAAAACACCACCCACGAAGACGCTTTAGCGAAATGCTTTGCGCCTGCAATTTTTAAAGCCATCATGCTGAATAAATTGATATTGGCAGTTGTAGCCGCTCCCATTACAAAGATGCTTAAATTGAGTAAAGAGATTTGGTGGAAAAAAATGGGCAAAAAGCATGCGATAGATTTTAAAATAAGGATAAAGATATTGGCGTTTTTAGCCCCTAGCTTTTGAGCCATGGGGCCGCTGATTAAAGAGCCAAGCGTAGCGCCAAAGCCAAAAAATGCCCACGAAGTTCCAGCGATAGTGGGGGAGATATTTAAATGACGGATCAAATAATCCACCCAAAAAAGCGTGTGCGGTAAAAAACCAATCGCATTGAGCGCGCAAGAAATGAGCAATAACCACAAATGAAAGGGGATTTTAAACGCGCTTTCTTCTTTTTTAACGGATCTTTTCCTTAAAGAGCGGGTTTTTAACCCCACTAAGGAAAGGATAAAGGCTATCAAACAACTGCCCCCTAAAAAAATCCAAGCCCATTTGATATTATAAGAGCTAATCCATGGCAGAACAAACCCGCTAAAGACAGATCCAATGCCTACAGCGCTGAAAATAAACCCCCCCACTAAGGCTCTTTTATTTTCTTTGACATAGGGTAAAGAGAGAGGGGCGACTAAAATCATTAACGCGCTGCTAGCCACACCGGCGATAAAACGCCAGATCCAAAGCCAAAAGAAAGGGATACTATCAAAATAACAGACTAAAAAACTCAAAGCGATCAAACCAAAACTGATTTTAGCGATGCTTTCTAATGACATTAACGGGCTTAAAAATTGGATTAAAAAACTCCCAAAAACATAGCCCATTAACACCGCAATACCCAGTTGGAAGCTTTGGTGTGGGGTTAAACTCCCTGATAAAATGAGTAGGGGGATTAAAACCACATAGCCAAAACGAGCCAAGCCGTTAGACACAAAAACCCCTAAAAAACAAACAAACACGCGCATTTTGATCCTTAACACATGACAAGTTATAAAAAGATCTTATATTATATTGAAACTTGTTAATTGATGGTGCATAATGGAAGAAAGATAAGAATAAATTTAAGGAGCGTCCTTTATCAATACCCGTATCGCTAAAGAGACCCCACGATTGAATAAAAAAGAGTTGGTTATCGGTGTTATAGAGCTTGCTTCAAAAGCGCTTCATAAAAACAAGGCTTTTACTAGAATAAGGCTTTTTTGCGGTGGTGATCAATTGATGAAACAGAGATTTAACTATGGGCTAGGCTTAAAAAGAGCATCACTGAATAGCATAAAAGCGTTTTTTTGTCATTTTGGAAAAATTTTGTCATTTTTTTGTTTTTGATGCTTTTTGTGTGGTGTTAGCCCATAAAAAGGCTTTTAGTATTTTTTAAGGTTAAATAATAAAGAGCTTGATTTTGCCGTAACCTCTTTAAAAAGCGGTCTTTTGGGGCGTTTGCCCCTTATTAGTGAGAAAGTTTATTTCTTGTGAGCGAAATTGTGCGGGTTGCCTTTATCCCCAACATAAGCGATTTTGTCGCCTAAAATGTCATAAGCTTGACCAAAGCCTTTCACAAAACGCCCTTCTTTGAAATCCAATGCGATCAAATGGAAATCTTGCATGGTGCGAATGGTTTTAATGCCCCCAGCACCGCCGGTTTTTTCAATGAAAGAATCAAACGCTTTGTCAAACTCCGCCCCTCTTTCAATAAAACGAGCGTGGGTTTTATAACGCAAGCGTTTTCTCAAAATAGCTGATTTAGCCTTGCTCTCGTCTTCTAAAAACATCACTTCCACATTGTGGGGGTTGTTTTTAAGGCCCGCAAAATGTTCAGCCACTTCGCTCACATAAATATAGTATTGTTTGCCATCGCTCATTAAAGGCGCATAAGAGCATACCACATGCCCATTAGGGTGCAAGGTCGCTAAACAAACAGAATCAAAGCTCTCTTTAAAGGCTTTAATTTCTTCTTCCACGCCTTTTAAATCATGGGTTTTTTCTACGCTTTGACACAATTCAATGATAGCGTTTTTATAGTCTTTAGGATCTTTGACTTCGTGGTTAAATTCAATCCTTAAGGTTTGATTGTGGTTATAACCAATCACAATGCCTTGAGAATCCACGCTTTTAAAGGCGACATTTTCAGCGTGATGGACTTGCCCGAATTTTTTCAACAAACCTTTCATGTCTTCTACATGGTGAGCGTTCATGTGTTCTATAATACGATTAAGCATAATATTCTCCTTAGTTTCAAAAAATAAGGGAATGTTATAACAAAAAATTAAATATTAGCTTAATCTTTAGCGGAAATTTTGGTTTTTATCTCTATGCCTAAAAGTTTGAAAGCGTTGCTCAAACTCAAGCTCACCATTAAACAAATTTTTAAAAGCTCTTTAGCTTTAGGGGTGTTTAAAATCTTGCCAGCGTTATAGAAGCGGTGGAATTCTGAGGCGAGGGTTTTTGCGTATTCGCACATTTTTTGCAAGCCGTATTCTTCAAAAGAAGATTCAATGATTTTAGGCAAGCTTAAAGCGCTAAAAAGCAGGTATTTTTCTTCAGCGTTTAAATTGGTTAAAGGGGTTTGTAAAATTTCTTCTTTAGAAAAGGGCGATTTTTCTAGCATGGTGTGGATGCGCGAATTAGCGTAATGGATATAGTAAATAGGGTTTGAGCTGTCTTGCTTTTTTAAAGTATTGACATCAAATTCTAAATGCGTGTCAAGCCGTTTGCTTAAAAAAATAAACCTTAAAGCGTCTTTACCCACATCATCAATCACATCTTTAATCAAAATGAAATTACCCGCTCTTTTACTCATCTTGTAAGGCTCGTTATCTTTGAGCAAGCGCACCATTTGAGCGAGCAAGACTTCAAGCTTGTTGGAATCATAGCCCAAAAACTCAAGGCTGGCTTTCACTCTAGCGATATAGCCGTGGTGGTCTGCCCCCCAAATGTTGATATATTTGGTGTAATTTTGCTTGAATTTTTCATCATGATAGACAATATCGCCGGCTAAATAAGTGTAGCTCTTATCTTCTTTAATGAGCACCCGATCGCTTTCATCTTGGTAGAGTGAAGATTTGAGCCAGATTTTAGAATCTTTTTCATAAAGGGCGTTCGCTTTTTCTAGTCGTTCAAACACCGCATCTTTATGTTTAAAAACTTCTCTTTCGCTCGCATAGGAATCAAAATGAATGCCTAAAGCGTCTAAGTTATCTTTAATTTCTAAAAGCATTAGATCTTTAGCATAGCCGCTTAAAACTTCAATAATAGTTTCTTTGTTTTCTTTAAAAAGGCTTGGCTCTAAATCGTTGTTCGCCTGTTTAGCGATTTCAATGATGTATTCGCCTTTGTAAAAGACTTCTGGGTAAGTTACGCTTTCTTGTAAAACATGCTCTCTGTAAGCGAGCCATACAGAAAGCCCTAACAAGCGGATTTGAGATCCCATGTCATTAACATAATATTCGCACAAAACTTCATGCCCTAAAAAGCGAGCGATTTTAGCCAGACTATCGCCAAACACCGCCCCTCTAGCATGCCCTATGTGTAAAGGCCCTGTGGGGTTAGCGCTCACAAATTCTAAAAAGATTTTTTGAGAACGCTCGCTTTTGGGTTGAGAGCCAAATTTTTCTTTTAATTCCAAAGCCTTTTGGGTGAAACGCTCTAAAAAATCTAAAGAAAGCGTGAAATTGATATAGCCCTTACAAGCCACTACGCCGTCAAAAAACCCTTGAGTTTTTTCATGCGTGCTGATTTTAAGGGCTAACTCTTCAGCAATAACTAAGGGCGATTTTTTAAAAACTTTGGCGAGATTGAAAGCAATGGGCGTAGCGTAATGCCCATGTTCTCTGTCTTTAGGGTATTCAATAATGGCTTCAGCTTCTAAAATCTCTTCTAAAACGCCCTTAATGAGAGTGTGCATGTTTAACTTTCTTGTTTGCTTTTAATCTCGCTAGTTTCATGCACCTTGGTTTGCGCTGCTTGAGCGTCTAGGGTTTTTGGCTCGTTTTTAGCCTCTTCTTCATCGTCCTTCACGGCTTTTTTGAAATTTTTAATCCCACTGCCTAAACCTTTAGCCAACTCTGGGATCTTTTTAGCCCCAAATAACAATACAATCACTAATAAAACAATGACCCAATGCCATATGCTTGTGAATCCGCCCATATTTTACTCCTTAAACTATTGGTTGGTTTTTTCCTGAATTATAGCTTTTTTAAAAAATAATTGGTAGGTTTTATAAGGATTCGTTTTTCCAAGCCTTGCATATTTTTTCAAAATTAAACGCTTTTAAGCGATGGACTAAAGTTTTTGCGATGCTTAAGATGATTTCTTTGGATTTTTCTAAATCTTCATTGATGATGAGGTAATCAAAGCTCTCCAAGCACTGCATTTCTTTATAAGCGTTGATCAAGCGTTTTTCTATCGTCTCTTTAGAATCCGTCCCCCTTAAAAGCAAGCGCTCTTTTAAAATCTCTTGGTTTTTGGTGCTAATAAAGACTGAACATGCGTTGGGGTAATGTTTTTTAAGGATTTCATGCCCTTGCACATCAATATCAAAAATAACGATTTTGCCCTCTTTTAAGGCTTTTTCTACAGGGATTTTAGAAGTGCCATAGTAGTGGTTATGCACGATCGCCCATTCTAAAAACTGCCCTTTTTCTATGCCTTGTTTGAACTCTTCTTCGCTGACAAAATTGTAATGCAAGCCATCAACTTCGCCCTCTCTAGGCTTCCTCGTGGTGGTGGAAAGGGAAAAATGGGTTTTTGGGATTTTTTCTTGCAAATACTTTGTAAGGGTGCTTTTACCCGCTCCGCTAGGGCCT
Source organism: Helicobacter pylori oki112 (assembly GCF_000600085.1). Lineage (NCBI taxonomy): Bacteria > Pseudomonadati > Campylobacterota > Epsilonproteobacteria > Campylobacterales > Helicobacteraceae > Helicobacter > Helicobacter pylori. The sequence goes on from NZ_CP006821.1 coordinate 377,375, forward strand.
GAAAGGATGAGTAAATTAAAATCATTATGCATTAGGTTTTTTATCCTCTAAAGTGATTTTAATGCTTAAGGTCTTGTTTTCTAAAAGGCTTTTTAAGGACTCTTGATTGAGGCTTTTTAATAAATCCTGCAAATTCAAGCGCAATTCTAGGGGGCTGGAAGTTTTATCGCTTTCTTCTTTTTCTTGTGGGGTTTTTATATCGCTCTCTTTAGGGGTTTCTGTGTCGTTCTCATTATTAGGGGTTTTTGCAACGGCTTCATTCAAAAAGGGCAATTCTTCCCCCATCGCTTTAGCCATCACCGGCTCAGGAATGTCTTCAATGCTTTCGTAATGGTCTTCTTGGGTTTCTTTTTCTTGGGTTTCTTTTTCTTGGGTTTCTTTTTCTTGGGTTTCTTTTTCTTGGGTTTCTTCTTTAGGGATTTCTAATTCTTGCGTTTCTTTTTCTTGCGGGGTTTCTGCGCTTTCTTGGGCTTCTTTTTTATCCTCTTGGCCGTTAGAGTTTTCTTGGATTTCTTTGACCAATTCTTGCATGGCCTCTAATTCTTGCGCGCTTGGGGAATCTTGTGTTTTTTCTTGTTTTTCTTCTTTAATTTCTTGCGTTTCTTCTTTGATTGGCTCTTGTTCTTTGATTGGCTCTTGTTCTTTAACTTCTTCTTGCTCTTCTTCTTTAACTTCTTCTTGCTCTTCTTCTTTAACTTCTTCTTGCTCTTCTTCTTTAACTTCTTCTTGCTCTTCTTCTTTAACTTCTTCTTGCTCTTCTTCTTTAACTTCTTCTTGCTCTTCTTCTTTAACTTCTTCTTGCTCTTCTTCTTTAACTTCTTCTTGCTCTTCTTCTTTAACTTCTTCTTGCGTTTCCAACTCTTTAGAAACTTCTTTATCTTTGAGGGTTTCACCCTCTTGCGTTTCATCATCTTTAGGCTTTTCTTCTTTTTGGGGAGTTTCTTTAATCTCTTCTTCTTTAACCTCTTCTTTTTCTTCTTGATCGTTTAAAGTGGGGAGTAGTTGCTCTTCATTGTTAGGCTCTTCTTGCGCTAGGGCCTCTAAATCGCCTAAACTTTCTAACTCGTCCCAATTGGTTTCTAAAACTTCTTGAGTTGGGTCTAAATTCTGGCTAGGCTCTAGCTCGCTTATGTTAGAACCAAGCTTTTTTTGAAGGACTTTCAACATTTCAGTGGGTAAAAAAGGTTTTTTGATTTTCACCTCAAAGCCCTCTAAAAAGGGCTGTGCTTCATTGCCTTTTTTATACATGCACACGCTGTTTTTATTTTGAGAGATGGTTTCTTTTAATTCTAGCCAATCCACTTGATCTAGTTTTTCCAAACATTCATCATCGGCTATCAAAAGCCATTCTGGATCTTTTTTAAGGTGTGCGGATAGCTCTTGATAGTGGTTAAAATTTTCCATAGATAATTCTAATTTCTTAGAGACACTCTCAAGCAGTTTTGCGATCATGGGGTTTTGGTTGAATAGAATCATTTTCATTTTAGGGACTCCTTATTTTATTAAGAAACGCTTCTTTAAGCCTATCAATTTTTATCGCTTTTTTTAAATCTTTTATTATAATCAAAAATCCACTTGGTTGGTTGTTTTTATCATGAGTGTAATTTAAAATAAGGATCATTTGATGTTCAACAAGTTTAAAAAAATCGTTGGCGTGGGCGTGTTAGTAGGCTGTTTAGGGGTTTTGCAAGCTAAAAACAGCTTATTTGTCTTACCTTATGAGCAAAAAGACGCTCTCAATTCTTTAGTTTCTGGCATTAGCAACGCCAGAGAGAGCGTGAAAATCGCTATCTATAGTTTCACGCACAGAGATATTGCAAGAGCGATTAAAAGCGTAGCGAGTAGGGGGATTAAGGTGCAAATCATTTATGATTATGAAAGCAATCATAATAACAAGCAATCCACTATTGGCTATTTAGACAAATACCCTAACACGAAAGTGTGCTTATTGAAAGGGCTTAAGGCTAAAAACGGGAATTATTACGGCATCATGCACCAAAAAGTAGCGATCATTGATGATAAGATCGTGTTTTTAGGCTCAGCGAATTGGAGCAAAAACGCTTTTGAAAACAATTACGAAGTGCTTTTAAAAACTGATGACACAGAAACAATCCTTAAAGCCAAGAGTTACTATCAAAAGATGTTAGGGAGTTGCTTTGGGTTTTAAAGCCCTTTTAGAAGTGGTAATTATACCCCACATAAAAGGCAAAGACCCTACGCATTTGAACCTTGAGCGCATCAGTGGTGTAGTATTTGTTATTAATGGTGGGGAATTTAAAACCGATTTCAAATTCATGCTCATCTACAAATAAAGCCTTGAGGCCAAAGTTAAAGAGGAATTGAAAAGAGGTGTTATCAACCGCGCTACTATTAGTGATGCCTAACAATTCCTGCCCTTTACTGCCAATATACCAGCTATTCCCCGCAATCGCAATCCCCCCAAAAACGCCAATATCCACGCTAATATCATCTTGATAGAAACTCCCTTGGAAGAAATTCCACACCGCATCCACGCCCACGCCATAAGTGATCATGTTATTGCCGCCATAATAGCCTTTAGGGTATCTCATGCCATAGCCTTGCCAGTCTAAAAAAGCGAAATAGCGCAAGCCCAAGATTTTATCCGGATGGAAAAAGTGGTTATAGCCCATGACTAATCCAATCCCATTAGATCCCATGTTGGTGAGCTTTTTAACGCTATTAACGCTAGTTATGATATTGGTGTAACCGGTTTGATAGTTAGTCACTTCTCTAACTTCATGGATATTAGTCATTAAATTGATAGAACCTGTTTGGTAATTGAATCCCATATACAAATTTTTTGTCCAAGAAGGTGCTGCGCTTTCTTCTTTAGCTACTAAGGCGTGTGTTAGCAAGCTCGCACCAACTAACATTTTTAACAAGGTTCTCAATTTTATCTCCTGCATAGTAAGTTTCATTATAAAGATCTTAAAGATCTAAATTTTACAACAACTTGCTCAAAATTAAGCATTTATTCTTTATAAGAGAGTATAATTCAAGGCTTAAAATAACTCAAAAGTAAGGCTAGTGGATGAAAAAGGCGCTTTATTTAGGGGCTGTTGCGTTTAGCGTTGTATTCAGCATGGCATCAGCCAATGAGCCAAAAATTGATTTTAACCCTCCCAATTATGTAGAAGAAACCCCCTCTAAAGAATTTATCCCTGAATTGAACAAGTTGGGGAGTTTGTTTGGGCAGGGCGAGCGCCCTTTATTTGCGGACAGGAGAGCGATGAAGCCTAACGATTTGATCACAATCATTGTTTCTGAAAAAGCGAGCGCGAATTATTCCAGCTCTAAAGATTATAAAAGCGCTTCAGGGGGTAATTCCACGCCCCCAAGACTCACTTATAACGGGCTAGATGAAAGAAAGAAACAAGAAGCGCAGTATTTAGACGATAAGAATAATTACAATTTCACCAAATCCAGCAATAACACGAATTTTAAAGGCGGTGGCTCGCAAAAAAAGAGCGAAGATTTAGAGATCGTATTGAGCGCTCGAATCATTAAAGTGCTAGAAAACGGGAATTATTTCATCTATGGGAATAAGGAAGTGCTAGTGGATGGGGAAAAGCAAATCCTTAAGGTGAGTGGGGTGATCCGCCCTTATGATATTGAAAGGAATAACACCATCCAATCCAAGTTTTTGGCTGACGCTAAGATTGAATACACGAATTTAGGGCATTTGAGCGATTCCAATAAGAAGAAATTCGCTGCTGATGCGATGGAAACCCAAATGCCTTATTAAAAAGAGCAAAGCCTAGCATGAAAGCGATCGCTATTGTTTTAGCCAGAAGTTCCAGTAAAAGGATCAAGAATAAAAATATTATTGATTTTTTCAATAAACCCATGCTCGCTTACCCTATTGAAACGGCGCTAAATTCCAAGCTTTTTGAAAAGGTGTTTATCTCTAGCGATAGCATGGAGTATGTTCATTTAGCTAAAAATTATGGGGCGAGTTTTTTGAATTTACGCCCTAAAGTTTTAGCGCACGATAGAGCCACGACTTTAGAGGTGATGGCCTATCACATGAAAGAATTAGAGTTAAAAGATGAAGATGTTGCGTGTTGTTTGTATGGCACTTCAGCACTTTTACAAGAAAAGCATTTAAAAAACGCTTTTGAAATGTTAAAAGAAAATACAGATTATGTTTTCACATGCTCTCCATTTAGCGCTTCGCCCTATCGTTCTTTTAGCCTTGAAAACGGCGTTCAAATGGCTTTTAAAGAGCATTTAAACACGTGCACGCAAGATTTAAAAACGCTCTATCATGACGCAGGATTACTTTATATGGGGAAGGCTCAAGCCTTTAAAGAAATGCGGCCTATTTTTAGTCAAAATTCTATCGCTTTAGAATTATCGCCCTTAGAAGTCCAAGACATTGACACTTTAGAAGATTTAGAATTAGCCAAGCTCAAATACAGCCGTTTGAAAAACGCATGCCAGTAAAAATTTTGTGCGATTGTTTTTTAACAAGCGGTTTGGGGCATGTGAGGCGTTGTGAAAAAATCCTTTCTTTTATAGAAAAATTAGGGGTTAAAGCGGATCTTTATTTATATAAGCGCAATGATATAAGCGCTTTTTTAGAGGGCGTTGGCAATGATGATTTTTTGATTATAGATAGCTATTGTTTAAATTCAAAGGATTTTTATCTTTTAAAAGAAAAAGCCAAAAGCCTTATGGTCATAGAAGATAAAGAGCATGCTAAGGGGTTTTACCCCAAAAACACCAAGATCCTAAATTTCACGCTGAACGCTTTAAAACACTACCATTATTTATCAAAAGATTATCAGTATTATTTGGGGGTGGGGTTTTACCCTGTTGATATGCGTTTTGTCTATGAGCGCCCTATCAATACAGAAAATAAAGAAGTGCTGATCACTCTAGGGGGGAGCGAACAAAAAACGCTTAAAGAGATAGTCAAAATTTTAGAAAATAAGGGCATGCATTTGCATATCATTTCACCTTATATCCCCAAAAATCCTCCCAAAAACACGCATTATTACAGCCCTTTAAGCCCTTTGGAGTTCAGTTCTTTGATGAAATTTTGCACTTGCGCCATTAGCGCTGCTGGTCAAACCCTCTATGAATTAGCCCTTTCTCAAACGCCCTCTCTTATCATTCCCGTTGCTTCTAATCAAATCATTCAAAGCCAAGAATTTGAAAGCTTGGGTATTTTCAAACAAACGAGTTTGAAAACTTTAGCGAAAGATTTTGAAAAATTACAGATTCAAAAAAATCAAGCCTGGACAAAAAACCTGGCCTTTGGGAGTGAGTTAGAGGGCGCATTAAGGGAGTTTTTAGAAATTTGAAAAAAAATTATTCTTATAAAAATATCCAAGCGATTGATTTTGCACATTTAAACGATGAAGAAAAGTTGTTGGTTTTAGAATTTCGTAACCACCCAAACACTGCCTTATGGATGTATAGCGCTTTTATTTCTTTAAAAACGCATTTGCAATTCATAGAAGATTTAAAAAACTCGCCTAACCACCGCTATTTTTTGTTTAAAGAAGAGGGCGTTTATTTAGGGGTTGGCTCTATCACTAAAATCAATTTTTTTCATAAGCATGGGTATTTGGGGATTTATAAAAACCCTTTTTTGAAAAATAGGGGAGAAACTATTTTAAAAGCTTTAGAACGCATCGCTTTTGAAGAATTCCAATTAAATTCTTTGCACTTAGAAGTGATGGAAAACAATTTCAAAGCGATCGCTTTTTATGAAAAAAACCATTATGAGTTAGAGGGGCGTTTGAAAGGCTTTATCTCTAAAGAAAAGGAATTTATAGATGTTCTTTTGTATTGCAAGGATAAGAAAAGATATAACGATCAATCCGCTCTAAAATTTTAGGGCAAATTTCTAGCTTTAAATCCAATACGCTTAAGGGCAAGTTGCAATCTTGTAATTTGACGAGATCTTTTGAAGTAACCAATAAGGAAGTGGCGTTATTTTGATAAAACTCTTTTTCTAAAAGCTTCAAATCAAAAGGGGCATGATCTCTAAAATACAATTTTTTAACCACTTCTTTAGGTAAAAACGCATCAAGCCTGCTAGGATTAGCGATAGCCGTTACTAAAAGCATGCGTTTGGTGGGGTGGGAAATAGAGGTGATTCTTTTATAATCCTTATCTTCTGTAACGACTAAATGGGCTTCTTTATAGCTTTTGATGCTTTCTCTATACAACCCGCTAGGCAAACAAAAGGGGTAGTAGGGGGGGACTTTAGGCTTTAAAAGCAAATTGAATTGGTTGAAATTAAACCTGAAACCATCGTCTAAAAACACGATCTTTGATCCTAATTCAAGGGCTTTTAAAACGCCTAGCTCTCTTTTTTCGCTCACAATCACGCTCGCTTGTTTTAAATTTAAGGCTAAAAGATAGGCTTCATCGCCCGCTGTTTGTTGGGAAACTAAAATGTTTCCTTTAACGCTCACCACCACTAAGCCTTTAGAATCTCGTTGATACCCTCTAGAGACAACCGCCACTTCTTGGTATCTTGGAGCGGTTTCTAAAATAAAGGGCGTTTTACCGCTTCCCCCAGCGATCAAATTGCCTACGCTGATAAGGGGGATTTTAAAATCATGCTTTTTAGCGGTTTTTCTTTTTAAGGTGGCGATGCCTTGATAGATTAAAGAAAAAGGATAGAGCGCAAAAATCAACCCCTTTTGCAAAAGAGTGGGGTCATAAAAATAGCGTTCTAAAAAGGGTTTATCGCTTTTCATTTAGGGTTAAATTTTTGAGCGATGGTGGGTAATTCTAATTTAAAAGCGTTTTTTTGGATACGGCTTGTGATGTTTTTCACTAAAATTTCATCATGGCCTAATTGGGTGAGCGCTTCTGCATCAATGGGCTTGTTTTTGAACAACGCTTCAATATCCTTCAATAAAGGATCGATCACGCTATAAGGATAGCCCAAATCTTTTTCATCGCTTTGCCCTACAAATAAATCCGCGCTAGGGGGCTTGTTTAAAATCTTTTTAGGGATATTCAAATGGCAAGCGAGTTCATAAACTTCGGTTTTAAATAATTCCCCAATCGGGTTAATCGCGCACGCCAAATCCCCAAATAAAGTGCCATAGCCTAGCATTCTTTCGCTTTTATTGCTCGTGCCAATGACTAAAGAATCGCTTTTTAAAGAATAATCGTATAAAAAAGCCATGCGCAATCTTGCACAAAAATTCCCCTTCCTGGTAAGGCTTGCGTCTTTAAAATGAGAGCTAAAGATGGCGTCATAGGGAGCGATAGAATATTCTGTATAAGGGATAGAAAATGTTTCGCACAAATCTAAAGCGTCTGTTTTACTTTCTGGCATAGAAACCAAAGAGGGCATTAAAAGGGCATGAGCGTTTTCTTTAAAAACTTTTTGACACAGCACCCCAACGACCGCGCTATCTAGCCCCCCGCTCAGCCCGTAAACGACTTTTTTAAAGCCTCGTTTTTGTGCTTCTTTTTCTAAAAAATCGCATAAATAAGCGATGAGTTTTTGGTAATCTTTTTGCATGCCTTAAATTATAATAGAAAAAACGCATCGTTTAAGTGAAAAATTAGCTTTTCTTGCTATAATCATCGTTTCACTTCTTTAAAAGTGCTCGTAGCTCAGCTGAATAGAGCAACAGGTTGCGGTCCTGTAGGTCGTGGGTTTGAATCCCTCCGAGCACACCATTTTTTAACATTCTGCATGTTTTTAAACATTATCGCTCTCATTATGGTAAAATAAATACTTGCTTAAACACGCTAGGAGATTTGATTTTGGCATTACCCGTTTATTATGATAAAGACATTGATTTAGGCGTTATCCAATCCTTACAAGTGGGCATTATTGGCTATGGCGCGCAAGGAGAAGCCCAAGCACTCAATTTGAGGGACTCTAAAGTAAAAGTGCGTATTGGCTTGTATCAAGGGAGTTTGAGCGTTTCAAAAGCAAAAGCAGAGGGCTTTGAGGTGCTAGAAGTCAAGGAATTAGTCCAACAATCTGATCTGATTATGGCGCTTCTTCCGGACGAATTGCATAAGGAAGTGTTAGAAAAAGAAGTGATCCCTTTTTTAAAAGAAGGCCAAATTGTGGGCTTTGCTCATGGTTTTAGCGTGCATTTCAATCAGGTTGTTCTTCCAAAAGGCGTGGGCGTAATTTTAGTCGCGCCAAAAGGGCCCGGGAGCGCTTTAAGAGAAGAATATCTTAAAAATAGGGGCTTATACCATTTGATCGCCATAGAGCAAGAAAATTCAAAAAATAACGCTAAAGCGGTGGCTTTAAGCTACGCTAAAGCGATGGGCGGAGGGAGAATGGGGGTTTTAGAAACGAGCTTTAAAGAAGAATGCGAGAGCGATTTATTCGGCGAGCAAGCGGTTTTGTGCGGGGGGTTAGAAGCGGTTGTGAGAATGGGGTTTGAAACTTTAATTAAGGCAGGATACCATGAAGAATTAGCCTATTTTGAATGCGTGCATGAAGTGAAATTGGTGGCGGATTTATTGCATTATAAGGGGGTGGAGGGCTTAAGGAAACACATTTCTAACACCGCTGAATTTGGAGCGATTAAACATAGAGAGCCTATGGGAAATCTGTTAGAAAAACGCATGCAAAAAATCTTAAAAAAGATTCAAAACGGCTCATTCGCTAAGGATTTTTTACTAGAAAAGAGCTTGAATTACCCCAGGTTAAACACAGAGAGGAAAGCCCTTAAAGAGACTAAAATAGAACAAATTGGGGAAATTTTACGCGCACCATTCAATCATAAAAAATAAATCATTAAAAGGAATCATATGGCAATAGTAGTTACTACCACTTCAGGTAAGGGGGGCGTGGGCAAAAGCACCACCACGGCTAATTTAGCGATCGGCTTGGCTGAGAGCGGTAAAAAAGTCGTAGCGGTTGATTTTGACATAGGCCTTAGGAACTTGGATATGATTTTAGGCTTAGAAAATCGCATTGTTTATGATGTGGTGGATGTGATGGAAAAAAATTGCAACCTTTCGCAGGCTTTGATCACGGATAAAAAGACTAAAAACCTTTCTTTTTTAGCGGCTTCACAAAGCAAGGATAAAAATATTTTAGATAAGGAAAAAGTAGCGATTTTAATCAACGCTTTAAGGGCGGATTTTGACTATATTTTAATTGACTCACCGGCTGGGATTGAAAGCGGCTTTGAGCATGCGATTTTGCATGCGGACATGGCGTTAGTGGTGGTAACGCCCGAAGTGAGTTCCTTAAGGGATAGCGACAGAGTGATTGGCATTATTGACGCGAAGTCTAATCGGGCCAAAAAGGGCATGGAGGTGCATAAGCATTTGATAATCAATCGCTTAAAACCTGAATTAGTGGCAAATGGTGAGATGATTTCCATAGAAGAAGTGCTTAAGATTTTATGCCTGCCTTTAATTGGGATCATTCCAGAAGATCACCATATTATTTCAGCGACCAATAAGGGCGAGCCGGTGATTCGCACGGATTGCGAGAGTGCGAAAGCTTACCAGCGCATCACCAGAAGGATTTTAGGCGAAGAAGTGGAATATGTGGAATTTAAGGCTAAAAAAGGCTTTTTTAGCGCGTTAAAAGGGATATTTTCATGAGTTTGTTTGATTTTTTTAAAAACAAAGGGAGCGCGGCCACCGCAACCGATAGATTGAAATTGATTCTAGCCAAAGAGCGCACCTTAAATTTACCCTACATGGAAGAGATGCGTAAAGAAATCATTGCCGTTATTCAAAAATACACTAAATCTTCAGACATCCATTTCAAAACTCTCGATAGCAACCAGAGCGTGGAAACGATTGAAGTGGAAATTATACTGCCTAAATAGTTTGAAATGAAAAGTAATTTCCAATACAGCACGCTAGAGAATATCCCTAAAGCCTTTGACATTCTCAAAGACCCCCCTAAAAAACTCTATTGTGTGGGCGATATAAAGCTTTTGAGAGCACCTTTAAAAGTGGCTATCATAGGCACAAGAAGACCCACCCCTTACAGCAAGCAACACACCATCACTCTAGCCAGAGAGCTTGCTAAAAATGGCGCGGTTATTGTGAGCGGAGGAGCGTTGGGCGTGGATATTATCGCTCAAGAAAACGCCTTACCAAAAACCATCATGCTTTCGCCTTGCAGTTTGGATTTAATCTATCCCACGAACAATCATAAAGTGATCCAAGAAATCGCGCAAAACGGCTTGATTTTAAGCGAATATGAAAAGGATTTTATGCCCGTTAAAGGCTCTTTTTTAGCGAGAAACCGCCTGGTGATCGCTTTAAGCGATGCGGTAATTATCCCCCAAGCGGATTTAAAAAGCGGCTCTATGAGCAGCGCGAGATTAGCCCAAAAGTATCAAAAACCCTTATTTGTTTTGCCCCAGCGCCTGAATGAGAGCGATGGCACTAATGAGCTTTTAGAAAAAGGGCAGGCTCAAGGGATATTTAATATTCAAAATTTTATAAACACCCTTTTAAAAGACCACCATTTAAAAGAAATGCCTGAAATCAAAGACGAATTTTTAGAATATTGCGCCAAAAACCCTAGCTATGAAGAGGCGTATCTCAAATTTGGGGATAAGCTTTTAGAATACGAGCTGTTGGGTAAGATCAAGCGCATCAATCATATCGTGGTGTTAGCGTGATTTTGGCATGCGATGTGGGGCTGAAGCGCATTGGGATTGCTGCGCTTTTAAACGGCGTTATCTTGCCTTTAGAAGCGATTTTACGCCACAACAGGAATCAGGCCTCTAGGGATTTGAGCGATTTATTGAGGGAAAAAAACATTCAGGTGCTGGTGGTGGGCAAGCCCAATGAAAGCTATGCGGACACGAACGCGCGCATTGAACATTTCATCAAGCTTTTGGATTTTAAGGGCGAAATCGTTTTTATTAATGAAGACAGATCCAGCATAGAAGCCTATGAAAATTTAGGGCATTTGGGTAAGAAAAACAAGCGGCTCGCTATTAAAGACGGCCGGCTAGACTCTTTGAGCGCTTGTAGGATCTTGGAGCGCTATTGCCAGCAGGTTTTAAAAAAGCACTAGATTTGATTGCAATTTGATTATAATAAAGTCTAATTTTTCAATAAAGAGAGAAGCGTCATGCTGGAAAATTTCAAAAAAGCCGTTTTTAGGGCTTTGTGTTTGTGTTGTGTGTTTATTGGGGGGGGGGTTAATGGCAGAGCCAAACCCTGAAGAGCTTGTTGATTTGGGTATGCTGAGTTATGACAAGCAAGATTTTTCTAAAGCTAGGAAGTATTTTGAAAGAGCGTGTGGTTTGAATAATAGTGGGGGGTGTGGTGCTTTAGGGGATCTGTATGATGATGTAGAAAAAAACTTAATAAAAGCCGCTCAACTTTACACTAAAGCGTGTGAGTTAAAAGAAGGTGTGGGGTGTAAGAGATTATGGTCATTATATTATTATGGTCGAGGCGTAGAAAAAAACTTAACAAAAGCCACTCAATACTTCTCTAAAGCATGCGATTTGAAAGATGGTGGGGGGTGTGGTAATTTGGGGGTGTTATATCAAAATGGTCAGGGAGTGGAAAAAGACTTAACAAAAGCCGCTCAATTCTGTTCTAAAGCATGCAATTTGAATAATAGTTGGGGGTGTGGTTATTTAGGTTTTCTATATGAATATGGTCAAGGGGTAGGAGAGGACTTAACAAAAGCCGCTCAATTTTATTCTAAAGCTTGCGATTTGAATAATGGTAGGGGGTGTAATAATTTAGGGGTTCTATATGAATATGGTCAAGGGGTGGAAAAAGACTTAATAAAAACCGCTTATCTTTATTCTAAAGCATGCGATTTGAATATTGGTGATGGGTGTAAGAATTTAGGGGTGTTATATGCTACTGGTCTAGGCGTAGAAAAGGACTCAACAAAAGCCGCTCAATTCTGTTCTAAAGCATGCAATTTGAATAATAGTTGGGGGTGTGGTTATTTAGGTTTTCTATATGAATATGGTCAAGGGGTGGAAAAAGACTTAATAAAAACCGCTTACTTTTATTCTAAGGCCTGCAAATTAGGAGAACAGCTGGCATGCGAGGCGCTCAAAGAAAAATAAGGGACAAAAAACATGCGATAGCCTCACCTAGAAACTATCCCACAAAAGCCCTATTTTATGGGGTTAGAGCATCGCCAAAATGCCCCCTATTCTTTTAAGAAGATATTTACTAGAGAGTTTTAATCTTTTTTTGGTATTCTTTTAAGGATCATTAGTTTTAAAAACTCTTTAAAAACGGATAATAATGAAAATCATGCATCAAGTTAGGGATTTTTTAGATTCTTGCAAACAAACGATCCAAAAAAATTCTAATGAAGTCTTTCAAAAAACCAAACGAGCGTTTTTTAAAGAAGAATCTCAAAAAATCAGAGAGCAAGCGGTTAAAATCGTGGAAAAATGCTTGAAAAAAGAGGGCATGAAATTGAGCGATTTTAACGAAGAAGAATTGAAAATCATGTTTGAAGCGGAAGAAAAAAGATTGTTAGAGCAAATCCACGCTAAAGAATTGAAAGAAAAACAAGAAAAAACCACCAAGCATTTTAAAGAAGTTTGGGAAAAGGGCGAGAATGAGCAAGAAAAATAGCGTAATTTCTGGTTTGATGAATTTTTTTAGCGAAAAGAATGAACGCTGGCTGTTAGCCCATAGGCACACGAGAGGGTTTGTGATAGTGGCGTGGCTTTTTAGGTTTAAAAGCATTGCGTTTTCTATTTTCATCACTCTGTTGGTTATTTTAGTGGATATTTGGGTTTATAGCGATGTGCGCCAGTTTTTATTGGACACTTCTAGCTCTTTTATTTGGCTTTTAATCGCTTTACTAATCAAGTGGGGCGTGATTGTCATAAGCACGCGCAAATGCTACCAATTCAGCCAAAAAATGTTTGCGTTAATCCAAAGAAAAAGGCAAATCAGAGAGAATTTAAAAAACCGCTCCAACTACAAAGACACCAAAAATGCGGGAAAACTCTCTAGCATCGCTGAAGAAATCATTTCAAAAAAACAAGGAGAGTCCCGCCACAAAGAAGATTCTAATAACGAAAACCATAAAGACAAGCTTTCTAACATTACCGAAGAAATGATTCTTAAAAAACAAGAGGAATTGAAATCTAGAAAGGATAAGGGGGATTAAAAAAGCATATAGAAAACCTTAATCAAAAAACCCCCCAAAAAAGAAAATAATCAATAAAATAATCAATAAAAGCAATCAGGGGATAATCAATAAAAAAAGGGTCAATCTTTTAAAAAAGGCATGAAGCGTTCGGGCATTGGGGAAGCGATTTGATAGATCGCCCCTTTAAATTCAAACTCTAAACTAGCGGCATGGAGCATGAGTAAAGGGGCGTTATTTTCGCGCTTTAATTGAAGGTATTCTCTAGCGTTTTCATCTGCCACCCCATAAAGTCCCTCGCCCACGATCCTGTGATTTATACTGCTTAAATGCAAGCGGATCTGGTGCGTGCGCCCAGTGAGTGGGGTTATTTTAAGCAAGCTTATATCCAAAAAAGGGTTATAGCTTAAAGGCTCAACAAGGGTGATTGAAGGCTTGCCTAAAGGAGAAATTTGAGATCGAATGCGCAAGTCTTCTTGAATGTTTTGTGGCGTTAGAATGGGTTTGTCTATTTTCATATTTTTTTCAACCAACCCATGCACTAGCGCTAAATAAGTTTTTTTTACTTTTTTTTGCATGAAAAGCGCTTTTAAATCCTTAGCGCTCTGTAAGGTTTTGCCCGCTAAAACTAACCCGCTCGTTTCATAGTCTAGTCTGTGGGCTGGGTGGGCGTTTTTACCCAAATGCGATTGGATGCAATCTAATAAGCTTTCATGGTAAAAATAGCCTTTAGGGTGGGTATAGACTTGAGCGGGTTTGTCAAATGCGCCAAAATCCTTAGTCTCAAAAACAAGCTTTTCTTGTTTTTCATTAGGCTTGAAATAAATCAAGCGAACGACCCCTTGAATGATTTGAGATTTACGCACGGCTTGTTGGTTTTGTTTTAAGCGTTGCTTGTCAAGGTGCCGTTGGGCTTCTTTTAGAGAGCATTTTAAAACATCGCGTACCAAAAACAAGGCTTTGGTGGGTTTTAAAATTTCAAATTCTTCTTCAACAAAAGGCACTACAACAAACTTTTAACAAACATTTTAGGCTCATTAGAACACTCATCTAATTCCACGCTAAAAAGCACGCTCACCTTTTCGCCCGCTTTCAAAAACCGATCAGCGTTAAAATAAATCGCCTCTTTGACGCATTCTTTATCCTTAAAACGCAAAACCTGGTGGCTTTCTTTAATGATTTTTTCTTCTACGATTTCTAAATTTTGTGCCTGGAATAAAGGCTCAGGGTTTTCTTGCCCATAAGGTTCGCCCATCTCTATAATCTCTAAAAGCTCTCTGTCAATGTCTTTTAATTTGAGCGTTAAAGGGGGTTCTTTTTCACAAAAAGGTAAGACTTTAAAATCAAAATTTTCTAAAGTTTCAAAGAGCGAGACGATATTGTTTTTTTCAACGCTCAATCCGCAAGCTTGCCTATGCCCTCCATAGCCGAGCAATAAAGAAGAAACCCCATTCAAAGCGTCAATCAAGTCAATATTTGGAGAGCTACGAGCGCTCCCTTTATACACCCCTTCTTTAAAGGTAAAAACCAGGCTTGGCTTTTGAGTGGCTTCCACTAATTTTGAAGCCACAATCCCTAACACGCCCTCATGCCAATCCTCCTTAAAAGCGACGATAATTTTTTCTCCAACCATCGCATGCTTAAAAGCCTCTTCAAAAACCTGCTGTTGGATCATTTTACGCTTCATATTGCATGCTTTCAAGCGTTCATACAAAAAATAGCCATCTTGAAAATTATTCGCGCTTAAAAAATCTAAAGCCATTTTCGCATCTTGCATGCGCCCTGCGGAGTTGATTAAGGGGGCGATACTGAAAGAAATATCGCTCGCTTTTAAAGAGCGTTTTCTAAAAACTTCTCTTTGGCGCAAAAACCCCATCGCCCCTAAAGATTCTTTTTGCAAAAAATACAAGGCTTTAGAAACTAAAAAGCGGTTAAAAAAAGTCAAAGGCATCATGTCAGCAATAGTCGCCACGCCCGCCAAGCATAGCAACTCGCTAGAATGGCTTTTTTCTTTTCCTAGAAGTTGGTGGATGCCATAGCACAAATAAAACGCCACCAACGCCCCGCACACTTCCTTTTGGATAAAATCACAATCCGGTTGCTTGGGGTTGATCACCGCATAAGCGTCTGGGACTTCATCATGGTGTAAGCAATGGTGATCTGTGATGATAAGGGTGTAATTTTTTTCTTTGCAAAATCGCGCGGCTTCAAAGGCGCTAATCCCATTATCCACCGTGATGATTAAAGGGGCGTGGTGTTTTTCTAAAAATTTTTTAGAAATCCCATAGCCATCAATGAAGCGATTAGGGATTATAATGCGAACATGCTTATAATTCAGGCTTTCAAAGAATTTTGCCATGATAGTAGAGCTAATCACGCCGTCAGCGTCATAATCGCCCACCACTAAAATTTCTGTGTTTGTACGCATGGCTTCTATGATTTTGAGTGCGGCTTTTTTCAAGTCTTTAAATAAAAAGGGGCTAGGAAACCCTTTTTCCTTATAAGTGATAGAAGCCACTCGCTCTTTGATTTGAGCTTTAAGCTTTTGTTTCATTTTTTAGATTAGGATTTATGAAGAGCGCTCTTAATGAAATCCAAAATAATAGGGTTAGGGCTTTGCAACCTGGAGGTGAATTCCGGATGGAATTGCACCCCCACAAAGAACGGGTGATCTTCTAATTCAATCGCTTCTATCAAATGATTCGCTCCAAAACCCACCACTTTCAAGCCCTTATTTTCCCACTCTTGGCGGTATTTGGGGTTGATTTCATAACGATGGCGGTGCCTTTCTTTAATGCTAGGCTTTTTATAAGCTTTTTCTAACAAGCTATTTGGCACGATTTCACATTCATATTCGCCTAATCGCATGGTGCCACCCAATGGCGAATTATAGGTGCGCACCTGTTTTTGGTGGTTTTGATCCATAAAATCTTCAATCAAATACACCACAGGGTATTCGCAGCGTTGGTTAAACTCCGTAGAGTTAGCCCCTTTTAAACCCAAAACATTGCGGCAAAATTCAACGATCGCTAATTGCATGCCCAAACAAATCCCTAAAAAGGGGAGTTTTTCTAACCTAGCTCTTTGAATGGCGCAAATTTTGCCCTCAATCCCCCTTTCTCCAAAGCCCCCCGGCACTAAAATCGCATCAACGCCCTCTAAATCCGTCTTTTCATTAAAATTCTCGCTATCTAGCCATTCAATATTGACTTGCGTATCCAGATGCGCGCCCGCATGGATTAAGGCTTCAATCAAGGATTTATAAGATTCTTTTAAGCTTAAATACTTGCCTACAAAACCAATTTTGACTTTGTGTTTAGGAGCGATAATCTTTTCTACTAAAGTGTTCCAAGCCGCCATTTTGGGGTGTAGTTTATTCAAATTAAAGCGTCTGGCAATGGGGGTTAAAATGCCTTCTTGCAAGAAAAGAATAGGGCATGCGTAAATGCTTTTAGTGTCTGTGGCGACAATCACGCTGTCTTGCTCCACATCGCAACTCAAAGCGATCTTTTTTTTCAATTCTTTATCCAAAGGCTTAGGCGATCGCGCCAAAATGATTTGAGGGGTTACGCCAAGACGCCGTAATTCTTGGACGGAGTGTTGCGTGGGTTTGGTTTTTAGTTCGTTAGTGGTTTGGATATAGGGGATCAAAGTTACATGCACATTGATGACTTTTTCATTCCCTAATTCCAATTTGAGCTGGCGGATCGCTTCCAAATAAAACATGCCCTCCATATCGCCCACGGTTCCGCCCACTTCCACGATTAAAAAATCCAACCCCTTAGCCGTGCTTTTAATGCGCCTTTTGATTTCATCGGTTACATGGGGGACGATTTGAATGGTTTTGCCTAAATATTCCCCTTTCCTTTCATTTTCTATCACGCTTGAAAAAATCTGCCCGGTAGTGAAATTATTCAACCTTGTTAAATTCCTGTTCAAAAAGCGTTCATAATGCCCTATGTCTAAATCCGTTTCAGCGCCATCGCTAGTTACAAACACTTCCCCATGCTCTAAAGGACTCATGGTGCCTGGATCAATATTGATATAAGGATCAATCTTCAAAATAGAAACCTGGTAATTGCAATGCTGCAAAAGCGTAGCGATTGAAGAAGATGAAATCCCTTTCCCTAGAGAGCTTAACACGCCCCCTGTAACGAATATAAATTTGGCTCTATCCATTATGTCGTGTTCCTTTGATTTTTACTTCTCACATTGTAGTCTAAAAAGGGTTAAAAAGCTTTAAAAGAGGGTAAAAATTAAAGCGATTTCAAAAAAAAAAAAAAAACAATTTCAGTTTCTTATTAGCTAGGTTTGATTAAAATGAAAAGCTTTTATGTGTTTAAACTTCATTGTCTTAAATTTTTTAAGAGCGATTTTAAAGTTCGTTGGCGTATAATATAAGTTTTGAATTAACTACTAGAAGGGTTTTAAATAATGGCTGAAAATTCTTTCAAAAATGTTTCCACACAACCCAAACCATTTTTCTTATTACCAGTGAAAACCCTGTTTCTTTTAGGAGGCGTTTTTAGCGCGTTTTTTATTATGATTGCTGGTTTAGTCCTTTTTGGTTACACCAACTCAATGGACCATGCCATTTTTAGCTTGATGCGTTCAAATTCTTCTAACCCCATTTTAGATCAAGCACTCCAACGCGTTGTTTTTTTAGGCTCTTCTCAATTCGTGTTGCCTTTGAGCTTGTTAGTGGGGGTGTTTTTAAGCCTTTATCGCAGAAACTTAGCGCTTGGGGTGTGGTTTGTGTTAAGCGTGATCTTATTTGAAGCCCTTTTAGAATCTTTAAAACATCTTTTGGCACACTCCATTCAATGGCTTTCGCACAGCGCTAATTTCCCTAGCGCTATCGCGCTTTCTTTAGCCCTTTTTTATGGGTTGCTTGTTTTATTGTTACCCCATTTGATCACGCATCAAATATTTCAAAACATTCTTTCTTGTAGTTTGCTTGGTTTGATTCTTTTAATAAGCTTAGTGCTGATTGTTTTAGGGGTGTCTTTTAGCAGTGTTTTAGGAGGGGTTTGTTTAGGGGCGTTAGGGGCTTGTTTTTCCATAGGGATTTATTTGAGCGTGTTCCAAAAGATCTAAGCGAACGGCTTAAAAGAATGAAAATTTTATCAAGGTTTTAATATTGGATTTAAAGGTATTATTGCAACGGATTGTTGATTTTTTCATCAAACTCAATAAAAAGCAAAAAATCGCCCTAATCGCAGCCGGGGTTTTAATCACCGCTTTGCTTGTGTTTTTATTGCTCTATCCCTTTAAAGAAAAAGACTACGCGCAAGGGGGTTATGGGGTTTTATTTGAAGGCTTAGACTCTAGCGATAACGCTTTAATCTTACAACACCTCCAGCAAAACCAAATCCCTTATAAAGTCTCCAAAGACGACACCATTCTTATCCCTAAAGATAAAGTGTATGAAGAAAGGATCACTCTAGCTTCTCAAGGAATCCCTAAAACGAGTAAAGTGGGCTTTGAAATCTTTGACACTAAAGACTTTGGGGCGACTGATTTTGATCAAAATATCAAACTCATTCGTGCCATTGAGGGCGAATTGTCGCGCACGATTGAAAGTTTAAACCCCATTCTTAAAGCCAATGTGCATATTGCAATCCCTAAAGACAGCGTGTTTGTGGCTAAAGAAGTCCCTCCTAGTGCTTCGGTAATGCTCAAACTCAAGCCTGACATGAAGCTTTCACCCACTCAAATTTTAGGGATTAAAAATTTAATCGCTGCAGCTGTGCCTAAACTCACGATAGAAAATGTGAAAATCGTGAATGAAAACGGCGAATCAATAGGCGAGGGCGATATACTAGAAAACTCCAAAGAATTAGCCCTAGAGCAATTGCATTACAAACAAAATTTTGAAAACATTTTAGAAAATAAGATTGTCAATATCTTAGCCCCTATTGTGGGGGGTAAAAACAAGGTGGTTGCAAGGGTCAATGCGGAGTTTGATTTCAGCCAAAAGAAAAGCACTAAAGAGACTTTTGATCCCAATAATGTCGTAAGGAGCGAGCAGAATTTAGAAGAAAAAAAAGAAGGCGCTCCTAAAAAACAAGTCGGCGGCGTGCCTGGGGTTGTGAGCAATATTGGGCCTGTGCAAGGATTGAAAGACAATAAAGAGCCAGAAAAATACGAAAAGTCTCAAAACACGACCAATTATGAAGTGGGTAAAACCATTAGCGAGATTAAGGGCGAGTTTGGCACTTTAGTGCGTTTGAATGCGGCGGTTGTGGTGGATGGCAGGTATAAAATCGCGCTTAAAGACGGGGCAAACGCTTTAGAATACGAGCCTTTGAGCGATGAATCGCTTAAAAAAATCAACGCTCTAGTGAAACAGGCCATTGGCTATAACCAAAATAGAGGCGATGATGTGGCGGTGAGTAATTTTGAGTTTAACCCTATGGCACCCCTGCTTGATAACGCTACTTTGAGCGAAAAAATCATGCACAAAACTCAAAAAATCTTAGGTTCATTCACGCCTTTAATCAAGTATATTTTAGTGTTTATAGTGCTATTTATTTTCTATAAAAAAGTGATTGTGCCTTTCAGCGAACGCATGCTGGAAGTAGTGCCTGATGAAGATAAGGAAGTGAAATCCATGTTTGAAGAGATGGATGAAGAAGAAGATGAATTGAACAAACTCGGCGATTTGAGGAAAAAAGTAGAAGATCAATTAGGGCTTAATGCAACCTTTAGCGAAGAAGAAGTAAGATACGAAATCATTTTAGAAAAGATTAGAGGGACCCTTAAAGAGCGCCCTGATGAAATCGCCACGCTCTTTAAACTCTTAATCAAAGATGAAATCTCTTCAGACAGCGCGAAAGGTTAAAAAAGGTTAAAAATGGCAACCAAGCTTACCCCCAAACAAAAGGCTCAATTAGACGAACTTTCCATGAGTGAAAAAATCGCTATTTTACTCATTCAAGTGGGCGAAGACACCACAGGCGAGATTTTAAGGCATTTAGACATTGACTCCATTACAGAGATTTCTAAGCAAATCGTGCAATTAAACGGCACAGACAAGCAAATCGGTGCGGCGGTTTTAGAGGAATTTTTTGCGATTTTTCAGTCTAACCAATACATCAATACCGGCGGTTTAGAATACGCTAGAGAGCTTTTAACCAGGACTTTAGGGAGCGAAGAAGCCAGAAAAGTGATGGACAAACTCACTAAAAGCTTGCAAACGCAAAAAAACTTCGCTTATTTAGGCAAAATCAAGCCCCAACAACTCGCTGATTTCATCATTAACGAACACCCTCAAACCATTGCCTTGATTTTAGCCCACATGGAAGCCCCTAATGCGGCTGAGACTTTGAGCTATTTCCCTGATGAAATGAAAGCGGAAATCTCCATTAGAATGGCGAATTTAGGCGAAATATCGCCCCAAGTGGTTAAAAGGGTTTCCACGGTGTTGGAAAACAAACTAGAATCGCTCACCAGTTATAAAATTGAAGTGGGCGGTTTGAGAGCGGTGGCTGAAATCTTTAACCGCTTAGGTCAAAAGAGCGCTAAAACCACGCTCGCTCGCATTGAAAGCGTGGATAACAAGCTCGCCGGCGCGATTAAAGAAATGATGTTCACTTTTGAAGACATAGCCAAACTAGACAATTTCGCTATCAGAGAGATTTTGAAAGTAGCGGATAAAAAAGACTTGTCTTTGGCACTAAAAACCTCCACCCAAGATTTAACCGATAAATTCTTAAACAACATGAGCAGCAGGGCTGCAGAGCAGTTTGTAGAAGAAATGCAATATTTAGGGGCAGTCAAAATCAAAGATGTGGATGTGGCCCAAAGGAAAATCATTGAAATCGTGCAGAGCTTGCAAGAAAAAGGCGTGATCCAAACCGGTGAAGAGGAAGATGTCATTGAATAGCCGTAAAAACTTGATCCAAAAAGACCATTTAAATAAGCATGACATTCAAAAATACGAATTTAAGAGCATGGTAAACTTACCCCCTAAAACCAATCCTAATGGCGCGTCTTTAGAAACGCCTAACCCACAAGAGCCTTTGGAAAAAAAAGCGATAGAAAACGATTTGATTGATTGCTTGTTGAAAAAAACCGATGAGCTTTCAAGCCATTTAGTGAAATTGCAAATGCAATTTGAAAAAGCCCAAGAAGAGAGCAAAGCTTTGATTGAAAACGCTAAAAACGACGGCTATAAAATCGGCTTTAAAGAGGGCGAAGAAAAAATGCGTAACGAGCTCACTCACAGCGTGAATGAAGAAAAGAACCAGCTTTTGCATGCGATCACGGCTTTAGATGAAAAAATGAAAAAATCACAAGATCATTTAATGGCTTTAGAAAAGGAGTTGAGCGCGATTGCGATAGATATAGCTAAAGAAGTGATCCTTAAGGAAGTGGAAGACAACAGCCAAAAAGTAGCCCTTGCTTTAGCTGAAGAGCTTTTAAAAAACGTTTTAGACGCAACGGATATTCATTTAAAAGTCAATCCTTTGGATTACCCTTATTTAAACGAGCGTTTGCAAAACGCTTCCAAAATCAAATTAGAGAGCAATGAGGCTATTTCTAAAGGAGGCGTTATGATCACTAGCTCTAATGGGAGTCTTGATGGGAATTTGATGGAGCGCTTTAAAACGCTCAAAGAAAGCGTGTTGGAAAATTTTAAGGTGTGATTTTGCAAAATAAAACTTTTGATTTAAACCCTAACGATATTGCAGGCTTGGAGTTGGTGTGCCAAACGCTACGGAATCGTATTTTAGAAGTGGTGAGCGCTAATGGGGGGCATTTAAGCTCTTCTTTAGGGGCTGTGGAGCTGATTGTGGGCATGCATGCCCTATTTGATTGCCAAAAAAACCCTTTTATTTTTGACACTTCGCACCAAGCTTACGCCCATAAGCTTTTAACCGGGCGTTTTGAAAGCTTTAGCACTTTAAGGCAGTTTCAAGGTTTGAGCGGTTTTACTAAACCCAGCGAGAGCGCATACGATTATTTCATCGCCGGGCATAGTTCCACTTCGGTGTCTATAGGCGTGGGGGTGGCTAAAGCTTTTTGTTTGAAACAAGTGCTAGGCATGCCTATCGCTTTACTAGGCGATGGGAGCATTAGCGCAGGGATTTTTTATGAAGCCTTAAACGAACTGGGCGATAGGAAATACCCCATGATCATGATTTTGAACGATAATGAAATGAGTATCAGCACGCCTATTGGAGCCTTATCCAAAGCCCTTAGCCAGCTGATGAAAGGCCCGTTTTACCAGTCTTTCCGCTCTAAAGTTAAAAAAATCTTAAGCACCTTACCTGAAAGCGTGAATTACTTAGCGAGCCGTTTTGAAGAATCTTTTAAACTCATCACCCCGGGCGTGTTTTTTGAAGAATTAGGCATTAACTATATAGGGCCTATTAATGGGCATGATTTGAGCGCGATTATTGAAACCTTAAAACTCGCCAAAGAGCTTAAAGAGCCGGTGTTAATCCATGCGCAAACCTTAAAGGGCAAAGGCTATAAAATCGCTGAAGGGCGGTATGAAAAATGGCATGGGGTGGGGCCTTTTGATTTGGATACCGGCTTGTCTAAAAAATCCAAAAGCGCGATTTTATCGCCCACTGAAGCGTATTCTAACACCCTTTTAGAATTGGCCAAGAAAGATGAAAAAATCGTAGGCGTAACCGCAGCGATGCCTAGCGGCACAGGATTAGACAAACTCATTGACGCTTACCCTTTGCGCTTTTTTGATGTCGCTATCGCTGAACAACACGCCTTAACTTCTAGCAGCGCTATGGCTAAAGAGGGGTTTAAACCTTTTGTGAGTATCTATTCTACTTTTTTGCAAAGGGCTTATGATTCCATTGTGCATGACGCTTGCATTTCTAGCTTGCCGATTAAATTGGCCATTGATAGGGCCGGGATTGTGGGCGAAGATGGCGAGACGCACCAAGGGCTTTTAGACGTGTCGTATTTGCGCTCTATCCCTAACATGGTCATTTTTGCCCCACGAGATAATGAGACTTTAAAAAACGCCGTGCGTTTTGCTAATGAGCATGATTCAAGCCCTTGCGCGTTCCGCTACCCTAGGGGGTCGTTTGCGCTAAAAGAGGGGGTTTTTGAGCCTAGTGGTTTTGTTTTAGGCCAAAGCGAATTATTGAAAAAAGAGGGTGAAATTTTACTCATAGGCTATGGTAATGGCGTGGGGCGGGCGCATTTAGTCCAACTGGCTTTAAAAGAAAAAAACATAGAATGCGCGCTTTTGGATCTCAGGTTTTTAAAGCCCTTAGATCAAAATTTAAGCGCGATCATTGCCCCTTATCAAAAGCTCTATGTTTTTAGCGATAATTACAAGCTTGGGGGGGTGGCTAGCGCGATTTTAGAGTTTTTGAGCGAACAAAATATTTTAAAGCCTGTTAAAAGCTTTGAAATCATGGATGAATTTATCATGCATGGGAACACCGCTTTAGTGGAAAAATCCTTAGGCTTAGACACAGAGAGTTTGACTGACGCTATTTTAAAAGATTTAGGATAAGAGAGATGAAAACAAAAGTGCCAATGAAAAATATCCGCAATTTTTCCATTATCGCTCACATTGACCATGGTAAAAGCACTTTAGCGGATTGTTTGATTTCTGAATGCAACGCTATCAGTAACAGAGAAATGAAGAGCCAAGTGATGGACACTATGGATATTGAAAAAGAAAGGGGCATTACGATTAAGGCTCAAAGCGTGCGCCTGAATTACACTTTTAAGGGGGAGGATTATGTTTTAAACCTCATTGACACCCCAGGGCATGTGGATTTTAGCTATGAAGTGTCTCGCTCTTTGTGTTCATGCGAAGGGGCGTTATTAGTGGTAGATGCCACTCAAGGCGTGGAAGCACAAACCATCGCCAACACTTATATCGCTTTAGATAACAATTTAGAAATTTTACCGGTGATCAATAAAATTGATTTGCCTAATGCGAATGTTTTAGAAGTCAAACAGGATATAGAAGACACGATAGGGATTGATTGTTTTAACGCTAATGAAGTGAGCGCTAAAGCTAAGCTTGGCATTAAAGATTTGTTAGAAAAAATCATTACGACCATTCCTGCCCCTAGCGGTGATTTTAACGCTCCCTTAAAAGCGCTCATTTATGATTCATGGTTTGACAATTATTTGGGGGCGCTAGCGTTAGTGCGTATCATGGATGGGAGCATCAACACCGAGCAAGAAATTTTAGTGATGGGGACGGGTAAAAAACACGGCGTTTTAGGGCTATACTACCCTAACCCTTTGAAAAAAATCCCTACTAAAAGTTTAGAATGCGGTGAGATTGGCATTGTGAGTTTAGGGCTAAAAAGCGTTACGGATATTGCGGTAGGCGACACGCTCACAGACGCTAAAAACCCTACCCCTAAACCCATTGAAGGCTTTATGCCGGCTAAACCCTTTGTTTTTGCGGGGCTTTACCCTATAGAAACGGACAGGTTTGAAGATTTAAGAGAAGCGTTATTGAAACTCCAGCTTAACGATTGCGCTTTAAATTTTGAGCCTGAAAGCTCTGTGGCGCTTGGCTTTGGCTTTAGGGTGGGCTTTTTAGGGCTATTGCACATGGAAGTGATTAAAGAAAGGCTAGAAAGGGAATTTGGCCTTAACCTCATCGCTACCGCTCCCACGGTGGTGTATGAAGTGCATTTAACGGATAATAGCATCAAATATGTCCAAAACCCTAGCGAATTGCCCCCTGAAAACCATATCGCTTGCATCAAAGAGCCTTTTGTGAGGGCGACAATCATCACGCCGAGTGAATTTTTGGGTAATTTAATGCAGCTATTGAACAATAAAAGAGGCATTCAAGAAAAAATGGAATATTTGAACCAATCTCGTGTCATGCTCACTTATTCCTTGCCGAGCAACGAAATTGTGATGGATTTTTATGACAAGCTCAAATCTTGCACTAAAGGGTATGCGAGCTTTGATTATGAGCCGATAGAAAACAGAGAAGCCCATTTAGTGAAGTTAGATGTGAGGGTGGCAGGCGATGTGGTGGATGCGCTTTCTATCATTATAGATAAAAACAAGGCGTATGAAAAGGGGCGAGCCTTAGTGGAAACGATGAAAGAGCTTATCCCAAGACAGCTTTTTGAAGTCGCTATCCAAGCGAGCGTGGGGAATAAAATCATCGCCAGAGAGACGATTAAATCTGTCGGTAAGAATGTAACGGCTAAGTGCTATGGGGGCGATATTACACGAAAAAGAAAACTCTTAGAAAAGCAAAAAGAGGGCAAGAAACGCATGAAAGCTATCGGTAAGGTGGAGCTTCCCCAAGAAGCGTTTTTAGCGATATTAAAGATTGATTAGAGCGTTTGATGAAAGTAGGCTCACTTTTTGCTGGGATTGGAGGGTTTGAATGCGCGTTTTTGCAAGCGGGCTTTGAAATTGGTTGGGCGAATGAATTGGACAAAGACGCATGCAACACTTATAGGGCTAATTTCAAACACAAGCTTTTAGAACAAGATATTAAAGATTTAAACCCCAATGAATTAGAAGATGTTGGGTTGATAAGTGCGGGGTTTCCTTGTCAAGCGTTCAGCATTGCCGGGTTGCAAAAAGGGCTTAATGATGAAAGAGGAGCGATTGTTATGGAAATGTTTCGCATCATTCAAGCCAAAAAACCTCAAGTTTTGTTATTAGAAAATGTAAAAAATTTAGTGAGCCATAATAAGGGGGAAACCTTAAAGTTTATTTTAGAAACTTTAAAAAACTTAGGCTATTTTGTCCATTATAAAATACTAAACACTTATGAATATTCTACTATACCACAAAATAGAGAGCGGGTTTATATTATAGGATTTTTAGATAAAAACCATTACAAGCGCTTTCATTTTCCTTTAAAAATCAATCACACGCAAAGCATTAAGGATTTGTTAGAAATAAAAGTGGGTGAGGAATTTTATTACAAGCAATATCGTTTTTATGAGACTTTAAAAAAAGAAATCACCAAAAGAGACACTTGCTACCAATGGCGTAGGCATTATGTGAGAGAAAATAAAAACAATCTTTGCCCCACTCTTACAGCCAACATGGGGACAGGAGGGCATAATGTGCCTTTAGTTTTAGATGAGCAAGGCATAAGAAAACTCACGCCTAAAGAATGTCTGAATTTTCAAGGTTTCGCTAAAGATTATGTTTTACCTAATACCACTAAAAGCAAACTTTATAAGCAAATTGGTAATTCTGTGAGTGTGCCTGTGATTAAAGCTTTAGCATTAGAAATTAAAAAGGTTGTTTATGGATAATCATACGCATCAAACTTGTGTCATCAATTTAACCGGTATTGACAAGGGGATTTTTCGCACAATGAATGGCAACGCTGATGAACTCATTGCTATAGGAAGGGTGATTAAAGCAGGATTTCCTTGCAGTAGAGTGGATGTTACAAACGCTAAATACGATGCTATTGTGGATCTAGGGGGAAAGCAGAAATTATTGAGGATACAGATTAAAGGCACAGGGGGAGATACTTTGAATTTTACAGGGGGCTATAGGAGTGGGGTTCAAATTGATAGGAATGCCCCCAAACGCACTTACAAATACACCAAAAAAGATTGCGATTTGATTTTAGGGATAGACACTCGCACGAGCGAATGCTATATTATCCCTATTGAAGACATACAAGAATGGGGCAATACAAAGAGTTTGTCGCAACTCCAACACTATAAAGAGAATTGGCAAATTTTGATTGACTTGGCGTTGGAGTAAAAATATAAAATCACATTTATAAATAAGAAAAAAAGATCCCTTTAGATATGCTAAAAAGGCACAATCAAATTAGAAAAGAATGACTTGCTCTTAAACCCTAATTTAGTGGAAGCAGAAAGAAAATTTTTACAAGCTTTTAAAATGGCTCTATCTTAAAATGAACGCTGATAATCAAGTGGGTAATCAAAAAGCTTGATTGGGGAAGGGAATTAGAGATCATTGCGATACTCTTTAACCATTACAGAGACGGCACCAACTATAGCGTCTCAAACCTTAATGGGAATATCCTACTACAAACGAGCTTAAAACGCAAGAGCCATAACAAGAAAAATGGGGGCGTTGCTTACAGAATACCACAATAAAGAGCGTTTTTAAACAACAAACGAAATAATTAAAATTGAATTATTGTTGAATAGTTAGCAACTATAAAGAGAAGCTTGCGTTACCGTCTACTTTGCAAGCGATTACAAAAGAAAAGGCATTTAATTCTTTAAACTCTTTTAAAACTAATCCTATATAAAAAAGATTAACAAGGCTTTTAAAAAGCATCATTAGGGAGTTAAGGTATCGTAAAAACCCTCCTATGGATTTTAAAATCGCCAAAAGTCTAAGCTTTTGTAGCGAGTTTGTTGATCGCTTCGGCGTTCATGTCGTCTTGGTGGGTTTTTAACACTTTAGAATACATGTCCAAAAAGCGGTTGATTTCAATCAAAGCACTCATTTCACGCACCGCATTGACATTGCTTTTTTCTAGCATGTATTGCCTTAACGCGCCAGAGTCAGAGACTTGATGGACGCCTTCGCCCTGATAAGTATAAAGGTTTTGCCCTATTTTTTTAAGGTTTTTAGGTTCGCTAAAACTCACTAAAGCTAACGCACCCGCTTGAATTTGGGCTTCATTATCCCTAAAAGTGATTCCGCCATTTTGATCCACTTCAATTTCAGCGTCAGGCATGAGCATGATCCCTCCTTTTTCGTTCAAGCCAGAGCGTGAAAGCACCCTAAAGCCATTAAGAGTAACTAAAGAGCCGTCTTTATCCACGCTAAAATGCCCGTCTCTGGTATAAGCGACGCCCTCATCAGTTTGTATCGCAAAATAGAGGTTAGGGCTTGTTAGGGCAAAATCTAGGGGGTTATTCGTCCCTTCAAACGCGCCAAGACTCCTATCCGTATAGATTTCTGATAAAATAGGCACACGATTGAGATTGCGGTTTAAATACTTCGCGCTCGCTTTGGTTTGATCCTCTAAGGGCAGTTGCTCTCGGTATTGTTGGTAAAGCCTTAAAAAATCGCCTGTAATCGCATCGTCTCTTTTAAAGCCATTGGTGTTTAAATTAGCTAAATTATTAGAGGTTAAATCCAAGCGGTTAAATTGTGTCGCCATAGCCCCAGTGGCCGCATAATACCCATTTTGCATGCGAATAATCCTTTTAAAAGGAAAAATTATAGCAAAAATTAAATAAAAACAGATTCATTCCAAATAGGTTTTTTTAGGGAATATGATAACCATAACCATAAAGATAACAATACTCAACATGACATAGCCCACAAACCCCACTTCAAAACCATGCTGTTTGAACTCTAACGCTACATAACTCGCGCTCCCTCCAAAAAGCGCATTGGCGATCGCATAGGCCAAACCCACGCCAAGCGCTCGCACATGTTCAGGGAATAATTCCGCTTTAATGACCCCAGCAATGCAAGTGTAAAAACTCATGCTGCTCAATGCGAGTATTTCATAAAATAGGGCTTCATACACGCTAGTGGCATGCTTGATACCATAAAAGACAACAGGCGTTACAATAAGCCCTGTGATAGCAAAAACCATCAGCATTTGGGTGCGTTTGATTTTGTCAGCCAGCATCCCACATAAGGGCTGTAAGAAGATGAAATAAGAGAGCGCTAAAAGCATGATGAAACTGCTTTCTTTAGGGCTGAATGATGAGCTGTTGGTTAAAAAGATTTTTAAATACACCGTAAAAGTATAAAAACACAAACTCCCTCCCATAGTTAGCCCAAAGACTATTATTAAGGCTTTTTTATGGTTGAGCAATTCCTTTAAACTGCCTCTTTGGGTTTCTTCTTTAATAGTGGTTTTGGAAGTTGTTTTGCTATCCATGGTTTCTTCCATGATATTTCTTAAAAAGAGCGAGAGTAGGGCTAATATGCCCCCTAAAGCGAATAAATAACGCCAAGCAAACGCGCTGATTTGCTCATGCGTGTAAATATTTTCAACGATAAAGAGTGAAAAAATCGCTAAGAGCTGCCCTCCAACTAAAGTTACATATTGAAAAGAGCCGTAAAAACCTTTTTTACCATTCTTGCCTAATTCAGAGAGGTAAGTAGCGACCACGCCGTATTCTCCTCCCACGCTAAAGCCTTGTAAAAGCCTGGCTAATAATAAAAACAAGAACGCCCATTCCCCTACGATTTCTTTAGTGGGGAGCAATGCGAGCATGAAAGAGCCTAGTGCCATAAGGATAATGGAATACACCATAGAAGTTTTACGCCCCTTTTTATCCCCCAATTTACCAAAAAACAAACTCCCCAAAGGGCGCATGAAAAACCCTAGCATAAAAACCAAAAAAGCTGAGATGAGTGCTAGAGTGGGGTCGTTCGTGTGGGTAAATTCCTTAGCGAAATAAGGCGCTAAGAACGCGTAAGCGTAAAAGTCATACCATTCCACTAAATTACCTGAACTAGCGGCTAAAAGGGATTTTAAGGGTTTTTTGGTGGCGGGTTGGGGGCTCATGGCTATCCTTGAATATGAAATTTTTAGGTAATTTTACTAAGAGTTAGGGAAACCACAGATAATATTTGATTAATAGGTTAAAGGATTATGGTGTTTGTGTGATTAAGGAAATCATTCTAATACCGTTTTTTTAAGAGATTATCGCTTGATTTTCGCAAGCTCTTTAAGATTGTTTTATTTGTTTTAAAAAACGCTTTCAACCCTTTTTAAAAGGTTAAAAGAATTTCGACACTTCAAAGTAAATGAAAATTGACATACTCCCCATAACTAAAGTTAGGGGATTCTGGTATCAACAAGGCTTGCATGCTAGGCATGTCTTACAGCCTCTACTCCAAGAGTGGATGCCCCCACTCTATGAATATTAATAGACGCATTTAAATCCCTGTCTAGTTCCAATCCACAATATTTGCAGTGGTATTCTCTTTCTTTATCTGTTTTGCCTAATTTTTTAATGTCTTTATTAAAGTTTTCATCAACAGATAAGCAATTAGAACAAGTCTTAGAGCTAGGATAAAATCTATCAATCTTAACGACATGAGCATTGTTTTCAAGGATTTTCACAAACTCGCTAAAAGCTAGATCGCTCACTTTTCTGCCCCAAAGTTTTTGCATAGATTTCATGTTCAAGTCTTCAATGAAAATATGGCTGTATTGTTTGGCTAGACTATTGGCGAGTTTGTAGAAAAAGTCCGTTCTTAGGTTTTTGATTTTTCTATGCAATCTAGCAAGTCTTAGTCTAGCTTTTAGGCGGTTATGGCTACCTCTTTTCTTTTTGGATAGAGAGCGGTTGCAAGCACGAATCAAAGGCAAATATTTAGAGAAAAATAAAGGCGATTCTATCTTAGTATTGTCAGATCCGGTTAAAAAAGTCCTTAACCCAAAGTCAAAGCCCACGCTTTTATCGCATGCGGTTTGCTTGTTAGGGTTATTTTCTAATTCACAGACTAGACACAAGAAATAATCGCCCATATTATCTCTTTTAATGGTTAGAGTTTTTACTTTCCCTATCAAAGCATAAGTTTTAATGAACTTATAGCTATAACCATTAAAAGAAACAACATTGTCTTTTATCTCAAACCCCACTCCCTTATTCAACCCTGTCTTTTTATCAACTTGGCTTTTGAAAGTGAAAGATTTGTAGTTGGCTACTTTTTTAAATCGTGGCAATTTGGCTTGTTTCTTAAAGAATTTTTTAAACGCTTTATCTATCCTTTCAGTTAAATCTTGCAGGGCTTGTGAGCCTAGTGTTTTTAAAAAAGCATAACGATGGGTCTTTTTCAATTTGGTGGTGTGTTTTTGCAAATCGTTAAGCTTTAAATACTTTTTGAAAAGTCTATAATAGCGTTTGTGCAAGGCAATGCAATGGTTATAAAACACGCCATAACGCCTTAATAGTGTGTCTATACGCCTATTCTTATCGTTCTTATAGAGCTTTTGTTTGTAGGTTATCAACATAACTTTTCCATTTTTCTTTTTGCTTAGGGCGGTTGCTGTTTTGTTGGTTTTATTATACATAAAAAAATAACTAATACAAGATATTCATAGTATTACTATCATTTTTATATCATATTAACGCTGATACGACTATTTCACATTGGCACGCCTAAAGGCCAATATCCAATGAAAACAAAGCCTAAAAATTTTGCAAAATCTCTCTGTTGCCTTTGGCGTTTCTTGGGGATAGAAAGCCTTGAGCTTCTAATTCGTCCGTAATGGTGGCGGCTTGGTTGTAGCCGATTTTTAATTGGCGTTGTAAAAAACTCGTAGAAGTGATCTTTTTTTCTAAGATCACCGCTTTAGCCCTTTCTAGAATGTCATCGCCTTGATAGTTAGGGGTGTCTAAAGGCATGCGCGATTCTTCTAGCAAGAAATCTTTATCATATTCCACTTCTTTTTGGGCTTTAATAAAATCCACGATTTTTTTGATCTCATCTTCAGTGGCAAAGGGGGCATGCAAGCGCACTAACCCGTTTGTTCCTGGGGGGGTAAAGAGCATATCGCCCCTTCCTAACAAGCTTTGCGCCCCATCGGTGTCTAAAATCACTTTAGAATCAATTTTAGTGCCTACCCTAAAACTCACCCTTGAAGGCAAATTGGTTTTAATCAAGCCGGTTACGACATCCACGCTTGGGCGTTGGGTCGCTACAATGAGGTGCAAACCGCTCGCACGCCCCATTTGAGCGATTCTAGCGATAGGAAACTCCGCTTCCTTGCCCCCTGTCATCATTAAATCCGCTAATTCATCAATCACCACAATCAAATAGGGGAACGCTTCAACGCCGTTATTTTCCGCCTGCTCATTATAAGAATCAATGGTTTTAACCTTGTATTCGCTCATTAAAGAATATCGGCGTTCCATTTCTTTAGCCACGCTTTGCAAAGCCCCGATAGCTTTTTTAGGGTCGGTGATAATGGGCGTGAGTAAATGAGGGATGTCCGCATAAATGCTAAATTCTACCATTTTGGGATCGATCATCACTAATTTGAGCTGATCGGGGGGGTTTTTATAAAGTAAGGATAAAATCATCGCATTCACGCCCACGCTCTTACCGCTTCCTGTTGTGCCGGCGATGAGCAAATGGGGGAGCTTTTTTAAATCCGTGATGAAAGGGTTACCCACAATGTCTTTGCCTAAAGCTAGAGTTAAGGGCGAGCTGGATTTTTGAAACAATTCGCTCTCTAAAATTTCTCTTAAATAAATAATTTGGCTTTGGCTGTTAGGGATTTCAATGCCAACGACATCTTTACCCTTAATAGGGGCTTGAATGCGGATGGATTCAGCGCATAAAGTCATCGCTAAATCATCGCTCAAGCCTAAAATACGGCTCACCTTAACGCTAGGGGCTGGGCGGAATTCAAAAGTGGTTACAATAGGGCCTGAATAAGTGCGGATAATATCGCCATCAATTTTAAAGGTGCGCAGCTTGCTCAATAGATCCTGGATTTTTTGGTCAATCTCGTTTTCGTCTAAAGAAGTGTCCTTCAAACAAACCGCATTCAATAATTGCGTGGTGGGAAGCTCATAATCTTTGGGTTTTTGCACTTCGCCATAATCCAATCCGTCTAATATCTCTTTATTTTCGCTCAATTCTTTAACCATAATGGGTTTTTTAGCACTTGTGGGGGTTATTATACTAAAGTTTGGAGCGTTTTGTGCCTCTTTTTCTTCTTTAAGATTTTCTTTTTCTTCTATATTTTCTTCTATATTTTCTTTTTGATTTTCTTTTTGATTTTCTTTTTGTGGGTTTTCCTGTGGGCTTTCTTGTAAATCATCTTCTTTTATGGGGTGGTTTGGGGCTTTGTGGTTTTCTGTTTTGTTGTCATTTTCTGTGTTGGGCACAGGTGCGGGCATGATAGATTTGGGCGTGGTGGGCGTAAGAGTTTCTTGTTTAGGCGTGGGTTCTCTTTCTTTAGTTTCTTGTTTAGTTTCTTTTAAAGTGGGGTTAGTGGGGTTTGATAAGTCATCAAATCGGTTTTTTTTAGGGTAAATGGTGTAATGGGTAGGGGGGTGGGAGGAAATTTGAACCAAGCCTTCTTGTGGCTCTGAATCGTTTAAAGTCGTGTTATAGGGGGTAGGGATCGCTAAAAACGGTTCTTCGTTAGGGGTTTTGTGGTTTTCATCAATGGGGTTTTCTTTGAGGTTTTCTTTTTCTTTGTCGTTGTTGGTTTCTTTTTTTTGAATATCTGGTGGGGTGTTTTCAAAACCCTCTTTTTTCAGGCTAAAATTAGGGATAAAGGCTTGTAAGCATTGTTGATAAATCTCTTTTAAAAGGCTTTGTGTTTTGTTTATATAAGGATAAAAAACGCTTTTAGGGGGCAGTTTGAATAAAATCAAATAAGAAATAACTACCATAAGCGTTATCAGTGCATAAAGCCCAAAGTCCCCTATAAAAGGGTGTAAAAACAAACGCGTGCTGTTGCCGATTTCCCCTTGATTCAATAGGCTAGATTGTAAAAAGAGCAAAGATAAAATGCCTAATAGATGCCCTAAAGTTTTTTCTAAAACGATTTCTGTAAAAGGGTTTTTAGTCTTGTATAAAAGGAATAAAACCCACGCTAAATAGGGTAAATTAATGAATGAAAGATACCCAAAATATTTTTTATTGAGTGCGGCAAACCACACCCCAAAACGCCCCACTAAACCGCTATTACCCAGCCATGAAGATAGGGTTAAAAACGCTAATAAAACCCCTATGATTAAAGCTAAATAAAGTTTTTTAGATTTCATCGGTTGCACATGTCTTTAAAAGAGCAATATTCACAATCTTTAGCCTCTGAAGTTTTTTCAAAATCAATTTCTTGCTTGAGTTTGGGGATAAGAGAAAATTCAAAATGATCCATTTTAGCCTGTAAAATAAGCTCATCTTCTTCTAGTAATTCGCCCTTTCTCAAATCATAAAAAAAGGCTTTTATAGGATCTTTGTAGCCCAGATTTTTAATGGCAAACGCATAGATAGCCATTTGATAATCGGTGCTGATTTGAGCGATTTCTATGGGGCTTAAGCCTCCTCTTTGTGTTTTACTCATGTTGTCTAATTTCAAATCGTTTTTGAATTTGTAATCCAATAAAATAATCTCATTGTCAGCCGTTTTGTCAATCCTGTCTATACGCCCTTTAAAAATAACGCCTTGAATGGTTGTTTCAAAGCTTTTTTCAAGATCAAGGATTTTGATTTTTGCATTAAAGCGTTCTTTTTCTTTAAGATAAAAAGCCTGGATTTTTTTGAGCGCTACAAGAGTGTCTAAACGCTCTTTAGGGGTAATGTTTTCTCTTGTTTCCAAGAGCCAAATGAGCCTCTCTTCTAACGCATAAGGGTTTTTGTCTTTTTCATAAGCTTCTTTTAAAAGTTCATGGAGCAAACTGCCCACAGCGCTATTACTTTCGTCTTTAGGGCTTTCTTTGAATCGCTTCATGTAGTGGTAGTAAAAACGGCGCTTGCAAGTTAAAAAAGCGTTTAATGAGCTAGCGCTAAAGCTAAAATCTTTAGGGATAGCGGCTTTGATTTCTTCTTCTTGGTAGTCTTTTAAAGGACTTGGTGCAAAAAGCGTGTAAGCGTCTTTGATAGGCTCTATATGCAAATTTAATTCCAAAAGCATATTAGAGACTTTTGAAGTTTCGCTCTCTATATAAGAAAGCGCTATTTCTTTAGAGTTTTTAAAGAGCTGGTAGTAATAGTGTTTTTGCAAATTTTTCTTATCGAATAAAGTGGGGAGGTTGAGCGATTTTCTTAAAGCAGAGTTTAAAAACAAATCGCAGTCTTTAAGGCTTGGCACGCAAGTTTCATTAAAATCTACAATAACGATTTTATCAAATTGCATGCCCCTTGTCTCTAAAGTGTCCATGACTCGTATTTTGCCCCCACTAGAATCGTCTAAGCGGAAGTTGGCTTCAAATTCTTGCAAATACAAATGCAATAAATCTTTAAGGCTGTAGTTTTTAAGCGCGTCTTTTAGAAGATAATACTGGTGCATGATTTGAGAATGCGCTTCTTTTAAGGGCGCTTTTTCTTTAGAGCTTTGTTGTTCTAAAAGCGGGAGCGTAATATTTTCTAAATCCAATAACGCAGACCCGCTTAAATTAAAATCGCTTGTTTGTAAATCTTCTAAGATTTTTACAAGCTCTGTATAATAAGGGCTGTTTTTAGCCCCTAATCCCATCGCAAAATTCAAATTGTTGTTTTGGTCTAAGAGTTTTAAAAAAGGCAAAAAATCCGCATTGGGCGTGATGATCGCCATTTTATTAGGATCGTTATCTTTTTGCAAATA
This sequence comes from Helicobacter pylori oki112, assembly GCF_000600085.1. Classification (NCBI taxonomy): domain Bacteria; kingdom Pseudomonadati; phylum Campylobacterota; class Epsilonproteobacteria; order Campylobacterales; family Helicobacteraceae; genus Helicobacter; species Helicobacter pylori. The sequence goes on from NZ_CP006821.1 coordinate 412,693, forward strand.
CTCTTCTATGGTTTGTAAAACTAAAGCGCCTTGTTTTAAATAACTGGAGTTAGCATAAAGCTTTGGTTCTATTTTTTGATCATTAAAAGTTTGAGAAAGGATCTTTTGGGTTTTAAAATCAATGGAATAATCGCAATCTGTTTCTAATTTGAGATTCAAAAATTCCAAAAATTTTTGATTGTATTTATCGCAAGATAGGTGTAAAGTGATAGGCACTAATTCGGCCACTTCTAATAAGCATTGCCTTTCAAAAACGCTCATAAAGCCGTCTAGATGCCATTCAATGGAGGAAAAATGCTCAAAAAATTCTTTTAAAATCGTGGGCTTTTTTTGCATGATTTTGTCATAAAAGCCTAATTTTTCTAGCTTTTTAATGTAACGATTATAAATCATTTCTAAGACTTCTAAATGCTTTTCATAATCCAAGTAAATGTCTTTAAAAGAAAGTTCATTGAGCTTGATACAAGCAGAACTTAACTCATCAAACAAATCAAACAAAAAAGAAGTGCTTTCCAAATACCCTAAAAAGCTGTTTTCAAAAAGCAAAAGCCCTTCAAGAATGGATTTTTTTTCTTTAGCGATGGCTTTAATGGTGTCTATCATTAAGATTTGGCGCGCGCTGTTAGGGATTTTCTTTTTATTGGGGATGTAAAAAGCCTGTTCAAAAAAATTCCCCATGCTCATTGCGCTAGGCAAAAACCCTTCGCCTTGCTCTAAATAGAAATGTTTTAAACGCCTGGTGGAGCTAAAAACAAATAGGGGGGTTTTTTCTAAAAAAAGTTTTTCTAAATTCATGCGTTGAGTAACCTTTTGGCTTGAATGGTAATGTTTTCAATGCTAAAGCCAAATTTTTCAAAGAGTTTATCGCCCTTTGCTGAGCTCCCAAAAGAATCCATGCCAATGATTTTATCCGCAAAACGATACCACTCTATCGCACGGCTCGCTTCAATGACTAAGACTTTACCCTTAAAGAGTTCTTTAAGATAGCTTTCATCTTGCTCTATCAATAGATCAAAGCAAGGCGTGCTCACCACTTGAGTGGGAATATTTTCTCGCTCTAAAATTTTAGCGCTCTCTAAAGCCAAAGAGACCTCGCTCCCGCTCGCAACGAGCGTGATAATGGGATCTCTAGAGTGGTGTTTAACATACGCCCCTTTTAAAACCTGCTCTTTAGAAACCTCATCAAGCACGGGCAAATTCTGGCGCGATAAAATAAGAGCGCTAGGGGCGTTCAAACTTAACGCTACTTGCATGCAAGCCGTATTTTCAAAAGCGTCGCTGGGTCTGAAAGCATAGAAATTGGGCAAAGCGCGTAAATGGCTCAATTGCTCTATGGGTTGGTGCGTCGCCCCGTCTTCGCCCACGCCAATGCTGTCATGCGTAAAGATGAAAAGGGCTTTTAATTTCATTAAAGCACTCAAACGAATGCTTGGCATTAAATAATCGCTAAACACAAAAAAGGTCGCGCAAAAAGGCACAAACAAGCCATACGCCGCTAAAGCGTTAGTGATAGCCCCCATGGCATGCTCTCTGATCCCAAAATGCAGGTTTTGCCCCAAAGGGAAATCGCCAGAGTGTTTTAAATGCGTGTTATTAGAGGGGGCTAAATCCGCACTTCCCCCTAAAAAGCTCTCGCATTCTTTAGCGATAGCGTTTAAAATCATGCCGTTACTCACTCTCGTGGCTAGAGATTCGCCTTTTTTAAAGGCGGGGTAATGGATGGCGTTAAAATCAAAATCCTTTAACGCATGGATTTTTTCTTTTGTTTTAGGGCTTAAGGATTTTTCCCATAAGGCTTCTAAACTAACGCCCCTAACTTTCACTTCTTCAAAATGCATTTTGTTTTTTGGGCTAATGATAAAGCTTTCATTAGGATTGATTTGAGCGTTTTCTTTGGATTGTTTTAACACTTCTTTGTTTAAAGGCGAACCATGCGTTTTTTCACTCCCCTCTAAGCCAATAGCCCCCTTACCAATAATCGTATGAGCGATTAAAAGCGTGGGTTTATGGGATTTTTTGGCTTCTTCTAAAGCATCATAAATCGCTTGATAGTCATGCCCATCGCATTCTAGCACTTCCCAATTTTGCGCCACAAACCGCATCTTAACCTGTTCGCTAAAACTAATATTGATAGCGCCTTCAATGCTGATCTGGTTGCTGTCATAAATCACAATGAGATTGTTCAGGTTGAGGTGCCCGGCTAAAGAAGCACTCTCATAGCTAATGCCTTCTTGCAAATCCCCATCCCCACACAAGCAATAGACTTTATGAGAAATGGCTTCTTTATCTAAAAGGTTTTGAGCGTATTGGCTCGCCATGCTAAAACCCACAGCGTTAGCAAAACCTTGCCCCAAAGGGCCTGTCGTAATCTCAATGCCTTCGGTGTGGTGCAATTCGGGATGTCCTGGGGTTTTAGAGTGTAATTGCCTGAAACGCTTTAAATCTTCTAAACTCAAATCAAAGCCCCACAAATGCAACAAACTATACGCTAACGCGCTCGCATGCCCTCCGCTAAAAACCAGCCTATCCCTATTGAGCCATTTAGGGTTAGTGGGGTTAAGGTTTAGGTGCAAGCTTAAAACCACCATCACATCAGCTAGCCCCAAGCATACGCCTGGATGCCCGCTATTAGCCTTATCTATCATGTCCGCACACAAAAAGCGAAGCACATTCGCCATGCTTTTTAATCGTTCTAAGTCAGCGTTACTCAATCGCATCAAATTTTTCCATTTTTAAGGTTTTTGAGAGTCATTTTAACACAAATTATCTCAAAATCTCTTTGGCTCTTAAGATGTCTTGTTGGATCTGATTTTTAAGCTCTTTTAATGAATTAAAACGCATGTTGTCTCGTATTTTTTGAACCCAACGCAAAGCGATTTCTTTGGGTGGGTTTTCTATGATGGTATCAAGAACATGGCATTCTATGGCGAAATTGTGATCGGTGCTTAAGCGATTGCCTATAAAACTCACGCTTTTTTGATAAATTGGATCTTTTATTTTCACTAAACTCGCATACACTCCAAAACTAGGGAGGATAAAATCTTTAGTTTTGATATTTAAAGTAGGCACTAATTCTTTATGCCCTAAGCCTTGATCGCTAATGACTTCCCCGCACACTTCATAAGGCCTGCCTAAGAGCTTGTTAGCTAAAGATAAGTCGCCATGACTTAGGGCTAGTTTGATGGTTTTAGAATGCACGCTAATCTCTTTTATTTTCACTTCAGGCACAATAATGGTTTTTTCAAAACGCTCTTTTAAAAATAAAGCGTCATTTTGCCTCCCATGCCCAAACCTGAAATCATAGCCCACCACTAGGCGTTCTAAATTGGGGAATTTCTTTTTTAAAAGCTCTAAAAAATCTAGGGCGTTTAATTGTGAGATCTCTTCTAAATACACAAAAAATAAAGGCATGCCCACGAGTTTAGCGCGGTATTTTAGGGGGGTTAAATAGCCTTTAGTGTAATGTTTTTTTTCTATGATTAAAAGGGCTTTGGGATCTTTTAATTCTTTAAAAAGGGCTTGATGCCCTAAATGCAGGCCGTCAAATTTACCGATAGCTAAGCTTTTAATCTCAGGCTCGCTTGAAATGGATAAAAAATTCAACATTCCCGTTTTTCCCTTTCATTAAGCTTTCTTGGATCTTTAAGATTTGAAAATCCTTTGTTTTTAAATGGTTTTTAAAGTTTTCTAAAGCGTTCAAAATGGCTTCTTTATCCATTACCACCCCCTTTTTATTGCGTTTTATTTTTCTATCCACTTCAAATTGCGGTTTGAAAAGCGCCAAAAATTCATCGCTTAAAGGCACAATCGCTTCTAAAATACAATATAAAGAAATAAAGCTCACATCACAAAGCACTAAATCAATTGTTTCTGGCGTTTTAAACCCTCTAATATCGCATTCTTCATAACATTCTATGCGCTGGTCGTTTTTCAAACCCTCATCTAATTGCATTTTCCCCACATCCACGCAAAGCACCTTTTTGGCCCCTTTTAAAAGAGCCACTTGACTAAAGCCCCCCTTGCTCGCTCCCACATCTAAAACCACCTTTCCCTTAAAATCCACGAAATGGGTTTCTAAAAAAGCCCCTAATTTTTCCCCAGCCCTGCTAACGAATAGATTTGGAGCGATGAGTTCAATTTGATCACCCTCTCTAACGATAAAAGAGGGTTTAGAAACCACCATTTTATTGACTAAAACCTGATTTTTTAAAACCAACGCTTTAGCTTTTTCTCTGCTATTTACTAAATGCTGGTTGAATAAGGCGTAATCTAAGCGCATTAAAATTGAGGTAAGGGGACTTGATAAGCGAAATTAAAAACAATCTTGCCTAAACTATAGGCATCAAGCTCTAGTTTGGCTTCTTGCACCGCTAAATAATCCAATTTGTTAAAAGCGAGCAAAAAAGCTCGGCTCCACCGGTTCGTGGTTTCTAAAATGCCATCAAATTCGTCTTTTGTGATTTCTCGCACCCATAATGGCTCTGAGCCTATAGGTTTTGTGCCAAAAAGTTCATAAGAAATATAGCCATCATCTATCCAGTCGTTATTTTGCGTGAAAATCTCCACTAAAAAATACTCATGATCATAGTAAGTGCCGCTATCCACATCGTTTAAATGCGTAGCGATAGCCGTGATGATAGGCACATTATCTTGGGTGATTTCGCCTTTCCTGCTGGCTTGGATCTTTTTTTCCAAAACTAAGTCTAGCGTGTAAGTGTCTTCATTAAAATTGCTCACACACCCCAAACAAAAGAATAAAAACACCAGAAGTGTTGAGAGATTTTTCAAACCCATTCCTTGCTAAAACCCATGCCATTTTTAGCTAAAATAAAACCTATATTATAACTAAAAGGGGGTTTTATGCCAAAAAAATGCCGACACTTGCTCCAAACCAGCGATTTAAGCCTAGATGAAATCAAGCTTTTATTAGAAAAAGCGAGCGTTTATGCGAACGATTTTAACGCCGTATCTTTAGAAACAAAAGAAAAAATGCAAAATAAAATCATCGTGGCTTTATTTTTTGAAAATTCCACCCGAACGGTGTCTAGTTTTGAAATCGCAAGCCTAAGATTGGGGGCAAAAATAGTGAAATTAAACATGCAAACAAGCTCCACTTCAAAGGGTGAAACTTTGATAGACACTTTTAAAAATATCCATGCCATGCAGCCTGACGCTATCATCACACGGCATGCTTTTTCAAGCGCGCCTTTTAAATTAGCCGAATTTTCACAATGCCCCTTGATTAACGCAGGAAGCGGCACAAGCGCTCATCCTACCCAAGCGTTATTAGACTTGCTCACCCTTTATCAGCATTTTGGCAGTTTAGAAAATCTAAAAGGGAAGAAAATCGCTTTCATAGGCGATGTGAAAAATTCAAGAGTGGCTAATAGCAACATTAAATTGCTCCAAAGGCTAGGGCTTGAGATCATGCTGTGCGCTCCAAGCTCCATGCTCCCTATCACTCCTTTAAAAACGACGCATAACATTGAAGAAGCGATAGGATTTGCTGACATCTTAATGAGTTTGAGAACCCAAACCGAACGGCACAACGCGCCCATTTTTGCGAGCTTGAAAGATTATGGCAACGCTTATTGCATCACCCAACAACGCCTAGAGGCTCATGCTAAAAATAAAGAGATCATTATTTTACACCCAGGCCCGGTGCATAGGGATATTGATATAGAAAGTGCGGTGTTAGAAGACAAGCGATCCAAAGTCTTAGAGCAAGTCAAAAATGGCGTAGCAATGCGCATGGCGGTGTTGGAGTTTTTGCTATTAGATTGATTATCAAACTTAAAAATGCTTTTTGGCATTTTTTTAAAAAATGGGTTTGGTTGTAAAACGGTGCAAAAATCCTACTTTGATTAAGTTTTGATTTACTTTATCTCATTTTATGATGAAACTAAAAAAATTTCGTTATAATCCAAAATAGTTGAGTTAATTAAAAGTAAATAAATAGCTTGATTATACTTCTTTGTTTTTAGATCAGTTAAGAATTGTAGTCTTTAAGATATATTGGCTATTAAAAGGAAAAAAATGAAAAATAGCACGCCTTTAAAGAATAAAGTTTTTTGCGGGTTATATGTTTTAAGTTTAAGCGCTTCTTTGCAAGCGTTTGATTATAAAATTGAAGTTTTAGCGGAGTCCTTTTCTAAAGTTGGCTTTAATAAAAAAAAGATTGATATTTCTAGGGGGATTTATCCTACAGAGACTTTTGTAACCGCTGTAGGGCAGGGCAATATCTATGCGGATTTTTTATCCAAAGGCCTTAAAGATCAAGGGCATGTTTTAGAGGGAAAAGTCGGTGGCACGCTAGGAGGGGTCGCTTATGATAGCACGAAATTCAATCAAGGCGGATCGGTTATTTATAACTACATCGGTTATTGGGATGGCTATTTAGGGGGTAAAAGAGCCTTGCTGGATGGCACGAGTATCCATGAGTGCGCGCTTGGATCTGATGGCAAGGTGATTGATTCTATAGCGTGCGGGAACGCTAGGGCCAATAAAATCCGCCGTAATTACTTGATGAATAACGCTTTTTTAGAATACCGCTATAAGGATATTTTTACGGCTAAAGGAGGGCGTTATCAATCCAATGCTCCTTACATGAGCGGTTACACGCAAGGCTTTGAAATCAGCGCTAAAGTTAAGGATAAAAATGAGGGAAGCCACAAATTATGGTGGTTTAGCTCATGGGGTAGGGCGTTCGCTTATGGGGAGTGGATTTATGATTTTTACTCTCCAAGAACCGTGATTAAAAACGGGCGCACTTTGAATTATGGTATCCATTTAGTGAACTACACCTATGAAAGAAAAGGGGTTAGCGTCAGCCCTTTTTTCCAATTTTCGCCTGGGACTTATTATAGCCCTGGGGTGGTTGTAGGCTATGATAGTAATCCTAATTTTGATGGCGTGGGCTTTAGATCCGAAACAAAAGCTTATATTTTGCTCCCTGTCCATGCCCCCTTAAGAAGAGATACTTATCGTTACGCTGTGAAAGCTGGCACTGCTGGGCAAAGCTTGCTCATTAGGCAACGATTTGATTACAATGAATTTAATTTCGGGGGAGCGTTTTATAAAGTGTGGAAAAACGCAAACGCTTACATCGGCACGACAGGAAACCCTTTAGGCATTGATTTTTGGACCAATAGCGTTTATGATATAGGGCAAGCCTTAAGCCATGTGGTAACCGCTGATGCCGTCTCTGGCTGGGTTTTTGGTGGGGGCGTGCATAAAAAGTGGCTGTGGGGGACTTTATGGCGTTGGACTAGCGGTGCTTTAGCCAATGAAGCGAGCGCGGCTGTTAATGTGGGCTATAAGATCAGTAAGAGTTTGACAGCGAGCGTGAAATTAGAATATTTGGGCGTGATGACGCATGCAGGCTTTATGGTAGGGAGTTACAGGCCCACGCCCGGCTCTAAAGCGCTTTATTCAGACAGGAGTCATTTGATGACAACTCTTAGCGCTAAATTCTAATTAATCGCTTTAAGCTGTTTATTAAAGCGTTAAAAATCCCTTAATAAAAACACTATAATACGAGTTTAATCAAATCCATAAGGTTAAACATTTGAAACTCTTTTTCAGGCGTTATTCTAAATACCTTAAAGAGCATTATAAAAGTTTTATAGTGGTTTTATTTTCTTCTTTAGTGGTGGCTTTAAGCACGGCTTGGGGGACTTATTTAGTCAAGCCCACTTTAGATGAAATTTTTATCAATAAAGACACTCACATGCTCAAAATCCTGCCTTTTTTAGTGATTTTGGCGTATTTGGGTAAGAGTGGGGGCATGTATTTAGGCACTTATTTCACTAACTTTATTGGGCTTGATATTGTCAAAAAAATACGCAACACCATGTTAGAAAGCCTTCTAAAAATGGAAATGGATTTTTTTAACAGGACTAAAAAGGGCGAATTGATCGCAAGGATCACCAATGACATAGGTTTGATTAGAGCGAGTTTGTCCAATTACCTTTCAGAGAGCCTAAGAGAGGGGCTAACGATTGTGGGGTTAGTGGGGGTGGTGATCTATCAAAGCCCTAAATTAGCATTAGTGGGGCTAGTGATCATGCCGCTAGCTGCTATTCCTATCAGCAAAATCATTCGTAAGGTTAAAAAACTCGCTAAATCCCACCAAGAGAGTAACGCCAAAATCACCGCTCGTTTGAGCGAAGTCTTTAACAATGTGGAAGCGATTAAAATCTCTAATGGCGAAAAATTAGAGCATAAGGCTTTTGTGAAAGAAAATGAAGCGTTTTTTAAAATCGGTATCAAAAACATCGCCGTGGCTGAAATTTCTTCGCCTTTAATGGAGTTTTTAGGCTCTATCGCTATAGCGCTAGTGATTTATTTAGGGGGGAATGAAGTGATTAGGGGCCATATTAGCGTGGGGGCGTTTTTTTCTTTCATCACGGCCCTTTTTATGCTCTATACGCCGATCAAACGCTTAACCAGGATTGTTTCTAATTTTCAAGAAGCCTTAGTCGCTAGCGACAGGATCCATGAGATTTTAGAAAGAGAGCCGGCTATTGTTGATGGGGAATTGACGCTAGATGACGCTATACACACCATAGAATTTAAAAAGGTATGGCTCGCTTATGCACTAGACAATCAAGAGCGTTATGTTTTAAGCGATATTAGTTTGAAATTCCAACAAAATGAAATCATCGCTCTAAAAGGCGAAAGCGGGAGCGGTAAAAGCTCATTAGTGAATCTGATTTTACGCCTTTATGAGCCAAGCAGGGGCGAAATTTTCATCAATGATCAAAAAATAGAGAGCATCACTCAAAAATCCTTGAGGGAAAAGATTAGCGTTGTCACTCAAAGGGTGTTTATTTTTAACGGGAGCGTGGCTGAAAATGTGGCGTATGGTTTAGAGATTGATGAGGTGAAAATCAAAGAATGCCTAAAAAAAGCTCAAGCCTTAGATTTTGTGGAAAAAATGCCTCATGGGATAGAGAGCGTTTTAGATGAATTTGGCGCTAATCTTAGCGGCGGCCAACGCCAAAGAATCGCCATTGCAAGAGCTTTGTATAAAGACGCTCAAGTTTTAATCTTTGATGAAGCCACTTCCGCTTTAGACAATCACACAGAAGAGAGCGTTAAACAAAGCATTTTAGAATTGAAACAAAACCGCTTGATCATTCTCATCTCGCACAACCCAAGCACGCTTAAATTAGCCACTAAGCATGTGAAATTAGAGCATGGGCGTTTGATAGAATGCTAAGGGTTTTAAGCGTTGGTGTTATTTTTATTTTACTAGGGTGTCAGTTTTTCAACAACACGACTCTGCATTTAAAATATAAAAATTACCCCAAAAACAGCCCTTTAAAAACCGCTTTTACTTTAACCCCCCCTAAAATCTTTTTTAACGCTCATTTTGTGCCGCACTTTTACCAAAAAGAATTTAAAAAAGCACTCACCCAGCAAATCGCTTATTTTTTAAAAGATAAAAGCGCTTTCACTTTCAATGTTTCAGGCAATGTTTTTTTTTCTTTTGAAGAGAGTCCTAAAGATTTAAAAGCCATTAAAGAAAGGCTTAAAAAGACGATTGAGCCTAACGCTGATCCAAAATCCGTCATGCGTTTTTTAAACCTTCAAGCGAGCTTGATTTTAGAATGCACTCCGCAAACCACTTGCCCGTTTGACACCCTTTTAATCCCCACCGCTTTCAGCGTGCCTGTTTATTACGCTAATCGTTTGGGCGATAACCCCTCTCTTTTTTCCCAAGAGGACAAATCCTATCATAACGCTTTAATCAAGGCCCTTAATAAGGCTTACTATTCTCTTATGGAGGGTTTAGAAAAGCGTTTGAACGCTATAGAAAATGCAGAGTGGCTTTAAGGCATGAAAAAGATTGTATTTTTTATTTTTGTCATTTTGTTTTCGGTAGGGATTTATTTAATTTGGCATGTTGTATTGGAAAAAGCCTTAGAATTGAAATTAGCTACTTCAGCTAATGATTTGCTTTTAAAATTGTTCGCGCTTCTTGGCGTTTTTTCCATATTAGTGCTTTTTCAAGGCGTTATTTCTTCGTATAAGAAGCGCCAACTCAAACGCATTTTGCAAAAAATAGACGCCATGAACGGCTTTGAATTTGAAGAATATTCCAAAATCTTTTTCACTTCAAAGGGTTTTGAAGTTACAATCACTCAAAAAAGCGGCGATTATGGAGCGGATTTGATTGTAGAAAAAGACGGCGTCAAATGGGCGGTTCAAGCCAAACGCTACTCGCACAAAGTTTCACCCAAAGCCATTCAAGAGGTGGTCTCTTCTAAAGCTTACTACGCTTGCGAAAAAGCTTGCGTGATCACCAACAGCTACTTCACGCAGGCCGCTCAAAAATTGGCTCAAGCTAACGAAGTGCTTTTGATTGATAGAGACGAATGGATCAAATTTTTGGGTGGGAAAAACTAATCCAAATAGGACAATTTATATAATGCTTTTATTTTTATGATTTCTTATTTATTTCCTATTAAATTTTTTCGTAATTGTATGCGTTATAATATGAAAATTTAGCATCAATTTTTGTTTGGATAAAGGGGTTCAATGATTCAGTCTGTTCGCATTAAAAATTTTAAGACTTTTAAGGACACTCAAATTGATGGTTTTACCAAACTCAACATTATTACTGGTGGGAACAATGTGGGTAAATCCAATTTGTTAGAAGCGTTGTATTGTTTAGTGGGAAAATTCATGCACCCATGCGCTAATCTAACAGAAATTTATGACAATATACGCAAAGAGCCTTTAACAACAGAATCAAAAAACTTAATGTTTTATGGTTTAGACACTGAGAAAGAAATACAGATTGTTACAACTTTAGACAACAATCAGACCTTAGACTTGCAAATAAAATTCATAGCCAGTGAAAACCAAAAGGTAATAGAGTCGCAAATAATACCCACAGCAGAACAAACTCAAATGTCCTCTCAGCTCAATTTCACTCTTAAAAAAAATAATGAAGAAATCTATAACGATCACTTAAATATTGCTAAAGTTCCCAATTTCCCACCAATTCCTAATCAGTCAAGCTACAACAGGCAATTTAAGAATTTTGAACCCAGTCAATTGCAAAAACTTTCACCCTTTGAAAGCGCTGTCATAATACCTAGCGATGCTGCTTACAGGCAAGCTCATATGATTCAAGCGGTGAGTAAAATTTGCAGTAACAACCAATTAGAAGAAGAATTAAATAAACATCTTAATCAATTTGATAACAATATCCAATCTATTAGCTTTAATACTAACAACCAACTCAAATTAAAAGTGAAAAATATCAAAGAAAAAGTCCCACTATCTGTATTTGGTGATGGTTTGATTAAATATTTGCATATTGTAAGCGCTTTTATGGCTGATAACGCAAAAACGATTTATATTGATGAAGTGGAGAATGGCTTGCACTTTTCTCGCATGAAATTATTATTAAGGTGTGTTATTGATTTTATCAACGACAACAAAGATGGTAATTTGCAAGTGTTTATGACTACCCACAACCAAGAATTTATAGAAATCTTAGATCAAGTTATCAGAGAAAAGGATTTTGCGCATCAAACTAAGTTGTTTTGCTTAGAACAATACGATGATTTAATCGTTGCAGAGCCTTATTATGGAGAAAATTTATCTCTTTATTTCAAGAATGGTGCCAATCTTTTTGGAGGTAAAGAAAGGTTTAAGGAAAATAATTATGAGTAAAAAGACACTCATTTATACAGAAGGAAAAAGCGATAAAAATTTTCTAAGTTGGTGTCTTGATGTTTGGAAAAATGAAGATCATTTTGATCAAGCTCATTTTGATATAATCCATGTAGAAGGTAAAAATAACTTATTCTCAGATGGATTGTGTAAGGATATTAAGCGTATTTTAAATAATGAAGACCACAGGTATAAACAAGTGTGCATTATTTTTGATGCAGACATAAAAGAAGAGAACCAAGAAAGCGATGCAGGTTTTGATAACAAGCTTAAGCATATTCGTAAAGAATTCAAAGAAAAAGGGACTGATTTTCCAAAAGAACAAATTTTTTTATTCCCCAACAATCAAGATGATGGCGATTTAGAAACCCTATTATTAGAAATTGCTAAACACGATGAATTTCTTAAATGCTTTGAAGGATACTTAGAATGCATTAAAAGCAAAGAACATTATAAACCGATTAAAAACATAAGAAAAAATATGCTGTATGCCTATTTAGAAGCGCTTGGATTAGAGAATTTGACCAAGACCAATATAGATGTTTTTGATAGTAAAGGTAAAATAAAGGAAAAACACAAAGAAGAATATGAAAAACTAAAAGAAATGATTGATTTTAACTCAAATTCTCTCATTCCCCTTAAAGATTTTCTAGGGCAATTCGCAAAATAATCAAAAAACAAATTTTAAGATTTTCTAATTTAACAAAATATATTAAAATTATCAAAAAAATATTATTTTTACAAAAAGGCGTGCTGTGAAATTGTGGTTTCCTTATTTTTTAGCGATTGTGTTCTTGCATGCATTAGGCTTAGCGTTGCTCTTTATGGCCAATAACGCTTCGTTTTATGCAGCAGCGTCTATGGCTTACATGCTAGGGGCAAAGCATGCCTTTGATGCAGATCACATCGCTTGCATAGACAACACCATTAGAAAGCTCACCCAACAAGGCAAAAATGCCTATGGTGTGGGGTTTTACTTTTCTATGGGGCATTCAAGCGTGGTGATTTTAATGACCATCATCAGCGCGTTTGCGATCGCTTGGGCTAAAGAGCACACGCCGATGCTAGAAGAAATAGGGGGGGTAGTGGGGACTTTAGTTTCTGGGCTTTTTTTGCTCATTATAGGGCTATTGAATGCGATCATTCTAGTGGATTTACTAAAAATATTCAAAAAATCGCACTCTAATGAAAGCCTGAGCCAGCAACAAAATGAAGAGATCGAGCGGCTCTTAACGAGTAGGGGCTTACTCAACCGCTTTTTTAAACCCTTGTTTAATTTCATCTCCAAGTCGTGGCATATTTATCCTATCGGGTTTCTTTTTGGGCTAGGCTTTGATACCGCTAGTGAAATCGCACTTTTAGCTCTCTCTAGCAGCGCGATTAAAGTGAGTGTGGTGGGCATGCTCTCTTTACCCATTCTTTTTGCCGCTGGCATGAGTTTGTTTGACACTTTAGATGGGGCGTTCATGCTCAAGGCGTATGATTGGGCGTTCAAAACCCCTTTAAGAAAAATCTATTACAATATCTCTATCACGGCCTTAAGCGTGTTTATCGCGCTCTTTATCGGCTTGATTGAGCTTTTTCAAGTCGTTAGCGAGAAACTCCACTTAAAATTTGAAAACCGCCTTTTAAACGCCTTACAAAGCCTGGAATTTACAGACTTGGGCTATTACTTGGTGGGCTTATTTGTAATAGCGTTTTCAGGCTCATTCTTTTTATGGAAAATCAAATTTTCTAAATTAGAGGGCTAGATTTTAAGCCCTCAAGTTATCGCTCAACAAATCTTTAAGGCTTTTATTTGAAAAACTTGGCATAAAGGCTTTAGGGTTTGAAAGGCTTTCGCTCAAATAACCTAATAATTCTTTAATTTCGTTTAATTTTTCTTCCAAATAAGCTTGAAACCCACCAATATTTTCCAATAAATTCAAAGGATTAGCCACAGTCATGGAAAAAACTTCATCGTTAATAGCAATGTTGAGCTGGGTGTCAAACAAAGGGGAGGCTAAAAACTGGCAATTTTCTACAATTTCTCGCAATTCTTGTTTGATGATAGAAGCTTGCAAAGCGTCTTTATCTTCTAAACCCATGCTCTTATTGAAAAGCTTTTTGCAAGCGATTTGCAAGACTTGTAACGCTCCAACGCTCTCGTTTATATTTTTCATGTCCCTACTGAATTGGGCGATTTGTTGGGATTTTTCTATCGCATTGGTTTTAAAATCGCTTGTTTCAACATCGCCCAAATGCTTTTGAAGAGTTTTTAAAATATCCATAAAAAACCTTTTAAATAGAATTGATCATTCACAAGCATTTTTCATTCCTTTTTTATGGAAACTTCAAAAAACCCCCTTAAAAAGGTTTTTAGGTATAATTAGCGATCTTTTAGTTTCAAATAGTAGAGAGATGGGATGAAAAAAATATGGTTTTTAGTGTGGGGCTTGTGTTCTTTGGTGTTTGTGCATGCGATAGAAACGATAGAAAAAGCCCCTACAAATGTAGAGGATAGGGACAAAGCCCCCCATTTGTTGCTTTTAGCAGGGATTCAAGGCGATGAGCCTGGGGGGTTTAATGCAACTAATTTGTTTTTAATGCACTATAGCGTTTTAAAAGGCTTGGTGGAAGTGGTTCCCGTATTGAATAAGCCTTCCATGTTAAGAAATCATAGGGGCTTGTATGGGGATATGAACCGCAAATTTGCCACTTTAGACAAGAATGACCCTGAATACTCCACTATCCAGGAAATCAAATCCTTGATTGCAAAACCCAATATAGATGCTGTCTTGCATTTGCATGATGGCGGTGGGTATTATCGCCCTATTTATATTGATGCGACGCTCAATCCCAAGCGTTGGGGGAATTGCTTTATTATTGATCAAGATGAAGTTAAAGGGGCGAAATTCCCTAACTTGCTTGCTTTCGCCAACAATACGATTGAGAGCATCAACGCCCATTTATTGCACCCCATTGAGGAGTATCATTTAAAAAACACGCGCACTGTGCAAGGCGATACAGAAATGCAAAAAGCCCTAACTTTTTATGCAATCAACCAAAAAAAGAGTGCTTTTGCCAATGAAGCCAGCAAAGAACTCCCTTTAGCATCAAGGGTGTTTTACCATTTGCAAGCCATTGAGGGCTTACTCAATCAACTCAATATCCCTTTTAAGCGCGATTTTGAGCTTAACCCTAGCAGCGTGCATGCCCTAATCAACGATAAAAACTTATGGGCAAAAATCAGTTCTCTGCCTAAAATGCCCCTTTTTAACTTACGCTCTAAACTCAATCATTTCCCTTTACCTAATAACACTAAAATCCCACAAATCCCTATAGAGAGCAATGCTTACATTGTGGGGCTAGTCAAAAATAAGCAAGAAGTGTTTTTAAAATATGGTAACAAGCTCATGACACGATTATCGCCTTTTTACATAGAGTTTGATCCTTCTTTAGAAGAAGTGAAAATGCAAATTGACAATAAGGATCAAATGGTTAAAATAGGGAGCGTGGTTGAAGTGAAAGAGAGTTTTTATATTCATGGCATGGATAATATCCGCGCGAATGTGATTGGCTTTAGCGTTTCTAATGAGAGTAAGCCTAATGAAGCGGGTTATACGATTAGATTTAAAGATTTTCAAAAATGCTTTTCACTAGACAAGCAAGAAAGGATCTATCGCATAGAATTTTATAAAAACAACGCGTTTAGCGGGATGATCTTAGTGAAATTTGTGTAGGAATGGGTGAATCTTGCCAAAAGATCTCATAGCGTTTTAAGGCAACGCATGATATAACATGACAACCGCCAATAAAGGATAGTCATGCCATACATTAGAAATCTTTACTTATCATTACCTGACTTAACAAAGAGGCTATGTAAAATAAGCAACAGACTTTACATCATGCGTTCATCTCATTCTTTTTCAACAAGGGGACATCGTGTTTTAGAAAGAATGCATGAGGTAATTCAAAAGGGCATGGATAGCCTAACACAGCGATTAGACAATGACTTAAAAGATGATTGCTCTCGCGTTCTTGTCCCTATTGAATGTATAAGTGGCTTAAGCCTTGTTGACAACATGAAACCTGACGAGTTATGCATGTTGTTTATTAAAATCTTTGAACTTATTCGCTCATCATTCAAAAGCCATTTATCTCGCAGCTCTCTTTCTTTTATTGGTGGTGTAATTAGCAGCTTGAACAGGCAGATTCGTTTGTATCAAAAATGGAAATGAGAAAAGGAAAATGCGATAATTTCTTTCCCTTATGGTTATGATAAATCACCATTGAAGGGCGTGAAAAAACCCAAACAAAGCATTAAAAGACAACAACCCTTTTGAACATTGCGGTCTTTAAACTACTACCTCTATATCACACCACTTCTTGCCCCGCATCCAATAAGGCTTCCTTAATCAAATCCTGTGTCGCTGGAGCTTCAAACTCTACAACCACGCTCTTTTTTTCCACGCTCGCATCAATAAAGCTCACGCCTTCAATTTCGCCCACAAATTTTTCAATTTTATCCACGCAATGGTTGCAAGTAATGCTTGGCACTTGAAAAGTTGCTTTCATTCAATGATCCTTAATTTTAAAATTCCTTAGCCTTTGGGAGTTTAAGACCACACTCACAGAGCTTAAGCTCATCGCTAAACCCGCAATCGCCGGGCTTAACATGATATTAGCCTTATAAAGAACCCCACAAGCTAAAGGGATAAACACGCTATTATAACAAAAAGCCCAAAACAAATTTTCTTTGATATTTTTAATGGTCGCCTGGCTTAATTTAATCGCGCTATAAACCGATTTAATGTCGTTATTAAAGCTCACAATATCCGCTGCTTGCACGCTCACATCGCTCCCTTTAGCCATCACCACCGCCACATCGCTCATAGCAAGGCTAGGAGCGTCATTCAAGCCATCGCCCACCATCATAACAATCTGCCCTTTTTCCTTAAGCTCTTTGATCTTGTTGAGCTTGTCTTGTGGTTTAGCGTTGCTGATATAACCATCAATCCCTAATTCAAGCGCGCATTTTTTGACATTCTCTCTATTGTCCCCGCTTAAAAGAAAAGTGTTAATGCCTAATTTTTTGATTTGAGCGATATGCTCTTTCACGCCTTTTTTGGGCAAATCTTCTAAAACAAACGCCCCTAAAAGCTCGTCTTCTTTTTCACTGATCACTCTACCCACAAACACTAAAATCCCGTTTTCTTGAATTTCTAGTGCGTTAATAGGGTTAAAAAATTCGCTATTACCGACTTTGATAACCTCTTTAGCGCCTTGATAATCTGTTTTAGCGCTGATGCCAAAACCCGTTTTCACTTTAACTTCACTCATTTCTTTTAAGGGAGCGTTATGCTCTTTGGCGTATTCTACAATCCCTTTAGCAATGACATGTTCGCTGCTCTTTTCAATACTGCCCGCTAAACTCAATAACTCTAATAATTCTATGTTAGAATGAACGCTTTTAACGACAGGCTTGCCGTTAGTGAGCGTGCCGGTTTTATCAAAAACGATCGTATTGACTAGCCTTGCTTTTTCTAAACTTTTAGCGTCTTTAAAAAATAAACCTAAAGAACTCGCTTTTTGGTTCGCTACTAAAATACTCATAGGTGTAGCCAATCCTAAAGCGCAAGGGCAAGAAATCACTAAAACCGATACAAACACTTCTAAAGCGATTCCAAAATTCCACCAAAAATCGGGTTTAGGCGCGATGATGAGCCACACCACAAACGCTAAAATAGCGATAGCGATCACGCTTGGCACAAACACGCTTGAAACCTTATCCGCTAAGCGAGAAATCTCTGCCTTTGAGCTTTGAGCGTTATGGATCATTTCTACAATTTGAGACAAGGTGCTGTTTTTGTTATCTTGCGTGGCTTTCATTAAAAAACTCGTGTGGCTATTGAATGTCCCTGAAAAGACTTTATCGCCGACTTTTTTATAAACCGGCAACGCTTCGCCGCTTAACATGCTCTCATCTAATTCCCCTTCGCCCTCTATGATTTCGCCATCCACCGCAATCGCACTTCCAGGGAGAACCTTTAGAATATCCCCCACCACAATGCTATCCACTAAAACTTCAATCTGTTGGTTATTGTGCATTTTAAGGGCGGTTTTTGGGGCGTTTTTCATCAAGGCCTGCATAGCGTCTAAAGCTTTGTCTTTAGAAACATTTTCAATGCGTTTGCCTACCATTACAAACATTAAAATCACGCACACGCTTTCAAAATAATAATGCCCATAAGACCACTGGCTTGTATAAACGAAATACAATTGCCACAAGCTTGAGATTAAGGCAGCGCTTGTGCCTATGGCGATAAGGCTACTCATGTTGGGTTGTCTGTGCCATAAGGCTTTAAACCCTTGAATGTAAAAATCCCTCCCTAAATGCATGACAATGAGCGTGCCTATAAGCTGTAAGCATGCGTTTAAAAAATTACTATGGTTGTTAATCGTAAGCAAGCTTTCAGGTAAAAGGCTAGGACTAAGCATCGCCCCCATAGAAAGATACACCACAAAAAGCGTGAAAATAACCGCCAACGCTAATTTAACATTAGGGCTAAAAAATTCTTTTTTTTCTTTCGCCAAAGTTTTTTTAGGGCTATAGCCCAGTTTTTCAATGAGTTTAAAAATTTCGTCTAAATTGGTTTCATTTTCGTTAAATTCAATGTTAGCACTCTTATTTAAAAGGCTCACTTCTATTTTTTTTACAAAACTTTTACGCCCTAAAGAGCGTTCAATCCCGCTAGAACACGCCGTGCAAGTCATTCCCTCTATGTAAAAAGATTCTTTCATGCGCTCTTATTTTTATTAAAAATAATTTTTACCATTAAAAAGAGCCACCGAATGATGCCATAAATCAAATACAGCCCCATAAACACGCTTAAAGCCTCTAAAGGGCGCACAAACACTAACGATAAAAAAATCAACACTAAGATGAAAAGCTTGAGATTCCATTTGACTTTTTTAAAATTAGGGTAGCGGATATTGCTCACCATAAGCACCCCCAATAAAACAATAAAGCTTAAAAATAACTTTTCGGTATTGCCTTCTAAAAAATGGTATTTGTTATCCAATAACACACAAAGCACCACCAATACCGCTGCCGCAGGAATGGGGATACCGATAAAAGAATAGGGGTCGCTTGTGTTGGTGCTGATATTGAATCGCGCTAATCGTATCGCTCCAAAAATCACAAACAACGCACTCACCGCCATGCCTATGCGCCCAAAGTTATACCCCACATAAAAGTAAGCGATTAAGCTTGGGGCTACTCCAAAAGCGATTACATCAGCCAGTGAGTCAAATTCTATACCAAACTTGCTGGTGGTGTTGGTAAGCCTTGCGACACGCCCATCAAGCCCGTCTAAAATAAGGCTCGCTACCACTAACCAACACGCCATGACAAATTGGTAACTGGAAGCGTAAAAAATACTCATCATGCCTAAAAAAATACTGCTAGCGGTAAAAAGATTGGGGAAAAGATAGAGAGGGTTAATAGGCATTAGAGATTCTTTGTAACTTGGCTTTTAGAATAGGAATAAAAACGATTTTAAAATCAATTATGGGAATAAAAATTTTACAAGCGTTAAAAAACTCACAAGAAAAGAGCGTCAGAGCAAACGCTTTATAACGCTGTTGATAAGTGCGGGTTTTTAGAAAACAAAATCTAAAAAAAAGCTTTAAACAAACAGAATGTTTATCATAAGGCTTTAAACCCTTATCAAAAATCTGTTTGCAATCTCGCACTTTTAACTCGCTTGCTCTTCTAAAGGGATCAAACGGCTTTCTAAATTATTGGCGGCCTCGTATTCGCTGATGATTTCACGCACCCTTTCGCCTGTAATGACTTCTTTGTCAAACAACTCCTTGACCATGATTTCAATCGCTTCTCTGTAGTCGCTTAAGGTTTGTTTGACATGCTTATAGCGCTCTTCTAACAGGTTTTTAATGAAAAGATCCATTTCTTCTGCGGTCTTTTCGCTAAATTCCCTACTGCTTCCATAACCACCTCCCAAAAAGGCGTTCCGCTGTTTTTCTAACACCATAAGCCCACTGACACTGCTCATGCCGTAGTAACTCACCATGCCTTTAATAATATCAGTCGCTCTTTCTAAATCGTTGCTCGCACCGGTAGAAATTTCTTCCAAAAAGACATCTTCAGCCGCTCTCCCGCCTAAAAGCACATCAATTTCAGCGATGAGTTCGTGTTTTTGCATCAAGTATTTGTTTTCTTCAGGCGTGTTAAGGGTGTAGCCTAAAGCCGCCATGCCCCTTGGAATGATAGAGACTTTATTCACCCTAGCACTCCCTTTAGTCATTTCAGAAATCACGGCATGCCCGCTTTCATGGTAGGCGACGATTTTCTTTTCCTTAGGACTGATGCGCCTGCTTTTCTTTTCTAGCCCTGCAATCCCTCTTTCAACCGCTTCTTTTAAATGCTGTTGCCTGACTTCTTTTTGGTTGTTTCTTCCTGCTAAAAGTGCGGCTTCATTGATGATATTCGCTAAATCCGCTCCTGCAAGCCCTGCGGTGAGTTTGGCGACTTCTTGCAAATTCACATCATTAGCGAGTTTCACGCCTTTAATATGCACTTTTAAGATTTCTACCCTGCCATTAAAATCAGGCTTATCCACTAAAACCTGCCTGTCAAAACGCCCTGGACGCATTAACGCCGGATCCAAGATTTCAGGGCGGTTCGTTGCAGCTAAGACAATCACAGGCGCGTTTTCGCTCCCAAAGCCATCCATTTCGGCTAAGAGCTGGTTTAAGGTTTGCTCTCTTTCATCGTTCCCGCTCACCACGCCTCCAGCCGCTCGGCTTTTACCTATGGCATCAATTTCATCAATAAAAATGATGCTAGGGGCTTGTTTTTTAGCGGTTTCAAATAAATCCCTAACCCTGCTTGCCCCTAAGCCCACAAACATTTCAATAAAACTGCTCCCTCCCATAGAGAAAAACGGCACATGCGCTTCGCCGGCTACCGCTTTGGCTAAAAGGGTTTTACCGGTTCCTGGAGGCCCTACTAATAACACGCCTTTAGGGATTTTAGCCCCTAAATTGGCGTATCGTTCAGGGTATTTTAAGAAATCTACGATTTCTACCACTTCTTCTTTGGCTTCTTCATTGCCTGCCATGTCATTAAAACGCACATTGGGTTTTTCAGCGTTAATGAGTTTTTTCGCGCTCCCCATGCCAAAAATACCCCCACCCATATTTTTTTGCATGCGGTTTGCCATAAACATCCATAGCCCTAAAATCACTAAAATAGGCATGAGCCACCCCAACATGTCCGTAAAAAAGTTAGACTCGCTAAAACCAGAATAATTGATTTTTTTCTCGTCTAACAAAGGCACTAAGGTCAAATCAGGCACTCGTTTAGCGATATAGATCACACGATTGTTGCCCTCTTTATGGCTGGCTTTGATCAAAGTTTGACCGATACTCACATTTTCCACTTCATTATTGCTGATGAGCTGTTTGATTTCATGGTAGCTCACATTTTTAGTGCTAGAAGCTAAGAAATTGTCCGAAAAACTGCCATCAGAATTGAAAGAGCGCAGAAAAAAAATGAGTAAAATCCCTCCAAGAACCGCAAGGATAATGGGACTTTGAAAAAAAGGTTTTTTAGGTTCGTTCGTTGGTTTCATTATAATCCTTAATTTATTGGTTGTTTTTTAAGCAATTTTAGAGCGACCCATTCGTTACGCTGTCGCTGTTCTAAAACCTCAAATCCATTATAATAGATCTGTAAAACAGAGTTTAAATGGGTTTCTAAAATCCCTGATAAAATAAGAGTGTGGTTACAAAGCCGCACAAATTCACTATACAAACTCTTAATCACATCAGCGACAAGGTTCGCCACAATAATATCAAAACGCCCTTCAATTTTTTGCGTAGAGCCATAAACGACCTTATCTTGCGCTAATAGGGGTATTTGATTCAAGCTAAAATTTTTTAGGGTTTCTTCAACGGCTAAACTATCCGTATCGCAAGCTACTAAAGCGCTAACGCCTTGTTTTTTTAAGGCTATGCTTAAAATCCCGCTCCCACAGCCCACATCTAAAGCGTTTTTGCGTTTTAAATCAAGGTCAGAGAGCAGTTCCAAACACATAGAAGTGCTTTCATGATGGCCTGATCCAAAGGCCAAAGCCGGATCAATCATTATGCAATCATTTGTAACAACATGGCTTGGCTTTTGATGCCAGCTAGGGTGTATGTAAAATTTGGCGCATTGCACCGGCAAAATAGCTTGTTTGTAGGCTTCTAGCCAGTCTTTTGAAGCCAGATTGCGTGAAAGACAGAAAAAATCAAACTCACTTTGCAAGTTTTGTTTTAAATTCAAACAAAACGCTTCTAATGCTAGAATGAGCGAGTGATTCAAATTCTCTTCAGAGCGTAAAATAACGAAATTTTTGAGATGCGGAGGTTTTTCTTTTAAATGTTCTTTTAAAAGATCATGAGTGGTGAAATAATGCCAACTGGATCGGCTTATAAATTCAATGGTTTCTTTATCGTCAAACGCTTTTAAATTCTCTAAGCTAGATTCTTCTAAGGCTAGGTGCGTAGTGTCTAAAAGAAAGCCCTCAAAAAGCTCTCGCTCCTTAGGGAAGATAAAGAAAAACTCATAATACATTGGCTTTAACACTCAATCGTTTGTCCCTAAAACAACCTCTAATTTTTCCTTCAAAACTTGGGGGGTAAAAGGTTTCACAATGTAGTTATTCACGCCCGCTTTCAAAGCCGTAATGACTTCAGCCTTACCGCCTTCTGTGGTGATCATAATAATAGGGATCTCTTTAAAACGGCTATCGGAGCGTACCTTTTTAACGAGATCCAAGCCGTTCATTTCAGGCATGTTCCAATCTGTGATAAGCACCTTAGTGTCCGCATTAGCGTCTAGTTTCTCCCAAGCTTCCACCCCATGCTCAGCTTCTAAAACATCTTCATAGCCTAAGCGTGAAAGTGTGTTTTTAATAATTCTCCTCATAGTTGAGCTATCATCTACTACCAGTAGTTTCAAAGTGCTTCTCCTTTTAAGATTGCATTTAAATTAGGCTCTTTTTAAACAGCCAAAGCGTCTCTAACGCTTTATAATAATAAATCGTTCCAAATAATAGCATGTTTTGATTAAAATTACCTTGACCAACAATAATCATTGGCTAAATGGAGCGTTTAATGAGCGTTCTTGTTTGTAAAAAAATTCAGTTTGTTTGCTATCATAATCGTTTAAAAGTAATAAAATAACTTTTGAGTGCGATAAAGGGTCATTGGATGGTTTGAAAAAAGAAAGACAAGGATTTTACAAGTAAGTGTATTATTTAAGAATTTTAATACTGGGTATAAGTTTTTTAAATATTTTAAATGCTGAAAATTTGAGTTACATGTCTTCTTCTTATCAAATAGGCACGGTGTTTATGCGCCCTTTAAACACCAATAAGCTTTTACAAGGGGCTTCAATCCTTCAAGGCTATGAAGTGAATCCTAAAAACGATTGGGCTTATTCTAGGTATTATTTCTTTATAGATTATGGCAATGTGCTTTTTAATAATGACTCTACTTTGCAAGCGAACATGTTCACTTATGGGGTGGGAGGGGATTTTATGGTCGCCTACGCTAAAAACCCTATCAACCGCTGGGCTTTTTTCTTTGGCTTGCAACTGGCCGCCAACACATGGATACTCAACAATAAAGTCAAAGATTTGGTGGTGAATACTTGGGATTCATTAAAAGATTTCAATTTTCACAACACTTATTTCAGGGCTATTGGGAAATTTGGGGTGCAGTTTCGCACGATCGTTTTGTATCATAAGGTGGATGTAGAAATTGGCATGAAAATCTTTCTAACCCCTGAAAGACGCAGTTTGTTTGAAAGGAGCTTTTTGTTTTTTATTTCGCATTCGTGGCATTTTTAAATGGCGGAGAGAGAGGGATTCGAACCCTCGAAGGCTTGCACCTTACACGCGTTCCAGGCGTGCTCCTTCAACCACTCGGACATCTCCCCTTAAAAGGGGACTATTATAACTAAGATTTGTTTAAAAAGGGCTTATTTTAAAAGGAGTGAGTCTTTAGAAATCACGCCATCAATCTGACTTTTAGCGCAAATTTCCCACGACTCTGTATCGTTTAAATCCATAAAAAACAAGATTTTGCTATCTAATAAGTAATTCGTGGCGTGTTGTTGGGCGAGTATCGCTTGTTTAATATCCTTAAAAATACAATAGAGCGGTTTGAAAGCGTTGAATAAAAAAAAGGCGTCCGTTTCTATCTTGTGCGATAAAAAGATCACGCTAAAATTGACGCTATTTTCACAGCAATACTTAGCTAATTCCAAATTTTTTGGGTGCGCTTCAAAACACACTATATCGTTATTGGTGCTGGAATGAATGCCATCGGTGTTTTTAATGAAAATAAAACGATCGCTAGGGATTAAAGGGTGTCCTAAAATAAGCATATTTACCTCTTATCCTTCAAACAGGTTTCACTGCAATAGGCTACCGCTCCGCTGTAAATAGCGTCTTTGCTAGAGACATAGGTTTGGCATTTAGAGCATACAATCATGTGATCTTCTAATTCTTTGGGGGTTTGTTGCGCATAAGAGTGGTTGTCTTTGGGGTCGTCTTTGTGGGGTTTTTGTCTCAAAAACAAACGCCATAAAACCCACACGATAATGAGTAAGGGGATTAAAATTCTTAACATAAACTTTCCTTTGATTTGTAAAAATAAACTCGTTTTTGATGCATAAAGCATTCAGTGTCTTTACAAGCGATTTCATCTTTTAACTGCTCGCCTTTATAGAATAAAAAATACCCCTTATCTTTTAGGAAGCGTTGGCTTTTTTCTATCAAAAAAGAAGAGCTAGCGACCGCTCTAGAAGTGATTAAATCCACTTGTAAAAGATTTTGATAATCTTCTAAACGCTTTTTAATGATTTCAATGTTTTTTAAAGGCAAAACGCTTTTAAGGTAATTTAAAAAAGCCGCTCTTTTTATTCTTGGCTCTAAAAGAATGAATTTTGTTTCCGGTTTTTCAAGGGCTAAAGGGATAGCAGGAAGACCCGCCCCGCTCCCAATATCCAAGCAGCTTTTAAAATCTTTGACAAATTCTAAAGGTTTTAGAGCGTCTGTGATCTGGGGTTCTAATTCGTTTAAATTTTTTGTGCCACTCAAGTTGTGCGTTTGATTCCATTCTAAAAGGATGCGCGCATAGTCTTGCAATAAGGGGTTCATAAAATCAGCATCCCATCGCCATAAGAATAAAAACGATACTTCTTTTCTATGGCTATTTTGTAGATCTCTTTGGTTTTTTCTAAGCCTATCATCGTGCTTACAAGCATTAAAAGGCTTGATTTGGGCAAATGGAAATTAGTGAGCAAATAATTAACATGCAAAATAGGATTAGCAAGATGCAAGAATATATCGCATTCAAACGATTCTTGATTAGGGTTTTTTAAGCGTTTGAAATATTCCACGCTCCTTAAAGCGGTCGTGCCGATGCATAAAACCTCTTGGGATTCTCGCAAAATTTCTTGGCTCTTTTTAGGAATGCGTAAAACTTCTGTATGGATTTGATGCTCTCTAATGTCCTTAGTTTCTACGCCAAGAAAAGTCCCGGCCCCCACATGCAAGGTTAAAAAAGCGTGCTTGAAATCTTTCAATAATTTTTCTAAGGTATTTTGAGAAAAATGCAATGACGCCGTAGGGGCAGCCACCGCACCGATGTGTTTAGCGAACACGCTCTGGTATTCATGCGCATCCAAACTTTCATCGGCTCTTTTAATATAAGGGGGTAAGGGCATATGCCCGTATTGCTCTAAAAGCTTTAAGATATTTTCTTGATTTAAAGGAGTTTTATGGTCATAAAAAGCGATCAAGCGTTGGCCGTTATGGAGTAATTCCAAAACTTCAGCGTAATAATTTTCATCAAAAAAGATTTTATCCCCCACTTTGATCTTGCCCTTGATTTGAGTTAAAGCGGTATTATTTTTAAAAAAGCGGTGGAAAAACACTTCGGTCGTTTTTGATGGCAAAAAGGCATGCTTAGATCCAAAAAGCCTAGCCTTAATCACTTTAGTGTCATTCAACACAATAAGGGCGTTTTTAGGGAAAAAATCTAAAACATGCTCAAAAGTGGTGTGCGTGATTGTTTGCGAACGCCTTTCATAGACGAGCAATTTAGCCTTTTCTTTGGGCAAAATGGGGTAGTTTGCGATCAATTCCTTAGGCAAATCATAATCATAGCTTTCTAAATCAAATTCTTTCAACTACGACTCGCTCTTTGTATTCTCTTTGGCATTATTTTTGCTATCTTCTTCGTTGTCTTTGGGAGCCGGATTGACCATTTTGGCGATTAAAATAGAAAGCCCATAAAGCCCCACTAAGGGTAACGCCATAAAGATTTGACTCACCACATCAGGAGGAGTGATAATCGCTGCTACAATAAAAATCACTACAATAGCGTATTTGAAATACGCTTTCAAACTCGCATCAGTAATCAAGCCCACTTTAGCTAAAAAATACGCCAAAACAGGCAATTCAAACGCCACGCCAAAGCCTAAAATCAAGCGTGTGAAAAAGCTCACGTAACTGGACGCAGAAATATTGGCCGCAAAGACATCGCTCCCAAAAGTGGCCAAGTATTCAATAATGAAAGGGAACACCACATAATAAGAAAACGCCGCCCCCATTAAAAACATGCCGCTCCCAAAAAACACAAAAGGCAAAATCACTTTTTTTTCATTCTTATAAAGCCCTGGAGCGATAAAGAGCCACAATTGCCAAAAAATAATGGGCATGGAAATGACGATAGCGGCTGAAAAACTGATTTTAACCGCTACCATAACCCCTTCAATAGGGGAGAGCTGAATGAGCGTGCCTTTATAAGAATTTTTAACAAATTCAAAAATATTTTTCCAAAAATGAAAGCATCCCAAAAACGCCACTAAAATCGTTCCTACAGAAACCATCAAACGCTTTCTTAATTCCTGTAAATGCGGTTTTAAATCTTCAAACATGCTCTTTTTCTTTGTCGTGTTCTTTAGCGTTGTTATCGGTTGCTAATTGGACCTCTTTAGGAGATTCATCGCTTGAAACTTCTTTATTTAAGGCTTCTTCATTGGAAACTTCTTCATTTAAATGGTTAGGGGGTGCGTTGTTTTCTAGGCTTTTTTGGTAATCTTGCATCAAATCCTGAATGCTTTTAATCTCATTTTCTGCAGTTATTTTAGCGTCTTCTAATTCTTCAATCTTAACGCCCTTAAGACTCTCCACTTTGTTTTCAAAGAGTTTTTGATACTCTAGGGTTTCTTTTTTGATTTCTTCAATATTGATTTCTTTATCTAAAGTGTCCTTAGCGTCATTGAGCGTTTTTTTAACCGCACGAAAAAACTTCACCATATCCACGACAGCCTGGGGGAATTTTTCTGGCCCTAAAAAAATAATCGCTACAACCAACACCACAAGGATTTCAAAAAAGCCCATGCCAAACATAATAATCTACTTTTACACCCTTAAAATTTTATCGTTATTGTAGTGTAATTTTCTTTCTAAACAAGATTAAAATAAAGTTTGAGACTTTAAAGTGGGGATTTTTAAAAGCGCATGGGTTTTAGGCGTGGCGATTCTGCCTTTAGCGGTGCGCTCTAAATACCCATTAGCGAGTAAAAAAGGCTCAATCACGTCTTCAATCGTGCCTTCATCTTCTCTCATAGACGCTGCAATCGTGTTCAAACCCACCGGCTTTCCTTGAGCGTTAGCCAACAAAGATAAATACGCCAAATCCGCTTCATCAAAGCCCAATTCATTCACGCCTAATTCATTCAAAGCATGCAAAGTGATGTTTAAATCCATCAAGCTTGAATTTTTGACTAGCGCAAAATCGCGCACCCTTTTCAAAAGCCTTAAAGCGATCCTTGGCGTGCCTCTGCTCCTTTTAGCGATTTCATCAGCGCTTTCTTCTTTGATGTCTTGGTTGAGTTTAATGGCGGCTTTTTTGATGATGAGAGCTAGTTCGCTAGGGCTATAAAATTGCATTCTAAAACTCATGCCAAATCTGTCTCTTAAGGGGTTAGAGAGCATTCCGGCTCTAGTGGTAGCGCCGATGAGGGTGAAAGGGGGTAAATCAATTTTAATGGTTTGAGCGGCTGGGCCTGAGCCTATGATAATATCCAGCCTGAAATCTTCCATAGCCGGGTATAAAACCTCTTCAATCGCCGGGCTAAGCCGGTGGATTTCATCAATAAAAAGAATGTCTTTAGCTTGCAAATTCGTCAAAATGGCGGCTAAATCACCGCTTTTTTCTATCATGGGAGCGGCGGTGATTTTGATATTGGTTTCCATTTCTTTAGCGATGATATGGCTGATTGAAGTTTTACCCAAACCGGGCGGGCCAAAAAAGAGCATGTGATCCAAACTTTCTTGGCGTTTTTTAGCCGCGCAAATAGAAATTTGCAAGTTGCTTTTAATCTTTTCTTGACCGATAAAATCTTCCCAAAGACTAGGGCGCAAACTCACTTCTTGAGAAGTTTCAAAATCCAAAGTTTCTAAATTGACTATCCGTTCTTTCATTTAATGATAACTTTCTAGCTCGTTAGGGAAGTTTCCCTTTTTCACATCATCAGCGTATTGCTTGATAGCGTTTTGAACCAATTCTTTCCCTTTAAGGTATTCTCGCACGAATTTAGGCTTAAAGCTATCAAAAAAGCCTAACATATCGCTCCACACTAAAATCTGCCCGTCGCAATCTTTACCGCTCCCTATGCCGATCGTGGGGATTTTGATTGTTTGCATGATTTTTTGAGCGATAGGGGTGGTTATACCCTCTAAAACCAACAAACCCGCCCCGGCTTCTTCTAAACTCAAAGCGTCTTCTAAAAGCTTTTTTTGTTGCTCTTCGTTTTTGCCTTTAATCTTATAACCTCCATCAAGACGCACGAATTGGGGCATCAAGCCAATATGCCCTACCACAATAACGCCCTCATCAGTGAGCGTTTTAACCAATTTCGCTTTTTCTTTCCCCCCCTCTAGTTTGATCGCGCTCGCTTGGGTTTCTTTATAAACTCTAATGGCGTTTTTTAGGGCTGTTTTTTCATCTTTATAGCTTCCAAAGGGCATGTCTGTGATGATAAAAGGAGTCTTAGCGCCCGCGCACACGGCTTTGGTGTGATAGAGCATCATTTCCACACTCGCGCTTAAAGTGTCGTTTTGATTGAAAAAACTCATATTCAAACTATCGCCCACTAAAATCACATCCACTAGCGGATCAAATATTTGAGCGAACAGCGCGTCATAAGCGGTAATGGCGATGATTTTTTCTTGATTTTTTTTAGCTTGGAGGTGGTTGAGAGTGATTTTTTTAATTGGGGCGGTTTGCATGCTCATTAAAAATCCTAAGTGTTAAATATAGTGGCATTGTAGCATGACTTTATTGGGGTGGGTAAAAATTTTACTCCATTTTAACCGGTCATTTTAATTATTTTAGTATAATTGAAAGAAACTTTTAACAAACAATTCAAGGGATTTAGCGATTTTGGGTCTTAAAAAACATGTTATTTTATGGTCTTTAATGGGGTTTTATACGGGATTGAGTGCGCTTGATTATGATACCCTAGACCCAAAATACTACAAGTATATCAAGTATTATAAAGCTTATGAAGATAAAGAAGTTGAAGAATTGATCAGAGACTTAAAAAGGGCGAACGCTAAAAGCGGGCTTATTTTAGGGATCAATACCGGGTTTTTTTACAATCATGAAATCATGGTTAGAACCAATAGTTCCAGCATCACGGGCAATATTTTAAATTATTTGTTCGCTTATGGCTTGCGATTTGGCTATCAAACTTTCAGGCCGTCGTTTTTTGCACGCTTGGTTAAGCCCAATATTATTGGCAGGCGCATCTATATCCAATATTATGGAGGGGCTCCTAAAAAAGCGGGCTTTGGGAGCGTGGGGTTTCAATCGGTTATGCTGAATGGGGATTTTTTATTGGATTTTCCTTTGCCTTTCGTGGGGAAATACCTTTATATGGGGGGGTATATGGGTTTAGGCTTGGGGGTTGTAGCGCATGGGGTGAATTATACGGCGGAATGGGGGATGTCTTTTAACGCAGGATTGGCTCTAACGGTATTAGAAAAAAACCGCATTGAATTTGAATTTAAAATTTTGAATAATTTCCCTTTTTTGCAATCCAATTCTTCAAAAGAGACTTGGTGGGGAGCTATAGCAAGCATTGGGTATCAATATGTGTTCTAAAAAAATAAGAAATTTCATTTTATGCTTTGGTTTTATTTTAAGCTTGCACGCTGAAGAGAATACGACTCAAGAGAATACGACTGAAGAAAACATGATTAAAGAAAATCCCCCTAAAGACGCTCCCATTCTTTTGGAAGAAAAACGCGCCCAAACGCTAGAGTTTGAAGAAAACAAGGAAGTTAAAAAGAATATTGATGAAAAAAGTCTACTTGAAGAAATCCATAAGAAAAAACGCCAGCTTTACATGCTCAAAGGGGAATTGCATGAAAAAAATGAAGCCATCTTATTCCAACAAATGGCTAAAAATAAGAGCGGTTTTTTTATAGGCGTAATCCTTGGCGATATAGGGGTTAGCGCTCATTCTTATGAGAAGTTTGAACTTTTAAGCAATATTCAAGCTTCTCCTTTGTTGTATGGATTAAGGAGCGGGTATCAAAAGTATTTTGCTAATGGGATTAGCGCCTTACGCTTTTATGGGGAATATTTAGGGGGGGCGATGAAAGGGTTTAAAAGCGATTCTTTAGCCTCTTATCAAACCGCAAGCTTGAATATTGATCTGTTGATGGATAAGCCTATTGACAAAGAAAAAAGGTTTGCGTTAGGGATATTTGGAGGCGTTGGAGTGGGGTGGAATGGGATGTATCAAAATTTAAAAGAGATTAGAGGGTATTCACAGCCTAACGCTTTTGGATTAGTGTTAAATTTAGGGGTGAGCATGACGCTTAACCTCAAACACCGCTTTGAATTAGCCTTAAAAATGCCTCCCTTAAAAGAAACTTCGCAAACCTTTTTATATTATTTTAAAAGCACTAATATTTATTATATTAGTTACAACTATTTATTGTAAAGGCTAAAATGTTGAAGTTTAAATATTGTTTGATTTATATCGCGCTCATACTGGGACTTCAAGCGACAGATTATGACAATTTAGAAGAAGAAAACCAACAATTAGACGAAAAAATAAACCATTTAAAGCAACAGCTCACCGAAAAAGGGGTTTCGCCCCAAGAGATAAATAAGGATAAGTTTGAAGAAGAATATATTGATCGATCTTATCCTAAAATTTCCTCCAAGAAAAAAGAGAAATTGCTCAAATCTTTTTCCATAGCCGATGATAAGAGTGGGGTTTTTTTAGGGGGTGGGTATGCTTATGGGGAACTTAACTTGTCTTATCAAGGGGAAATGTTAGACAGATATGGTGCGAATGCCCCTAGCGCGTTTAAAAACAATATCAATATTAACGCTCCTGTTTCTATGATTAGCGTTAAATTCGGATATCAAAAATACTTTGTGCCTTATTTTGGGACACGATTTTATGGGGATTTATTGCTTGGGGGTGGGGCGTTAAAAGAGAATGCACTCAAGCAAGGCTCGTTTATTTATGTTTTAGGGGCTATGAATACGGATTTATTGTTTGATATGCCTTTAGATTTTAAGACTAAAAAGCATTATTTAGGCGTTTATGCGGGTTTTGGGATAGGGCTTATGCTCTATCAAGACAAGCCTAATCAAAACGGGAGGAATTTGGTAGTGGGGGGCTATTCAAGCCCTAATTTTTTATGGAAATCTTTGATTGAAGTGGATTACACTTTTAATGTGGGCGTGAGTTTGACGCTTTATAGGAAACACCGCTTAGAGATTGGCACAAAATTACCGATTAGCTATTTGAGAATGGGAGTGGAAGAGGGAGCGGTTTATCAAAATAAAGAAGGTGATGAGCGTTTATTGATTTCGGCTAACAACCAGTTCAAGCGATCCAGCTTTTTATTAGTGAATTATGCGTTTATTTTTTAAGGCTTGATCTTGGAGTTAAGGTTTAAAATTTTAGCGTTAGTCGTTTTAATTTTAGGGGGTTATTTGATTTTTAACGCTTTAATCACAAAACCTAAAGCTTTAAGTTTTAGTTTAAGCAGCAAAGAGGGTGCGCTTAATGACAATGATGAAACGCTTTTTTGGGATTTAAAAAAACCCATTAAGATTAAAATAATAGCCCCAAAGGGCATCAAACGCTATGATTTAAAAGTAACCACACAAGATGGTTTGATCTTATACGAAAAAGAAAATCTGGTATTGGATAAACCCAAGTCTTTAGAAGTGCCTTTAATTAGGCCTGAAATCATGGGGTTAGAAGACAAGTGCCTTTTGTATGAAATTCAAGCTAATGATTGGAGCTATGCTAATTTTTTCAATGGCAATAAGGCGTCTTTCAAACAAGAAGTGTGTGTTGATACGATAAAACCCTCAATCACGATTTTATCTCGTTCCCCAAGCATCGCTTATGGAGGGAGCGCTGTAGTTGTCTTTGAAGCTTTGGATAAGAATTTGTCTCAAGCGTTTGTGCGCGTCAAAAAAAAGGATTTTAAAGCTTTCAGGCTTGTAGAATTCAAACAGCGTAATGTTTTTATCGCTCTAGTGCCTTGGTCTTATAAAAATAAGGATTTTAAGGCGTTCATTGTCGCTAAAGATAAAGCCTATAACTCTAATACCACCCCTTTATTACTCAAGCGAAAAACCCATCATGTGAGGGAAAAAGATATAGACTTAAGCGCCTTAAAAGACAAGATTGCAAAGCAAGAAAAATTTCAAAATCACACTGAGCAAACTTTATTAGAAATGTTTTCCAACGCGCGCTTAAAAGATTTAGAAAAAATCCAAAAGATTGTTTTAGATCAAGGGGATTTTTATAAGGATTTTTCCCATTTTCAAGCGCTAAAACCCTTGAATGGGCCTTTTAAAATGGCAAGCAATTTTTTAGAAAATCGGCGTATCTTAAGGGATAATCAGGTGTTGTTCCAATTCTTGCATTTAGGGGTGGATTTGATGCCTAGTAAGGATTTATCTTTAGCGTTTGATCCATCTATGAAAAGGGTTTTTAAGGGGGAGTTAGATTTTTATGGCAATAGTTTAATCCATTGCTATGGGCTGGGTTTGTGCGTTTTTTTAGCCCATTTAAAAGATGATGAAAGCGTGGGGAGTAGTGGTTTGAAATTAGGGAATGGGTTGCATTTAGGGATGCTTTTGCAAGGGGTTTTTGTCCGGCCCAATGAATGGCTTAATGAGCAATGGATAAAAACCAATATCATCACCCCCATAGAGCAAGCCAAGTGGCTTTTAATGAAAGGATAGTCATGTTAAAAACGAATCAAAAAAATGTGCATGCGTTTGAAATTGAAAAGCAAGATCCTGAAGCGGTCATGGAATTTTTAGAAAAAAACCATGCCCTTTTGCAATATTTTCTTATTATTTTTAAATATGATATTGAACCAGAAGTCAAAGCCATTTTGCACAAACACCAGCTTTTGTTTTTAGAAACGAATCGCGTTTTAAACGGACGCCATATCAAAACCATGCCTTTAAAAGAAGAAACCAACCATTCAAAACCCAATCATTCTAAAACAGAACCTAAAACAACGATTTATGAGCGCCATATCAGGAGTGGGGAAGAGATTTATAGCGCTAATCATCTTATTTTTTTGGGTAATATCCACAATGGAGCGAAGATTATTTCAGAGGGCTGTGTGTCGGTTTATGGGGTTTGCGAAGGGGCGATTGTGTGCTTTGGAGAGTGCTTGATTTTAAAAGAAGTCAAGAGCGCTCAAATCGTTTTTCAAAATCAAATTTTGTCTTTAAAAGAGATTGAACGGCTTTTGGTAAATAAAAATATTAAAATAATCACTAAAAATGACGATATACTAGACATAAAGGAAGTATTATGAAACAAACAACCATTAACCACTCTGTGGAATTAGTAGGGATAGGCTTGCACAAGGGCGTTCCTGTGAAGCTTGTTTTAGAGCCTTTAGGAGAAAATCAAGGCATTGTTTTTTACCGCTCTGATTTGGGCGTGAAGCTCCCCTTAAAACCTGAAAACATCGTGGATACCAAAATGGCAACCGTGTTGGGTAAGGATAACGCTAGAATTTCTACGATTGAGCATTTGCTTTCGGCTGTCCATGCGTATGGTATTGACAATCTTAAGATCTCTGTGGATAACGAAGAGATCCCTATCATGGATGGGAGTGCTTTGACTTACTGCATGCTTTTAGACGAAGCAGGGATTAAAGAATTAGACGCTCCTAAAAAGGTGATGGAAATCAAGCGAGTCGTTGAGGTTAGAGAGGGCGATAAATTCGTTAAAATTGAGCCAGACAGCCAACTTTCTTTGAATTTCACGATTGATTTTAACCATCCGGTTATCGCCAAACAAGCCCATCATTTTGTCTTTAGTAAAACCGCTTACAAAGAGCAAGTCGCTAAAGCCCGCACCTTTGGGTTTTTGCAAGAAGTGAATTACTTGCGATCCATTGGTTTGGCGAAAGGGGGGAGCTTGAATAATTGTATCGTGCTGGATGAAAACAGCATTTTGAATAAAGAGGGCTTGAGGTGCGAAAAGGAATTTGTGTGCCACAAGATTTTAGACGCTATGGGGGATCTAATGGTTTTAGGCATGCCTGTGATGGGCAAATACACTTCTTTTTCAGGGAGTCATAAGCTCAATTCTATGTTGGTTAAAGCCATTTTAGCGGACGCTAAAAATTACGAAGTTTTGATCGCTACAGATCCGGCTAAAGAATTTGCGTTGCAAAAGGCTTTCGCTTAATCCTAAATTAGGGTTTATTCTTTGGAATTGGATTTAGCACTTATCTCTTTAGGCGAGGGGGTTTTGCTTGGGGTGTATCAAGACAATTTTTTATGCACTTCTTACACTTCCAAGTCAAAAACAAGTGAAGCTTTAGTGGAAGTTTTTTCACAATTATTCAAAGATTTTAAAAACCCTACTTTACCGGCGATTAAAGGGGTTTATTACGCTAAAGGGCCAGGGAGTTTCACTAGTCTAAAGCTCACGCATGTTTTCTTACACACTTTGGCTTTAATCCATGACTTTGAACTCTATTCAACTACAGGCTTTGATTTTAACGACAACACGCCCATTTTGGCGTATGCCAATAAATACTTTGTTTCAAAAGAAACGGAAAGCTTGAGCGATTTTAAAGATTTGAAAATTGTGCCAAAAGATTTCATGCTGCCCCCCTTTTTAGAGAAAGACAAATTCACCCAATTGAACACGCCGTTTTACATTTTGTCTCCTATTTAGTGTATAATGCTAGTTTTAAAAATGAAAGGGTATCAACAATAGGGGTTTAAAATTTGGTAGTGAGTGTTCCTGCAACAAGTGCGAATTTAGGCCCCGGTTTTGATTGCTTGGGTTTGAGCTTAAATTTACGCAATCGTTTTTTTATTGAGCCTAGCAGCTTCCATGCGGTGAAATTGGTTGGGGAGGGTGAGGGGATCCCTAAGTTTTTAACCAACAATATTTTCACTAAAGTGTTTTATGAGATTTTAAAAAAGCATGGGAATGACGGATCATTTAAATTTTTATTGCATAATAAAGTCCCTATTACAAGGGGCATGGGGTCTAGCTCGGCGATGATTGTGGGGGCGGTCGCTTCAGCGTTTGCGTTTTTAGGGTTTGCTTTTGATAGAGAAAACATTGTCAATACCGCTCTAATTTATGAAAACCACCCGGATAATATCACCCCAGCGGTGTTTGGGGGGTATAATGCAGCGTTTGTGGAAAAAAAGAAAGTGATAAGTTTAAAAACCAAAATCCCCTCTTTTTTAAAAGCGGTGATGGTGATCCCTAATAGGGTCATTTCCACCAAGCAATCGCGCCATCTCTTGCCCAAGCGTTACAGCGTGCAAGAAAGCGTGTTTAACCTTTCGCATGCGAGTTTGATGACGATGGCGATTGTGCAGGGGAAGTGGGATTTATTGCGTTGTTGTGCTAAAGATAGGATGCATCAATACAAGCGCATGCAAACTTATCCCGTGTTGTTTGCGATCCAAAAGCTCGCTTTAGAAAATAACGCCTTAATGAGCACGCTTTCAGGGAGCGGTTCGTCGTTTTTTAACATGTGTTATGAAGAGGACGCCCCTAAATTAAAGCAGGTTTTGAGCAAGAAATTCCCTAAATTTAGGGTAGCGGTTTTAGATTTTGACAATGATGGAGTCCTTATTGAGAAAGACTGAAATTAAAATCCGCATGTGTGTGGCGTGCAGAATGCGCCAACCTCAAAAGGATTTGTTGCGTTTGAAAAGCTTTGAAAATCAAATCATGGAATTTGATGGCAAAGGTCGTAGTTTTTATGTGTGTGAAAATTGTTTGAAAAATGGAGAAAAAAAGTTGTTGAAAGCGGTTTCAAAAATGAAGAATGCTCCAAAAGATGTTAAAAATATCATTACTTGGATTAAGGAGAGAAGCATAGCATGAGTGGTATGGTTGATTTAAAAGAATTTTTAGCCGAGCTTGGTAAGACCCAAAAAGAGCTTAAAAATGTGATCGAGCAAGCCAAAGACATTGGTTTAGAGCTTAAGACAAATTCTAAAATGACCCCAGAGGAAGCAAACAAGCTATACAAATATATTGTGGATGGCATTAAAGAACAAATACAAGCCAATCAACCCACTAAAAATCCTGAACAAGACAATAAAGATGATTTGAATATGGCCGCTACGCCCAAACCCCTTAACAAAAAGGTTTCCAAAACGCCTAAAAAAGAAGAAACAAAAAGCCAGCCAAAGCCCAAAAAAACTAAAGAAAAGAAAAAAGAAGCTCCCACACCCATTGCCAAAAAAAAAGGAGGGATAGAGATTGTCAATACTTTTGAAAACCAAACGCCCCCTACAGAAAACACCCCTAAAGTGGTTAGCCACTCTCAAATAGAAAAAGCCAAGCAAAAACTCCAAGAAATCCAAAAAAGCCGAGAAGCCCTAAACAAGCTCACCCAAAGCAACGCTAACAACGCTAACAGCACCAATAACGCTAATAACGCTAATAACGCTAATAACGCTAATAACGCTAAAAAAGAAATCAGCGAAGTTAAAAAGCAAGAGCAAGAGATCAAACGCCATGAAAACATTAAAAGACGCACCGGTTTTAGAGTCATTAAACGCAACGATGAAACAGAAAATGAAACTGAAAACAGCGTAACAGAAAGCAAAAAACCCACTCAAAGCGCGGCGGCTATTTTTGAAGACATTAAAAAAGAATGGCAAGAAAAAGACAAACAAGAGGCTAAAAAAGTCAAAAAACCCAGTAAGCCCAAAGCCACCCCCACAGCCAAAAACAACAAATCCCATAAAATTGATTTGAGCGATGCGAGGGATTTTAAGGGCAATGATATTTATGATGATGAAACCGATGAAATCTTATTGTTTGATTTGCATGAACAAGATAATTTTAATAAGGAAGAAGAAGAAAAAGAAATCCGCCAAAATATTAACGACAGGGTGCGCGTCCAAAGAAAAAACCCTTGGATGAATGAAAGCGGGATCAAACGACAATCCAAGAAAAAACGCGCATTCCGTAACGATAACAGTCAAAAAGTGATCCAAAGCGCGATTGCAATCCCTGAAGAAGTGCGCGTCTATGAATTCGCGCAAAAAGCGAATTTGAATCTGGCTGATGTGATTAAAACCCTCTTTAATTTAGGGCTTATGGTAACTAAAAACGACTTTTTGGATAAGGATAGCATAGAAATTTTAGCCGAAGAGTTCCATTTAGAAATTTCTGTTCAAAACACCTTAGAAGAATTTGAAGTAGAAGAAGTGCTAGAGGGGGTGAAAAAAGAGCGCCCGCCTGTGGTGACTATCATGGGGCATGTTGATCATGGTAAAACTTCACTACTGGATAAAATCCGTGATAAAAGAGTCGCTCACACGGAAGCTGGGGGGATCACTCAGCACATTGGCGCTTACATGGTAGAAAAGAATGACAAATGGGTGTCTTTCATTGACACCCCAGGGCATGAAGCCTTTAGCCAGATGCGTAATCGTGGGGCTCAAGTAACAGATATTGCAGTGATTGTGATAGCGGCTGATGATGGCGTGAAGCAACAGACTATTGAAGCTTTAGAGCATGCAAAAGCGGCTAATGTGCCTGTGATTTTTGCGATGAATAAAATGGATAAGCCTAATGTGAATCCGGACAAACTCAAAGCCGAATGCGCTGAGCTTGGTTATAACCCTGTGGATTGGGGCGGAGAGCATGAGTTTATCCCTGTTTCAGCTAAAACGGGCGATGGCATTGACAATTTATTAGAAACCATTCTTATCCAAGCGGATATTATGGAATTAAAAGCCATAGAAGAGGGCAGCGCTAGAGCGGTTGTTTTAGAAGGGAGCGTGGAAAAAGGGCGTGGGGCAGTAGCCACTGTGATTGTCCAAAGCGGGACTTTGAGCGTGGGGGATAGTTTTTTTGCCGAAACGGCGTTTGGTAAAGTAAGAACGATGACTGATGATCAA
Source organism: Helicobacter pylori oki112 (assembly GCF_000600085.1). Lineage (NCBI taxonomy): Bacteria > Pseudomonadati > Campylobacterota > Epsilonproteobacteria > Campylobacterales > Helicobacteraceae > Helicobacter > Helicobacter pylori. Next base: position 450,925 of record NZ_CP006821.1, read on the forward strand.
GGCAAGAGCATTCAAAATTTAAAACCCTCTATGGTGGCTCTCATCACGGGCTTGAGCGAAGTGCCGCCTGCGGGATCTGTTTTAATAGGGGTAGAAAACGATTCTATCGCGCGCTTGCAAGCTCAAAAGAGGGCGACTTATTTACGCCAAAAAGCCTTGAGTAAAAGCACTAAAGTGTCTTTTGATGAGCTTTCAGAAATGGTCGCTAATAAGGAATTAAAAAACATTCCTGTAGTCATTAAAGCGGATACGCAAGGAAGCTTAGAAGCCATTAAAAACAGCTTGTTGGAGCTTAATAACGAAGAAGTAGCGATCCAAGTGATCCACTCAGGGGTGGGGGGCATTACTGAGAATGATTTGAGCCTGGTTTCTAGCAGTGAGCATGCGGTGATTTTAGGCTTTAATATCCGCCCTACCGGTAATGTGAAAAATAAGGCTAAAGAATACAATGTGAGCATCAAAACTTACACGGTGATTTATGCTTTGATTGAAGAAATGCGATCGCTACTATTAGGCTTGATGAGCCCTATCATTGAAGAAGAGCATACCGGGCAAGCGGAAGTGAGAGAAACCTTTAATATCCCTAAAGTAGGCACGATAGCCGGGTGTGTGGTGAGCGATGGGGTGATCGCTCGTGGCATTAAGGCGCGTTTGATTAGAGATGGCGTGGTGGTTCATACCGGCGAAATCCTTTCTTTGAAACGCTTTAAAGATGATGTGAAAGAAGTTTCTAAGGGCTATGAGTGCGGGATCATGCTAGACAATTATAACGAGATTAAAGTGGGCGATGTGTTTGAAACCTATAAAGAAATTCATAAAAAAAGAACCCTCTAATGAACGCTCATAAAGAACGCTTAGAATCCAATCTTTTAGAATTATTGCAAGAGGCTTTAGCGAGCTTGAACGACAGCGAGTTGAATTCTTTAAGCGTTACTAAAGTGGAATGCTCTAAAGGGAAGCACCACGCTTTGGTGTTTGTGCTTTCATCAGATCATAAAATCCTTTCTAAATTAAAAAAAGCTGAGGGCTTGATCAGGCAGTTTGTTTTGCAGGCGAGCGGGTGGTTTAAATGCCCAAAACTCAGTTTTGTTTTAGACAATAGCTTAGAAAAGCAGCTCCGCCTAGACGCCATATTCAATGAAATCGCTAAAGGGAAAGATAATGACTAAAAAAATAGAAGAGAAAATAGAGGGCGTGATTGAAAGTTTGGGATACTTGCTTTATGATGTGAGTTTGGTTAAAGAAAATGAACAGCATATTTTAAGGGTGAGCCTTAAAAACCCTAATGGAGCGGTTAGTTTGGACATTTGCCAACAAGTGAGCGAGGTGATTTCGCCCTTATTAGATGTGTGCGATTTTATCCAAGACGCTTATATTTTGGAAGTGAGCTCCATGGGGTTAGAAAGAACGCTTAAAACCCCTAAACACTTCAAGCTTTCTTTAGGCGAAAAAGTGGAAGTCAAACTCATCAATAAAGAAAGCTTTCAAGCCGTCCTTAAAGACGCTAACGATTTGAGCGCGGATTTTGAATTAGAGAATCACGCTATCAAAAGCGTGGAATATAAAGATTTAAAGAAAGTTAAAACGCTTTTTGAATGGTGAAATAACGCTAAGCGGTAGCGTTTTTACACCTTGTAAGAGATTATCGCTTGATTGAAATCGGACTCTTATTATTTGGCTAAAAAACGCTAAAAAGCATTTTTTAGATTTTACTCCTCCATTTGAGCGATACTCATTATTTCTTTAACCACATTCACATCTTCTAGCGTGCTTAAATCTTGAGTGATAGGCTCTTTTTTGGCGATAGATTTCAAAAGCCTTCTCATGATTTTCCCGCTCCTGGTTTTAGGCAAACCCGGCACATACATGACATTGTCTAATTTAGCGATCTTTCCAATTTCAACGGATAAGATATGATTCATTTCTTTTAACAATTCTAAACTCTCGCCAAGATTGCATTTAGCCCCATCGCACAGCACCACAAACGCAAATAAGCCCTCTCCTTTAATCGCATCAGGGATACCCACCACAGCACATTCAGCCACCATTTCATGTTTAGAAATAGCGCTCTCCACTTCAGCCGTGCCAATCCTATGCCCACTCACATTCACAATATCATCTGTGCGCCCAATAATAGTGATGTATCCGTTTTCATCCACGATAGCGCCATCTCCAGAGAGGTAGACATATTCCCCATTCAACTTGATCTGAGAAAAATAGCTATCAATGTATCGTTTTTCATCGCCCCAAATGTTTCTTACCATAGAAGGCCATGGCTTAGTGATGCATAAAAACCCTTGCTCTCCGGGCTTTGTTTGGGTGCCGTCTTCGTTTAAAACTTCTGCATGGATTCCAGGCAAAGGTAAAGTCGCGCAACTGGCCCTTATAGGCGTAGCTCCCGGTAAAGGGCTGATGATATGCCCGCCTGTTTCTGTTTGCCACCAAGTATCCACGATACTGCATTTTGAATTGCCGATTTTTTCATAAAACCATTTCCATGCCGTAGGGTTAATGGGCTCTCCCACCGTTCCTAAAACTTTGAGCGATTCTAAATTATACTTTAAGGGTTCGTTTTCGCCTTTAGCATGCAGCATTCTTATAGCGGTGGGGGAAGTGTAGAATTTATCCACGCGGTATTCTTCTATCATCCTCCACCATCTCCCATAATCCGGATAAGACATCGTGCCTTCTAGTATCAAAGTCGTCGCCCCACAAGCTAAAGGTCCATAAACCACATAAGTGTGCCCTGTGATCCAACCAATATCGGCGGTGCACCAAAAATTATCGTTATCTCTAATATCAAAAACCCACTCCATCGTCATTTGCGCCCATAGCAAATACCCTGCACTGCTGTGTTGAACGCCTTTAGGTTTCCCGGTTGATCCGCTTGTATAGAGCAAGAATAAAGGATCTTCAGAGTCCATCATTTCAGGTTCGCATTTATCGGATTGGTAATTGACCATTTCATTATAGACAAAATCGCGCCCTCTCACATAGTCAATCTCTTTGGCGTTTCGTATCACAATGAGCGCTTTTTCCACACTAGGGCAGGCGTTATTTTCTAGAGCCTTGTCAAGGGCTGGCTTGAGCATGTAAGGTTTGCCTTTTCTAAAAGTCCCGTCCGCTGTGATAACTAATTTGGCTTGAGCGTCGTTGATCCTATCCCTTAAGGCTTCAGGGCTAAACCCAGCAAAAACGATGCTATGGATCGCTCCAATCCTAGCGCATGCGAGCATCATATAAACGCTTTCTACAATCATGGGCATATAGATAATGACTCTGTCGCCTTTTTTGACATTGAATTCGTTTTTTAAAAGGTTGGCTGTTTTATTGACTTCAGAGTGGAGTTTTCTGTAAGTGATGACATTATAATCCCCCATTTCCCCTTCAAAAATGATCGCCACTTTATTTTTTTTGTCTTTTAAATGCCTGTCTATGCAATTGTAAGAAACATTGATTTTGCCGTTTTCAAACCATTTGAAAAAAGGGGCGTTATCGCTGTTTAAAACCTTATCAAAAGGTTTAAACCATGTGAGTTTTTGCTTGGCTAACTCGCCCCAAAAATGTTCATAATCTTCATTGGCTTCATGTACTAAATCTTTATATTCGCACATGTTTTTAATCCTGGCTTGCTTGGCAAACGCTCTGTTAGGGTTAAAGATTTTTTTAGCAAATTCTAAATCTTCGTCTAATTGCATTATATCTCCTTTCTATGGCTTTAAGCGCATTTTTTATTATTATATCCAAACTCACACTCTTTTAAAGGGAGGGATACTTTTCTCTTTCTGTGTGGATTGAGACTGATAAAAAAGGAAATAGCACGATGAAACCTAAAGGGCGCATTAGCGTTAACATGCTAGAATGACAGAACACTTTATGATAATAAAAGGGTGATATGCTGATCTCCATAGCGTTTTTATTGGTTTTATGTCTTTTGAATTATAGTTCTTTTAGGATGTTGAAATCGTTTTTAACCTTAAAAAAAATCTCTCAATACGCTTATTTGGGGTTTTTTGTCCTTTTGAGCATAGGCGAGGCGGCTTTTGTTTTTTATAGAAATGCTATGCCTAGCCATTTGTTTGTTTTGACTTCGGCGTGTTCGTTTGTATCTTTTATTATTTTTATCCTTTCTTTAAGTTTTTACGGGTTTTCCTACTCCATAGAAAAAATAGATTTTTTGCATTCAAGGCGTAAAAGTTTAAAAAACTTTTTAAAATTAGGGTTTTATCTGGCGTTATTAGGGTATTTTTGGCGCGGCTTTTATGAAGGGTTGGCCCGCCCTAAAATCAAAGAAACCCCTATTTATTTGGATAAGCTGGATAAAGAATTAAAGATTATTTTACTCACAGACATGCATGTGGGGAGTTTGTTGCAAAAAGATTTTGTTGATTACATTGTAGAAGAAGTCAATCAAAAAGAAGTGGATATGGTGCTGATTGGAGGGGATTTAGTGGATGAAAACATTGAAAAAGTCAAATCTTTTTTACTGCCCTTAAATAACCTTAAAAGCACGCATGGCACTTTTTATGTGCCAGGAAATCATGAGTATTATCATGGCATAGAGCCGATTTTATCGTTTCTTGACACGCTTAATTTGACGATTTTAGGGAATGAGTGCGTGCATTTAGGGGGGATCAATTTGTGCGGTGTGTATGATTATTTTGCGCGAAAGCATCAAAATTTTGCCCCTGATATTGACAAAGCTTTAAAAAAGCGCAATGAGAGTAAGCCCACGATCCTTTTAGCCCACCAGCCCAAACAAATTAGAAGCCTCAAAGAAAGCCACTCTGTAGATTTAGTGCTTTCAGGGCATACCCATGCAGGGCAAATCTTTCCCTTTAGCCTTTTAGTCAAGTTGGCGCAAACCTATTTACATGGTTTATACAAGCACAGCCCCACCACTCAAATTTATGTGAGCAGTGGGGCAGGGTATTGGGGGATTCCTTTAAGGTTTTTAGCCCCTAGCGAGATCGCATACCTTAGGCTTTTACCTAAAAATCAAGATTAGTTGAACAAAATCTTAAAATCGTAATCAAGCGGTTAAAAACAAGGAGTTAAAAAACAACCGCCAAGACAAAGGGAAAGGAGGGGGAGGTGACCCTTCAATCTTTAGCGGTGCCAACCAAACCATAAGGAATGGTTGGATTTGCAATTATACAATAAAATGGTGATTTTTAGCAAATGATTTTAAAAATTATCCATAAAAACGCTCAAAGGCATTTTTACAACCAATAATCAAGGGCTTGATTTTAATCAAGCGATAACTTTTATTAATATTTTCTTAAACTAATTTAAAATTATGATATAATCAGTGCTTGAATTACTCTTAAATGCAGGAGTCATACACCATGCGCGTTCTACTGATTGAAAAAAATTCTGTTTTGGGCGGAGAAATTGAAAAGGGCTTAAATGTTAAAGGCTTTATGGCTGATGTAACAGAGAGTTTGGAGGATGGGGAATATCTTATGGATATTAGGAATTATGACTTGGTTATGGTTAGCGATAAAAATGCTTTAAGTTTTGTTTCTAGAATCAAAGAAAAGCATTCTTCTATTGTTGTTTTAGTTTCTTCGGATAACCCTACAAGCGAGGAAGAAGTCCATGCGTTTGAACAAGGTGCGGACGATTACATCGCTAAACCTTATCGCAGCATTAAGGCTTTAGTCGCAAGGATTGAGGCTCGTTTGAGGTTTTGGGGCTCTAATGTGATTGAAATTGGGGATTTGACCATTAGCCCTGATGAAGAAAAGATTATTTACAAGGGGCGTGAAGTTGAGGTTAAAGGGAAGCCTTTTGAAGTGCTTACCCATCTTGCCAGACATAGGGATCAAATCGTCTCCAAAGAACAGCTTTTAGACGCTATTTGGGAAGAGCCTGAAATGGTTACCCCTAATGTCATTGAAGTGGCTATCAATCAAATCCGCCAAAAAATGGATAAACCCTTGGGGATTTCCACGGTTGAAACCGTAAGGCGCAGAGGTTATCGTTTTTGTTACCCAAAACCGGCGTGTGAAGAATAAATTCCGTGGTTTTTACTAAAAATAGATTAGAATGAGGGTGTGGAGCGGGTAAAATCAAATATTTTAATGACGATAATAGAGGCAAATAGAGGCACTCATATCATGTGGTGTTTAGCTAGGGGCATAATCGTTTTATCTGCGATCAGTAGGGTGTTTTGGTTAAAAAAACACTCAAATAAGTTTGTATCAATTCATGGATTTAAATATTTATCAAAATACAAACTTTGGCTCCGTTTTCATTGGATATTGAAAAAGTCTTATTTTTGTGGGATTTTTATGGGATACAAGAAAAATACACAAAGAAAACGCTAGCTAAACCCTAGCTTGCACTAAAATTTTAGTATAGTGGCGTTGTGAGAACCATTAAAACTATGATTACTAATAGTAGTTTCATGGTTGGTTATTTCCTTTTTAAGATAGCCGCTCACTATTACCCCAAACCCTAACATGCTCCAAATACCCGCAACAAAAAAACAATAAAATAGAGAGATAACTTAAACCACTATTGGCTGTGATTACGGATTAAAAAAACCTAAAAATACTAAAAAAGCGTTTTTTACAATCAAATTATTAAGAGAGCTTGCGAAAAGCAAGCGATGAATTTTTTAAGCGACCTTTTGGGGGTTAGGGGGATTTAGTTGGGGTTTGATAGGGGGAGAATTATTTTAAAATATCTTCTATCCTTAAAGAAATGAGTTTATACAAAATGATAGAATGAAAATTTTTAAACCTTATCAAAAAGAGCTTTTAAACTCTTTTTAGCTTTTGTTAGCTTGTTACAAACAGCTTGGTTTTAAGCGTTATTAAAGATTTCTTCAATTTGTTCTTTAATATCCCTATAATTGAAACTCTCTCTAAAACCATCAATCTTGCCTCCGCTCGCATTCCTATGCCCGCCCCCATTAAAACACATTTGACTGAGTTCGCACACATCGCAATTCCCATTCGCCCTTAAGCTCACATTCCCTTTAGCGTTCACATCTATATAAAAATCAAAATCCGGATTTTGCGTTAAAAAAAGGTTAGCCAACACGCTAATACCCCCCATAGAATAACTTAAAAACCCTTTTTTATCCTGGTAATAAACGCTGCAATCATGCTTTTTTAAAGAGAGCAAATGCGTTTGCGCGTTTGAAGAAATATTGTCCATCGTTTCTGTATCAGGGTCGCCCCCTAAAGCGATTTTTTTAAGCCTGAACAAATCGTTATCATAGGCTACAGGGGCATTTTCTAAAAACAAATAGTTTTTAACTTCTTCTAAAAGCTTTAATTTATAATCGCGGTTCTCATCATCAAACATGAAACGATTCAATTCAGAGCTTTGGTTAATCATGCGCATACACACCTTGCCTAATTCAAAGCCATAACCTTGCGTGTCCCAAATATCCACAGAATTGACCATTTCCACTAAAGGCTCTAGCCATGTTGTGTTTTTTGGCTCTAAAAGAGCGTAATGCTTTTTCAAAAACTCATACACGATTTTAGTCGCGCAACGGTTCGTGTCTAAACAATACCAATGGAAACTCTCAGCCACTTCCTTACCGCTGATATGGTGATCTAAAAGCTGGATTTGAATGTTTTTATTTTGCAAGCGGTGTTCTTGGATTTTATCCTGCAAATACTCTGCTTCGTTTAAATTCAAATTCAAATCGCTAATCAAAATAAGGAATTCACTCTCTTTAGATTGAGCGATCGCGTTTAGAATCTCATAAATTCTCGCTGAAACTTCACGCCCGTAATTAGCGTTATAGCATTGGATATTCTTAAAAAATTGTTTTGAAACAAGCTGGCATGCATAGCCGTCTAAATCAATGTGTGAAAGGTGGTAAACTTGCATCATTCTCCTTTTTTATCAATTATTTATCCATTAAAAGTTAATATGGATCGTGCCTAAGGCTTCAAAATTAGAGTTAGGATCTAATTCAGCATGGCTTAGCACGACCACATCAATCCTGGCCTGCTCCATTTGATTGGAAAGGGCTTTTCTTAAATTAGGCTCTACGATCAAAATCACCGGAGCGATCCCTTTTTGCAAGACTTTCATGGCCTCTTCAGAGACCACTTCAATGAGTTTTTGCAATTCGCCCACATTGAGCAGCAGGCTCTTAGAAGTGCCATTTTCTCGCAATTTATTAAGCAAAAATTGTTCGCTATCGGTAGAAAAGGTTAAAAATTTCAAACGCCCGTCTTCAGATTTAAAAGTGTTAGTGATCACCCTAGAAAGCCTCGCCCTCACTTGTTCGGTTAAGATATTCACATCGTTTTGAACCAATGGGGCAATATCGGTAATCGTTTCTAAAATAGTGAGCATGTCTTTAATGGGGATTTTTTCATGCAACAAGGCTTGCAAGACTGATCGGATCGCACCGGTGGGGATTTTTTTACTCTCTTCTACAATCGTAGGGTAGTCTTTAGCCAAGCGCTCTAAAAGGGATTTCACTTCATCTTTAGTGATAAAATCTTCAGCGTATTTTTTCACTAATTCGCTGGTGTGTGTCGCAATAACGGTGCTTGGATCAATAATGGTATAGCCTTGAATGATGGCTTCTTCTTTATTTTTAGTTTCAATCCATAAAGCGTCCATTCCAAAAGCCGGCTCTTTAGTAGGAATGCCTTCAATTTCTTTATTCACAAAGCCGGTATTCATGGCTAAAAACTTGTCTGGCATCACCATGCCCTCACCAATCACAATGCCTTTAAGCTTGATTTCATAATGCGTTGGGGGGAGCTGTAAATTATCCCTAATCCTAATTTGCGGCATCAAAAAGCCATAATCGCTCGCTATCTTTTTTCTAATACCCCTAATCCTTTCTAACAAATCGCCCCCTTGTTTCATGTCCGCTAAGCTGATGAGCTGATAGCCTAAAGCCAATTCTAAAAATTCAATTTTTAACACTTCATCAATCGCTTGTTCTTCTTCTCTTTTGAGCTCTTCTTGGGTTTTAGCCCTTGTGGTGGGGGTGTGGGGTTTGATTTTGGAGCTGTGGGGTTTTTCGCTCAAATCCAAGCCGAATTTTTGACTCAAATAATTTTCTAATTTAGTGAGCAACCCGTCTTTTCCCTCCCTGCTAATCAGCCATGCGATGAATAAAAAGAGAGTCCCTACAAACGCTAAAGAAAAGGTAGGGAGTCCAGGAATGGTGGCAAAAAGCAATAGAATCGCTCCCACAATCACTAAAGTTTTGCTTTTATTGGTGAGCTGTGTGATGAGTTTGGAAGCAAAGTCCTCTTCTTCGTTTTGCGTGGTGCGAGTGGCGACAATACCGGTCGCTGTCGCAATGATTAAAGCAGGGATTTGCCCTACAAGCCCATCGCCAATGGTTAGGATAGTGAAAGTGCTAGCGCTAAAGCTCAAGCTCATATCCCTTTGAAACACGCCCACTAAAAAACCCCCAATGATATTGATAAGCGTGATAATGATAGAAGCGATCGCATCGCCTTTGACAAATTTAGACGCGCCATCCATCGCGCCATAAAAATCCGCTTCTTGGCTTAGAGCGGCACGGCGTTTTTTAGCTTCCTTATCATCAATAAGCCCTGAGTTTAAATCCGCATCAATCGCCATTTGCTTTCCTGGCATAGCGTCTAGAGCGAATCGTGCCCTCACTTCAGTAACCCTAGTAGAGCCATTAGTAACCACCAATAAATTCACCAGCACTAAAATACTAAAGATAATAGCCCCAATCACATAATTCCCGCTCACGCTAAATTCCCCAAACGCCGTGATAATATCGCTCACCGCACTAGGCCCTTTATAGCCTTGCGTTAAAATCATTCTGGTGGTGGCGACATTTAAAGCCAAGCGGTACAAGGTTACAATGAGCAATAAAGTGGGGAAAGCGCTAAAATCAGTCGGTTTGTCAATATAAAGCCCGATTAAAATAATCAACACCGATAGCGCGATAGAAATCGTGAGTAAAAAATCCAATACAAAAGGCGGTAACGGCACGATAATGATCGCTAAAATAGCTATCACAAAGACCACAAGGGCTAAGTCTTTGGATTGCAAGAAGCGTTTAAAGACAGGGAAAGTCTTTTTAAAAGCTAATTTGGAGCGTTCGTTTGCCATAATCTAAAATCAATGCCTTAATTTGGTAGGTGTGTTTGCCTCTTATTATAATATAAAGTTTAAGCGTATGATACAAAAAAGCTTATTTTACGCTATAATGCGATCTTTATTAAATTACCAATTAGGAGGTCGTTATGGCTTTGAATCTGGAGAAAAAACAAGAAATCATTAAGGCGTTTGCTACTAAGGAAAACGATACGGGTTCTTGTGAAGTGCAAGTGGCGTTGTTGAATGAAAGGATCAAGCTTTTAACCGAGCATTTAAATGCTAACCCCAAAGATCATTCCAGTCGTTTAGGGCTTTTAAAATTAGTCGCTCAAAGACGCAACTTGTTGAAATACATCAAACGCACCGCTCATGCGCGTTATGTGGTTTTGATTGAAAAGTTAGGCATTAAAGACAGATAATTTTTATCGGTTTTAGGGTGTGGCGAGTTTGTGTTGAAAGAGCGTTTGAAGGCCTTTTTTAGTGCGGACTCTGTTTTCACTTTCATTTTTGCCCTTTTTTTTCTCACTTCGTTTAAAAAGCCTTTAACTCAAGTCTTATTGATTGTTTTAATGGTTTTTTTGTTTTTTAGGTGTTATTTCCAAGCGTCTTTGAAAGAAACCTTCGCAATTAATCATTTAAAAACCATGCCTTTTAAATGGCTTACTCTGGCTTTTTTAGGCGTGTTTTTAAGCATCTTCCCTAACATGTTTAACATGTATAATAGCCAAACTTTCCGCTACAATTTATTCGCTCTAAACATGTCCTTAACTTACGCTTGTGGGGCGTTATGCTTGCTTTTTGCGAGCCGTTTAAGAATCAAATTGAATCAAAAAATCCTTTTTTATAGCATGGCTGTTGCAAATTTCATCAACGGCTTGCTTTCATTGGCACAAAAAATTTATTTTAACATGCCCAGAGCACAAGGGTTTAGCACGGTTAAGGAGTATGTGGTTTTAGTGAGCGTTTCCATTTTAGGCTGTTACATTTACGCACTCTATTCGCAAAGTCAAAAAGAGAAACTTTTTTTCACCCTTTCTGTTTTCGTGGGGTTTTTAGTCGTTATTTTAAGCGCCACAAGGAGCGCAACAATCGCTTTTGTAGCTACTTTTTTGATCCTTTCTTGCTTTATTTTATACGCCAAAAAATCGCTCAAACCATTGGGTTATATGGTGGTTGTGAGTCTTGTTTTGAGCGCTTTGTATATGGGGAGTAACGCTTTAGAAAAAAAGGGGGCAATAGAGCAATCTAGGGTTCAAAACCAAAGCTTTGAAGAAGATTTGAAACGCTACGCTAAAAAGGACGCTGATAGCAGTATCGGGTGGCGTTTGGAGCGCTGGAAAGAAGCCCTAACGGTTTTGCGTTTAAGGCCCTTTTTTGGTATGGCCGCTAGCGAGAAATGCCAGAGGTTAGAAGAGATTTTATCCTTATCAAAGTCTTATAGAGCCAAAGATTTGATTCTTTGTTATGAAAGATACGACAATCAAATCATTCATGTTCTAGCCACTAGGGGGATCATAGGCTTTTTAATCTGGCTCTTTTTTTTACTAGTAATTGTAAAGATTTTTTGGAGCGGGATCAAGCAAAACTCTTTAATATCGTTTTTTATATTAACGACACTCGCTTTTTACCTCATTTTTGGCATCGGGTTTGACCCCTTTGATTTCTTCATTACGGGAAGTTTTTTTGTAGGAATGATCATGATGGCTGTTTTTTTAAAAAAGGATAAAAGCGTTTTTTAGCATCAAAGGGTTTGATGTTAGTCAAGCGGTAGTTTCTCGTGATGCGTTCTTAGGGGGATTTAAGGGGTAAGATAAAAACTTATGCTATAATGTGGTCTCATTCCATATTAAACAAGGAGAAATAAATGATGAAAATTTTAGTGATTCAAGGGCCTAATTTAAACATGTTAGGACACAGAGACCCAAGACTTTATGGCATGGTAACTTTAGACCAAATCCATGAAATCATGCAAACTTTCGTGAAACAAGGCAATTTAGATGTGGAATTAGAGTTTTTTCAAACCAATTTTGAGGGCGAAATCATTGATAAAATCCAAGAGAGCGTGGGCAGCGATTATGAAGGGATCATCATTAACCCTGGAGCGTTTTCGCACACTTCTATTGCGATTGCAGATGCGATCATGCTAGCGGGCAAACCCGTTATTGAAGTGCATCTCACTAACATTCAAGCCAGAGAGGAATTCAGGAAAAATTCTTACACTGGAGCGGCTTGTGGAGGCGTGATCATGGGATTTGGCCCGCTTGGCTACAACATGGCTTTAATGGCGATGGTCAATATTTTAGCCGAAATGAAAGCGTTCCAAGAGGCCCAAAAAAACAATCCTAATAACCCCATTAACAATCAAAAATAAAAGGGGGCTACCCATGAAAGGATTAGAAAGAGAATCGCATTTCACGCTCAATGAGAACGCGATGTTTTTTGAATGCGCTTATAGTTGCGATAACGCTTTGTTTTTGCAATTAGACGATCGCTCGTTTTTTATCACTGATTCTCGCTACACTCAAGAAGCTAAAGAAAGCATTCAGCCTAAAAATGGCGTTTTAGCGGAAGTGGTAGAATCTAGCGATTTAGCACAAAGCGCGATTGATTTGATCGCAAAAAGTTCGGTTAAAAAACTCTTTTTTGACCCCAATCAAGTGAATTTACAAACCTACAAGCGTTTAGATTCAGCACTTGGGGATAGGGTTACTTTAGAGGGCGTGCCTAGTTACCACCGCCAAAAACGCATCATTAAAAACGAGCATGAAATCCAACTCCTCAAAAAATCTCAAGCGTTGAATGTTGAAGCTTTTGAAAATTTTGCTGAGTATGTGAAAAAGATTTTTGATGAAAAAGAATCCTTGAGCGAGCGGTATTTGCAGCATAAGGTTAAGGACTTTTTGACTAAAGAGGGGGTTTATGATCTGAGTTTTGAGCCTATTTTAGCCTTGAATGCGAATGCGAGCAAGCCCCATGCTTTGCCTAGCGCGAAGGATTTTTTAAAAGCGGAGCATAGCATTCTTTTGGATATGGGGATCAAATACGAACGCTATTGCTCTGATAGGACTCGCACGGCTTTTTTTGACCCTAAAGATTTTGTCTTCAAAAGAGAGCAGAGTTTCAAGGATAAAGAGCGTCAAAAGATTTATGACATTGTGAAAGAAGCACAAGAAAAGGCTATTTCAGGCATTAGAGCGGGTATGACCGGTAAAGAAGCGGACGGCTTGGCTAGGGGAGTGATTAGCGATTATGGTTATGGGCAATATTTCACTCACAGCACCGGGCATGGCATTGGCTTAGACATCCATGAGCTTCCTTATATTTCATCGCGCAGTGGAACCATTTTAGAAGAGGGCATGGTGTTTTCTGTAGAGCCTGGGATTTATATCCCTGGATTTTTTGGGGTGCGCATTGAAGATTTAGTGGTGATCAAAAATTCTAGGGCTGAGCTTTTGTGATGCGAGAGATCCTTACTAGCCGCTTTTTCCCTAGCCTTTTTAAAAAAAGGCTTGATTTTTCTAACAGGGTGGTTTTAGGGTTGGGATCTAATCTTAAAAATCCTTTAAAAATATTAAAAAATTGTTTTTTGTATTTTAAAAATCATAGTAAAATCGGGAAAATTTTTTCTTCGCCCATTTATATCAACCCGCCTTTTGGTTACACGAAGCAACCTAACTTTTATAACGCTACGATTATCCTTAAAACATCTTTAAGTTTGCGCCATTTTTTTGCTCTAGTGTTTTATATAGAAAGGCGTTTTGATCGCCAAAGGAAGCGCGATTTTAAAGACGCTCCAAGAACTTTAGACATTGATATTATCGCTTTTAATCAAGTCATTTTAAGGCAGAATGATTTGACTTTACCTCATCCTAAATGGAGTGAAAGGGATTCGGTGTTAGTGCCGTTGGCTTTGCAACAAATTCTTTTTAAAAAAGGGGAGTGGTGAAATTCTATACCTATAGTGGGGAGACGGCCGCTGAAGCTTTAAAGATCGCTCAAAGCCACCATGGGGTGGATACGCTGGTGTTTAAAACCCAAGAAATCCGTAAAAAAACGCTCACTTCTTCTGGGCTTTATGAAATCGTTGTGGCGGTTGAAGAAGAAAATGAAAACAAACCCTCTAAAGCCCCCCTTATTCCAGAAAGTTTGTATGATGAAGAATTGAATGAAGAAGATGTGGTCATGCAGCTTTCAAGCACTGTAGAAGAAATGCGCAAACTCGCCGGGGTTTCATCCAGTCAGCACAACTATAGTTTTTCAAAAAATAAGACCCTTTTAGAAAAAGACGCTCCATTAGAGGATGCGCCTTTAGAGGCTAATAAACAAGACGCTTTATTGCAAGCTTTAAAAGATGAAGCCAACCATAAAAAAGAAAGAGAAAAAAGAGAAGTCAAACAAGAAGAAGAAATTAAAGACATCAATTTGCAATTAAGTAAAATCAGAGACAGCCTGAAACTCATTCAAAACATGTTTTGGGATGAGAAAAACCCCAATTCTATCAATATCCCTCAAGAATTTGCAGAAATTTACAAACTGGCCAAACAAAGCGGGATGAAACCCAGCCATTTAGATGAAATCATGCAATTGAGCTTGGAATTGATGCCTTTACGCATGCGGGAAAATTCCGTAACGATTAAGCGTTATTTTAGAGAAGTGTTGCGCAAAATGATCTTGTGCCGCCCTGAAGATTTGAATTTAAGGCAAAAACGCATTTTAATGCTTGTAGGGCCAACAGGCGTGGGGAAAACGACGACTTTAGCTAAATTAGCCGCACGCTATTCTAGGATGCTAGCTAAAAAATACAAGGTGGGCATTATCACTTTAGACAATTATCGCATTGGGGCTTTGGAGCAATTAAGCTGGTATGCTAATAAAATGAAAATGAGTATAGAAGCGGTGATTGACACTAAAGATTTTGCTAAAGAAATTGAAGCGTTGGAATACTGCGATTTTATTTTAGTGGATACGACAGGGCATTCGCAATACGATAAAGAAAAAATTGCCGGTTTGAAAGAATTTATAGATGGGGGTTATAATATTGATGTGTCCTTAGTGCTTTCAGTTACCACTAAGTATGAAGACATGAAAGATATTTATGATTCTTTTGGGGTGTTAGGGATTGACACTTTAATCTTTACGAAATTAGATGAGAGTAGGGGGTTAGGGAATTTGTTTTCTTTAGTGCATGAAAGCCAAAAGCCTATCAGCTATCTTTCTGTTGGGCAAGAAGTGCCTATGGATTTGAAAGTGGCTACTAATGAATATTTAGTGGATTGCATGCTAGATGGCTTTAGTAACCCTAATAAGGAACAAGCATGAACAATCAAGCGAGTCGCTTAGATAATTTGATAAATATTAAAAACCCCAAAAGTTTTTTTGACAATAAAGGGAATACCAAATTCATCGCTATCACAAGCGGTAAGGGAGGCGTGGGGAAATCCAACATTAGCGCTAATTTAGCTTATGCTTTATACAAGAAAGGTTATAAGGTAGGGGTGTTTGATGCGGATATTGGTTTAGCGAATTTAGACGTGATTTTTGGGGTGAAAACCCATAAAAATATCTTGCACGCCTTAAAGGGTGAAGCCAAATTGCAAGAAATCATTTGCGAGATTGAACCCGGGCTTTGCTTAATTCCCGGGGATAGCGGCGAAGAAATTTTAAAATACATTAGCGGCGCGGAAGCTTTAGATCAATTCGTGGATGAAGAGGGGGTTTTAAGCTCTTTGGATTATATTGTGGTTGATACGGGAGCTGGGATTGGAGCCACTACGCAAGCGTTTTTGAATGCGAGCGATTGCGTGGTGATTGTTACCACCCCCGATCCTTCAGCGATTACCGATGCGTATGCATGCATTAAAATCAACTCCAAGAATAAAGATGAATTGTTTCTTATCGCTAACATGGTAGCCCAACCTAAAGAGGGTAGGGCGACTTATGAAAGGTTGTTTAAAGTGGCTAAAAACAATATCGCTTCATTAGAATTGCATTACTTAGGGGCGATTGAAAACAGCTCCTTATTGAAACGCTATGTGAGGGAGCGGAAAATTTTGAGAAAAATAGCCCCTAACGATTTGTTTTCGCAATCCATTGATCAGATAGCGGGTCTTTTAGTTTCTAAATTAGAAACCGGTGCTTTAGAAATACCAAAAGAAGGTTTTAAAAGCTTTTTTAAAAGGCTTTTGAGTTATTTGGGGTAGGCTTGAATGAAAGTGCAAAATTTTATCCATTTTTCTGTTGTGGTAGGGTTTTTTTTGGGGTTAGTGTTTTCGGTGTTGAAATTCAATGAGCCAGAGAGCATTTTATTATGGACGGTGTTATCCACGCTTGGGGGATACTTGATTGCGTTGTTGTTCGCGTCTATTTTTATCGCTTGCACGGATTTAGATATTTGTCTTTTTGACAAAAAAGGCACTGAAGAGAGCTTGCTTCGTTTCAACCATGAGTTTAAGAACAGGGAAAAAGAAGTGGCTAATATTTTAGAATACATTAGAAGTTATGATTTTGATGATGGAAAATAGAATGCCCAAAGAAATTCAAAAAACTCAAACAAGCGAAACAAGCGAAAAAAATATAGAAAAGGTTTTGAACGCCTATGATAAGCAGCAACACCACTATCAAGACGCGCTCGCTATCCAGTATTTACCGGCCGTGCGCGCTATGGCGTTTCGTTTGAAAGAACGCTTGCCCAGCTCTATTGATTTTAACGATCTGGTTTCTATTGGCACTGAAGAATTGATTAAATTAGCCAGGCGTTATGAGAGCGCGTTAAACGATTCTTTTTGGGGGTATGCTAAAACTCGTGTCAATGGGGCGATGCTAGATTATTTGCGCTCTTTAGATGTGATTTCTCGCTCCAACAGAAAGCTGATTAAAAGCATTGATATTGAAATCACCAAACACCTTAATGAGCATGGGAAAGAGCCTAGCGATGCGTATTTAGCGCAAACTTTAGGCGAAAATATTGAAAAAATTAAAGAAGCCAAAACGGCTTCAGATATTTATGCGTTAGTGCCAATAGACGAACAATTCAATGCGATTGAGCAAGATGAAATCACTAAAAAAATTGAAGCAGAAGAATTGTTAGAGCATGTCCAAAAAGCGCTGAATCAAATGAGCGAAAGAGAGCAAATCCTTATCCAGCTTTATTACTTTGAAGAGTTGAATCTGAGCGAGATTAAAGAGATTTTAGGCATTACTGAATCGCGCATTTCTCAAATCATTAAAGAAGTGATTAAAAAGGTGCGTAAATCCTTAGGAGTGGATCATGGCTGATATTTTAAGCCAAGAAGAAATTGATGCGCTTTTAGAAGTCGTTGATGAAAATGTGGATATTCAAAATGTCCAAAAAAAAGATATTATCCCGCAACGCAGCGTAACCCTCTATGATTTCAAACGCCCTAATCGTGTGAGTAAGGAGCAACTGCGCTCTTTTAGGAGCATCCATGATAAAATGGCTAGGAATCTTTCCAGTCAAGTTTCTTCTATCATGCGTTCTATTGTGGAAATTCAGCTCCATAGCGTGGATCAAATGACTTATGGCGAGTTTTTGATGAGTTTGCCTAGCCCTACGAGTTTTAATGTTTTTTCTATGAAGCCTATTGGAGGAACAGGGGTTTTAGAAATCAATCCCAGCATCGCTTTCCCTATGATTGACAGACTATTAGGGGGTAAGGGGAGCGCGTATGATCAAAGTAGGGAGTTTAGCGATATTGAATTGAATTTATTGGATACGATTTTACGCCAAGTGATGCAAATTTTAAAAGAAGTGTGGTCGCCCGTGGTGGAGATGTTTCCTACCATTGACGCTAAAGAATCCAGCGCGAATGTGGTTCAGATAGTCGCTCAAAATGAAATTTCTATCATGGTGGTTTTAGAGATTATTATTGGGCATAGTCGTGGGATGATGAATATTTGTTACCCGGTGATTTCCATTGAGAGCATTCTTTCTAAAATGGGGAGTAGGGATTTGATGCTTTCAGAAACGAATTCCAAAAAGAGCCGTAATAAGGAATTGCAAGCGTTATTGAGCGGGGTGAGCGTGGATATGATGGTGTTTTTGGGTGCGGTGGAATTGAGTTTGAAAGAAATGTTAGATTTAGATGTGGGGGATACTATCCGGTTGAATAAGATCGCTAATGATGAAGTGAGCGTGTATGTGCATAAAAAAAAGCGTTATTTAGCGAGCGTGGGGTTTCAAGGGTATAGGAAAACCATTCAAATTAAAGAAGTGATCTATAGCGAAAAAGAACGCACTAAAGAAATTTTAGAAATGCTAGAAGAACAGCGCAGAGGCAAAGTGGGCGATATTATGAAAATAGAAGAAGAGTGAGAAATGCAAGATTTTATTAAAATTTTTATTCAAGAGGTTGTTTCTACTTTAGAAGGGTTGGTGGGTAAGGCTCCAAGCGTGGGATTAGAAAAAGAAATTTCTAGTAGCGACGAATCTTTTTTGAAATTAATCAGCGCGCCTTATGCAAGAGTTAAAATTAGCGCGATTGAAAAAGAAGAGAGCTCTATTGAATTACTGGCTCCGGTAGTTTTAGTTACCGCTTTAAGCGATTTGATGCTAGGAGGTGAGGGGGCGAGTAAGGAAGAAATGGATAATGACGATTTAGATGCTTTTAAAGAAATGGCTTCTAATATTTTTGGTGCGATCGCTACAAGCTTGAAGTCTCAAGAATTGCTCCCCAAACTCAATTTCACTACCACGAACGCTGAAATCGCTAAAGAGCTTCCTAAAAAAGAAGATTACGCTAAAGCGGTGGTGTTTTCTTTTAAAATGGAAGCCATCAAAGAAAGCCAAATCGTTTTATTGACTACGGCGGCTTTTGAACGCCAATTTGAAAAAACGCATCAAGAAGAAAAAGAAGAAACGACAGAGGGCGCTGCTGAAGAGGTTAAAACCCATGATGCGTCTTTAGAAAACATAGAAATCCGCAATATTAGCATGCTTTTAGATGTGAAATTGAATGTTAAGGTGCGCATCGGGCAAAAAAAGATGATTTTAAAAGATGTGGTCTCTATGGATATAGGGAGCGTGGTGGAGTTGGATCAATTGGTGAATGACCCTTTGGAAATTCTTGTAGATGATAAGGTGATCGCTAAGGGCGAAGTGGTGATCGTGGATGGGAATTTTGGTATTCAGATCACGGATATTGGCACTAAAAAGGAACGCTTAGAGCAACTGAAAAATTAAACCATTTTAGAGTAAAAAAGGAAGGATTATGGCTATTTTTGGGGAATTAGGCTCGCTTGGGCATTTGTTTAAAAAAACGCAAGAATTAGAAATTTTGCATGCGTATTTAAAAGAGGTCATGCAAAAGGGCAGTGGAGCGAATCAAAGGGTTTTGAACCTTGCTCCTAATACAGAATTTCAAACGCCTTTAGGGCATGGCATCTTTAGCATAGAGCAGAGTTATTGTTTAGAGCATGCCAAAGAAAGCGAGAAAGGCTTTTTTGAAAGCCACAAAAAATATGTGGATTTCCAGCTGATTGTCAAAGGCGTTGAGGGGGCTAAAGCGGTGGGTATCAATCAAGCTGTCATTAAAAACCCTTACGATGAAAAAAAAGATTTGATCGTTTATGAGCCGGTTCAAGAGACTTCTTTTTTGCGTTTAGATGTGGGCATGCTGGCTATTTTTTTTGAAAACGATGCGCATGCGTTGAGGTTTTATGGAGAGTCTTTTGAAAAATATAGGGAAGAGCCGATTTTTAAAGCGGTCGTTAAAGTGCCCAAAGGGTTGATCAAATTAAAATTATGAAATTGGTGAGTCTTGTTATAGTTTTTTGTTGTTTTTTAGGGGCTGTAGAGTTGCCTGGAATTTATCAAACTCAAGAATTTTTATACATGAAAAGCTCTTTTGTGGAGTTTTTTGAGCATAATGGGAAGTTCTATGCCTATGGTATTTCTGATGTGGATGGCTCTAAAGCCAGAAAAGACAAGCTTAATCCTAACCCAAAACTGAGGAATCGCAGCGATAAAGGCGTGGTGTTTTTAAGCGATTTGATTAAGGTTGGAAAACGATCTTATAAAGGCGGTAAAGCGTATAATTTTTATGACGGCAAGACCTACTATGTAAGGGTTACTCAAAATTCAAACGGGGATTTAGAATTCACTTCAAGCTATGACAAATGGGGGTATGTCGGCAAGACTTTCACTTGGAAACGCTTGAGCGATGAAGAAATCAAAAATCTAAAACTCAAGCGTTTTGACTTGAATGAAGTCCTTAAAACCATTAAAGATAGCCCTATCTAAGCTTCTTCTTTAAAATTTTTTAACATTCACTCTCTTGGCATTCTTTACACCACACAAACATTTTCATGTCATGACTAATCAGTTTGGCTTGATATTTTTTAACGACTTCATTCTGGCGTTGTTCGATTTCAGGGTCTGCAAATTCAATGATCTTACCGCAATGCAAACAAATGATGTGATCATGGTGTTCTTTAGCCGCAATTTCATAGCGCCGACCGCTTTTTGAAGTCTCTAAAACACAGATAAAATTTTCTTTTTCTAAGAAATTCAAAATGCGATAGACTGAAGAAATGCTGGTGTTTTTGTCCTTTTGACGGATAGAATGCGTGATTTCTTCAGGGCTTAGGTGTGTGCCGCTGCGATACAAAACGCTCACCACTTCTTCCCTTTGTTTTGAATTTTTGAGTCCGTTTTTTTTGATAGACATCCTCAAGCGCTCTAAAATGGATTCTAAAGTTTCTAATCTTTTCATGCTGATATTTCCCTTATCCGTAAAATGATTTTTATAACTAGAATATTATTATACAATAATAATGCGATGAAACATAGATAAAACTCATTATTATTTTAATTTAATCAAAAAATATTGATTTTTTATTACCATTGTCGCATTTTAATGTAACTGATAAGATCAATTTCTTATTTTATCAAGCCATTCTAAAAGGGTTTTTTCAAACCCTATGCCTTGAGAAGAAACCAGATTTAGGGGTTTTTCTAAATAATCTTGTTTGACATAGCCGTTATAATTGTGCGGGTAAAGGTAGTCTTTAGCGTTAGGCAGAAGGTGTTTAGGAATAGGGTAGAGTGAGCCTTTTTGAACGCAATCCAAAGCCTGATTGATCGCTCTATAAGCCGTGTTGGATTTAGGCGAACAAGCCAGATAAATCACGCACTGGCTTAAAATAATGCGCGCTTCAGGGTAGCCGATTTGTTTGACTGCAAACAAGCAAGAAGAGGCTAAATTAAGGGCGTTTGGGTTAGCGTTACCAATATCTTCGCTCGCAAAAACCACCAACCTTCTGGCGATAAATTCCGGGTTTTCCCCGCCAGCAATCAAGCGCGCCAGATAATAGATGGAAGCGTTTTCATCGCTCCCTCTTAAAGATTTGATTAACGCGCTAGTAAGGTTATAATGCGTATCATCGCTATAAGATCCGTCATTCAGGCTATGAGGCCGTAAGGATTGTAGGGTTTCTAAAGTGATAGGATTTTCTATTTTGGCGCTCAAATCTAAAAGGTTTAATAACGCTCTAGCATCGCCAGCGCTGTTGTTTAAAAGATAGGTTTTAGCGCTAGGCTCTATTTGTTTTTTGAGCAATGTTAAAGCTTTAACGCAAAGCTTGTCTAAATCGCTCTTGTTTAGGGGGGTTAATTCAAAAATAAAACTTCTTGAGCGGATCGCATGGCTTAGGCTGTAATTAGGATCTTGCGTGCTAGCCCCTAAGATTAAAGCGTGATCTTTTTCCATAATGGGGAGTAAAAATTCTTGTTGGGTTTTATTCAATCTGTGGGTTTCATCAATAAAAACAACGGGTTTTAAAAGGGTGTTTTGGTAATTTTTAAGCTTAAGGCGCAAATCCTCTAGCTTGAAATCCGTCGCATTGAATAAAAGAATGGGGCGCCCTAGCATGCGGGCGATGATTTGAGCCAGGCTTGTTTTGCCCACGCCAGGAGGGCCATAGAAAAAGGCATGGGGGAAGTGTTTGGATTGTAGGGCTTTAAATAAGGGGGCGTCTTTCCCTATTAGATGCTCTTGGCCTAAAAAATCTTCTAGGCTTGTGGGGTTTAAAAGCGAAGTCAGGCTCATTTTTTAAATAAAATCAATTCGTAAAAATTCATAGGGGTGTTTAAATTTTTCATTGGGGTTTTGGTGTTTTTAGAGTGTTTTTGCAGAGCGTCTTGCAGTTCTTTATTGAGATTGTCTAATTCATCGAGCTTTTCTTTTAAACGCAAGATAATATCCACGCCCGCTAGATTAACCCCCATATCCCTTGTAAGGCGTAAAATCGTTTTGATTTTGTCCATGTCTCGTTGGGAATACAAGCGCATTTTCCCATCAGTCCTGCTAGGCTCTATCAAACCCTCTTTTTCGTATTGGCGCAAGGTTTGAGGGTGCACGCCTAAGATTTTAGCCACGACGCTTATCAAATAAAGCGGTTCATCATAATCGCACACGATTCCTCCTTACAATTCTTTTTCTAATAACGCTTTCAACTCATTAGAAAGCGTTTCCGTTTTAGGCAAGATCAAACGAGCTTGCAAATACAAATCCCCCACATGCGAAGTTTTTCTGTTTTTGATCCCTTTTTCTTTAATGCGGAATTTTTGCATCGCTTTGGTGTTAGGGGGAATGGTTAGGGTTAAGGTTTTATGCCAAGTAGCGATTTCAATTTTCCCTCCAAAAAGAGCCGTCTTTAAGGGTAAATCAAAGATTTGGATAATATCGTCTTTTTCGCGCCTATAAATTTCATCTTCTTCAATATGGATCTGCAAGAGCAAATCGCCCCTACCCGTTCGCCCCATTTTCCCCTTGTTGCGAACCCTGATTTTTTCGCCCTCTTCTACGCCGATAGGGATTTTAAGGCTAAAAGTCTCATTATTGATGCTCACTTGTTTTTTATTGCCTAAAAGGGTGTCTAAAACAGAGACATTTAAAGTGGCGGTCATGTCTAAATTTTCAGGGGCGAAATTGGAAAAATTAAAGCCAGAAAAGCCTTGCGAGTTTTGAGAAAATCTTTGCGAAAAGCCTCCTTTCCCAAAAATAGAGCTTAAAATATCGTCCAAATCTTCACTGGCGCTACGGCTTTTAGCAAAATCGCTGAAATTCTGCCCGCCAAACATGTTATCGCCAAACTGATCGTATTGGCGGCGTTTTTCTTCGTCGCTTAAAATTTCATAAGCGGCGTTGATTTCTTTGAATTTTTCTTCGGCTTCTTTGGTTTTATTCAAATCCGGGTGGTATTGTCTGGCTAAACGGCGGTAGGATTTTTTGATTTCGTCTTGGCTGGCGTTTTCGCTCACGTTTAAAGTTTGGTATAAACTCTTGCTCATGAATCACCTTTAAAATAGTTTTATTAGAATACTATCATAAATCTTTAGTGTTAGTCAATCAAGTTTATTGATAATGCTTTTAGGTAATGGAGATTTTAAACCCGTTTCAGCGCAATTAAAAGGAATTTTAACTAAAATATTGAGTTTAAATCCACGATGAGTTTTTAATGCAGTATAAGAAAAATAAGAAAAGATATTATTATTTAGCGTTATGGATCCTTTTTTTAAATGGTCTGTCTTTGAAAGCTTTAGAAATCGCAGTCAAACCTTTTGGCTATTTGGGGCTATTGTATAATCAAGGGGCGCAAAAAAACCCTCACAGCTATGTAGGGGCTTTAGCGCGTCTTGGGGTGGATTTTTCTTATAGCAACGGGTGGTCCTTTGGTATTGGAGCGATTGGGGCTTGGAATATTTATAACAAACAGCGTTTGGCTAACCTTTACATCAGTCTAGGGAATTTTTTTGGTAACCCTAACAACATTAAACCTTATTTGAGCGCTGGCGATGTTTCTGATGCGTATCTTCAATACACTAACCAGCGTTTTAAAATCGCTTTAGGGCGTTTCAATACCGATTTTGTGGATTTTGATTGGATAGGGGGCAATATTCAAGGGGTTTCTGTGGCTTTTAAGCAAAATTCCATGCGTTATTTTGGGATTTTTATGGATAGCATGCTTTATAACGGGCATCAAATCAACAAAGAGCAAGGGAATCGGATCGCTACTTCCCTAAACGCTCTAGCGTCTTATGATCCTGTGTCTAAACGCTTGTATGTAGGGGGGGAAGTGTTTGTTTTAGGCACAGAATACAGGCATGAAAATCTTAAAGTGGTGCCTTTTATTTTAACGGACACCCGCTTGCCTTTGCCCACCCAAAACGTTTTAGTGCAAGTGGGGGGTAAGTTGGAGTATGACGCTTCTTTAGCTAAGGGTTTCACTTCGCACACTCTAGTGCATGGCATGTATCAATACGGCAACACTGATAGTGCTACGAGCGCTAAAAATGCCGGCTTGTTTTTGATCGATCAAACTTTTAAATACAAAATTTTTAATTTTGGAACGGGTTTTTATATCGTTCCGGCAAGGAACAATAAGGGCTATCTATGGACTTTTAACGACAGGACTAAATTCTATGGCCGTGGGATCAACGCGCCCGGTGTGCCAGCGATTTATTTTGCAAACTCTAGCATTTCAGGCTATGTTTTTTTAGGGCTTAAGACTAAAAGGGTGCGTTTAGACGCGATGGTGGCTTTTGGGGATTACCAAGAATATTCTTTAATGAGCAGTTTTAGGGTTTGGACTCATAGGAGTTTGTCTTTTGATATGGGTGGGGGGTATGTGTATGCTTATAATTCTAAAGCCACGAGAAAAAGTCTTGGAAATAGTTCTTTTGTCTTTTTTGGGAAGTTTTTGTTTTAAAAAATACCATTTTTACAATCAATAGTGAAGAGTTTGCCATAAAGCAAGCGGTAATTTCTTTTTTAAAAAATCAACATTAAAAGAAGTTTTTGTTTTAAGAAATTCTTTTAAAATCAGGTCTTTGGGGTTTTTTAGGGAAAAAAGTTTTTTTAAACTCAGGCTCCCATAGTTTGATCACGCCATGGCGGGTCATCTGGTGCATATTGACTAAACGCATGTTTAAAAGAGCCTTTTCTTTAGCTTCGCTGTCGCTCAAATCTTCTTTAATTTTGAACGCTTGAATGATCTGCTCCCACAGCTCATGTTCTTTAGCGTCTTCGTTTAAAAAATCTTTATAGTTGAAGCCACCAATCCCTTTGACCCCTTTAATATTATCCCCCTTATCCCCCACAACGCACTGGTAATAAGCAAAAAAATGAGCCTCTTTTTGGCTCACATTAAAAAAAGCGTTGGTTTTGAGATTGAAATGAGAGCCTCTATTGGAATACAAAATATCCTTATCCATGCTGGCTATCACATAATTGTTGGGGTCTTTCTTTTTGTAAAAAGAGATAATATCATCGGCTTCATATTCAAAACAATGTTCGCCCTGGATTTTAGCCCCTTTTTTTAGGGGGTATTTTTCCACGATGGCGATTTTTAGGGTTCTTAGAAGGGCTTTAAAATCTTCATCAAATTGGTGGCGTTTTTGTTTGTAATGATCGCACAGCTGGTAGCGGAAACTCTCTCTGCCCCTAGTGATAAAAAAGAGCGTTTTAGAGCAACGGGTTTTGTGCATGATGGATAAAATTTGAGTGGTAAGAAAAATAACGCCCACTTCTTGCAAGCTGTAAGCGGCGAATCTTTTAGGGAGCGTTTTATTAGAAAGCAAACGCCTAACAATATTAGGGATAACGCAATCAATGTCTAGTAAAAGAGTTCTTGAATGCATGAATCTTGTTTTGTTAAACGCTTGTCTAATGGTTAATCCTTAAGTTGAATTTCTCTTTTTTAAAAGTTAAACTATTATAGTAAATATATAGCAAATAATAAGTTATTTTAATAATAATTAACTCTATTCTCATTAAATACGCTAAATTTTGAGAGGTTATCGCTTGCTCTAGCTCTTTTGATTGTAAAAACGCTTTGGGCATTCTTGCATTTGATGATCAAACGCCCAATGAAAACGGAGCTTAAGGGTTTTCTTTTATTTGCGCGGTAAGTTATATTTCCGGCGTTTTTCCCAAAGGCTTTTGCGGCTAATGCCAAGCTTGTTGGCCAATTCCGTATCGGTGCAAGTAGAAGAAAAATGCCTAATCGCTTCTTTTTCGTATTCTTGAATGGAAAGGAAAGTCGTGTGGTTGCTGAACAAAGATAGGGGGTTATTGCCGCATTCAATCCTCACAATTTTAGGAAATTCTAGGGGTTCTTTATGGGTGTAGGACAAAACAATAGGGCATGAACGGGCCAATTCTAACAATTTCAATTGCTCATCTTTTTTAAGCTCTTCTAAATGCATGATGTAAAAAGGGCGTTCCAGTTTGTCTTTATTCTTGTATAGATCTTTCCAAGTGGTATCCTTTAAAGAGAAAAAAGAAAAATCCGTTTGCCTTTCTTTAGCGTATTGCAACAAATAAGCGTTCGCAAGCTCTTGAGAGGGCGTGTGGATGATAAAGGGCGGCCGGTAAGAAAAATCTTTAGGCAAGGGCAATTCCGCATGGATAAAGTCTAAGTAATTTTCATAAAATCCCAAGCGAGCGGTCATTTCTTGGTAGGCTTTGTGGTATTGGATCTTACGCAACAATTCATCCATTTTAAAAGGTTTTAGAATATAATCTCTCGCTCCCGCTTGAATGGGTTTATTCACGCCATCTTCATTGACATGCGAAGCCATCATGATAATGATTTGCTTGGAATTATAACGCACAAAGTGTTCGCAACGCCCTTGAGTGCAAACCTTAGAAGAAACCAAAATCACATCATAAGGCTCTTTATTTTCTTCTGAAATGCTAGAGATGATCTCGCAAAAATGCCCTAAATCATGCAAATTATGCGAAATACTCCTGGCTAGCGCTAAATCGTCTTCAATGATTAAGATTTTCATCAATTCTTCCTTTTATCACATTTTATCACATTTAAAGTTTTTGTTTATAACGCATGCTCACATGTGCTTGGACTAACAGCCCTTCTTGTTTGCCAATGAACCCCATTTTTTCCATTGTAGTGGCTTTCAAGCTGATTTGAGATTTTTCTAAACCTAAAAGTTGGCTCAAATTCTCTAAAATCGCCGGTTTGTAAGGAGTGATTTTAGGGATTTCGCTAAAGATGGTCGCCCCCATTTCAAACAATTCAAACCCAATGCTTTGAGAAAAATCCAACACGATTTTTAAAAGCTCTTTAGAAGAGGCGTTTTTGTATTTGGGGTCATTATCAGGGAACCATTCGCCAATATCCCCCCCTTTAATCGCTCCTAAAATCGCATCAATAACCGCATGCAACAAAGCATCGCCATCGCTATGAGCCTTTAACCCAAACTCGCAATCCAAAACAACCCCCCCTAAAACCATAGGCTTATCTTTAATGAACGCATGCGTATCAAAACCCATGCCGATAAAAGTGTCTTTTGCTGGGTTGAAAAAGAGCGCGAAATGTTTCAAATCGCCGCTTGTGGTGAGTTTGTGCAAATTTTTACTGCCTTCAATATAACTCACACGATCAGGGAAAGCTTGTAAAATCGCGCTGCTTTCATCTTTAAAATCCCCTTGGTTTAGGGCTGATTGGAGCGCTTTGGTGTGGCTTAATTGCGGGGTTTGAATGAGTTTGATCGCCTCTCTATCTAAAGCCTCGTTATAATAGATCGCTGTGTCATAGCAAGGCAAGTAAGGAGCGATGCAATAATGGCTCGTTTGTTGGAGGGTTAAAAACAAACTTTTAAGCGTTTCCATATTGGCTAAACCCCTAGCCACATCACTGGTGAGCGTGTAAGCGCTATCAATTATTTTTAAAGCGTTACGGACGGATTCTTGCCTTGATGTCCCGCCTTTTACAAGCTTGATTTCAGGGTAATGGCGTTGGATATAAATATAATCCAATCCGCTTACAACCAGAATGATTTCTTTAAAGTCTAGGGCTTCTTTAAAGCTCTCATAAACGCTGAGCCATAAGGGGGTATGATTAGAGCGCAACCATTGTTTTTTGATGGTTTGAGAAAAACGCTTAGACTCCCCAGCGGCCAATAAAACAACGCTCGTTTGTTTGATAAGCGTTTCTAGCGTTTCTTTAGTTTCAAAAGGGTCTTCTTCTAAACTTTCTAAAGAGAGTTTAAAATCTTCTCCATTCACTCTAATCAAAGACATGCGACTAACGACCCACCCCTATCATTTCACCAAAATGATCCTATAACCTTGATTCAAATCTAAAACTAAGAATCGTTTGGGTTTGCCTTTATACTTTTCTAAAGCATGGTTAAAATCCGCAACGCTTTTCACTTCAATCTCTTCAATTTTTGTGATGATATTACCTTGTCTGAAGCCGGCTTGCTCTGCTGGGGAATTTTCATTCACTTGAGAGACTAAAACCCCTTGAACATCATCGCTCAAACGCATAGACCTTTTGGTTTTTTGAGTTAAATCTTCTACTTGAAGCCCGTTCAATTGGCCTTGTGCACCGTTTTGAGCAGAAATGGTTTCTTTTTTGTTAGGGTTTTTCCTTTCGGCAAGAGTGAGAGTGAAGGTGCGTTCTTTTTTGTCTCTAATGACTTTTAAGGTTACTCTTTGATTGGGTAGCATAGAGCCGATTAGATTTCTTAATTCATTCGTGTTTTTAACCTTTTTCCCATTGACTTCAGTGATCAAATCCCACACCAAAATCCCTGCTTTTTTAGCCGGAGAGTCTTTTTCTACGCTAATGACCACCGCTCCTTCTTTATTGTCATAAGAATTTTGCAAATCGCCGCTCAAATCTTGCAAGCCCACGCCCAAGTAACCTCTTTCAATCTTACCGGTTTTGATGAGTTGGGTTACAATATCCTTAACCATGTTAGAAGGGATGGCAAAGCCAATGCCGTGGTTGCCCCCGGTTTTAGAAATGATAGCGGTATTGATCCCCACTAACCCTCCACGGCTGTCAATCAAAGCGCCGCCGGAATTTCCAGGATTAATGGAAGCGTCTGTTTGAATGAAATTCTCATAGCTGTTGATTCCGATTCCGCTTTTATTGAGCGCTGAAACAATGCCTTGCGTAACGCTTTCGCCCACGCCAAAAGGGTTACCAATCGCAAAAACCAAATCGCCCACTGAAATATCGTTAGAATCAGAGAATTTGATGGTGGGCAGATTGTCTTTAGTGATGCGAATCACCGCTAAATCGCTTTCAGAATCGGTGCCTACTAAAGTAGCGGAATATTCTTTATTGCTCCCTGGAATGGTAACTTTAATCTTATCTGCGCCATCAATCACATGGTTATTCGTAACGATATAGCCATCTTTAGAAATGATGACACCGCTGCCTAAAGCCCTTTCCATTCTTTCTTTAGGGATCATGCCGCCCAAATCCCCAAAAAATTGTTGGAAAAAGGGGTCATTAAACACACCGCCACCTATAAAATTGTTTTTAATCTTCTTTTCAGTGGAGATATTCACCACCGCCTTAATCGAATCCTTAATAGAATCGTGGTAAGAATAGATCGTATCGTCTTTAGAGGGGACACTCACTCGCTCTTTAACTTTGGGCATGTTTTGGATTTGGATATTGCCCGCATTCAAGCTTAACGCTAAAGCCAAAGAGATAAAAAGGGTTTTTTTCATCATGGTTACTTCCTTAAAATGTGCTAAACTTCAAAATTAAGAAAAGATTATATCAAATCTTTTTTGTTATTTTCATTAGCTTTTTGTGTAAAATAGTATCCAATGTAACAAATAACAGCAAAAACAATCGTTAAAATCATCCCAATGCGTTGATCCTTATCCATAGCCGAACCAATCACGCCGATGGCACACCCAGTGATCCCTATGAGTTGCAAAAAGGGTAGAAAAGGGGCTTTATAAGGCAAATCCTCTAAAGAATGCCCGGCCTTTAAGTATTGCTTACGGAAAGAATATTGCGAAACGGACACGCTAACCCACACAATAATCACTGTGAAACTGATCACATTAATCAAAGCTTCCACGACATTTTCTTTGGCATAAATTTGGACTAAAAGCCCTATGAGAGAAAAAGAAAGGGAAAAAAACATCGCATAAGTGGGCGTGCCTTGTCGGTTGAGTTTGGAAAAAACCTTAAAAAACATCTTTTGTTTGGACAGCCCATAAATCATGCGGCTCGCTCCATAAAGCCCTGAATTAGCGGTAGAAAACATCGCCGTAATGATAACAGCGTTCATTATATCAGCCACATAAGGGATACCCATGCCAATAAAGGGCAAATTAATGCGTTCTAAAACGCTCACAAAAGGGCTTTGCGTGATAGAAGAATCATTCATGGGTAAAAAAACAGAAATGACAAACACAGAGCCTAAAAAGAAAAAGACAATCCGCCACAAAGTCGCCTTAATCGCTTTGGGCATCACCTCGCTAGCGTTTTTAGTCTCTCCTACAGCCACCCCAATCACCTCTGTGCCAGTGAAAGCAAAAATGACAGCGAGCATCGCGCTAAAAACCGCCGTGCTCCCGTTAGGGAAAAACCCCTTATCGCCAAAATGGAAATTGTTAAAAATAGAACTAAACCCATGCGAATAGATTTGATAAATGATCCCAATTACGCCAATGCCTATAAAAGCGATCACTGCTAAAACTTTAATCAGGCTAAAGAAAAACTCGCCCTCGGCAAAAATTTTAACCGAAAAAAAGTTCAATAAAAAAACTAACGCAATGCATAAAATAACCCAATAATGGATAGGAATATCCGCAAACCAGCGTTGCATGAGCATGCCTATAGCGATGTATTCTAACGCCACCGTGATCACCCAGCCAAGCCAATACATCCAAAAAACCATATAGCCCGTGCCAGGGCCTATGAATTTAGCCGCATAATCCCCAAAACTTCCCGTAGTGGGATAAACGCTAGCCAATTCGCCTAAAGAGAGCATGATGCAATAAACCACAAGCCCTCCAAAACCATAAGCGATCAATGTCCCTAAAGGGCCAGCGTTCGCAATATTACCCCCAGTGCCTACAAAAAGCCCTGTGCCAATCGCTCCCCCAAATGCAATCATTAAGAGATGGCGCATTTTCATGTCTCTTTTAAGCTCGCCTTGTTTTTGCGTGGTATTTTGATGCGTTATCTTTTGATTGTCCATGCGACACCTCCTTAGATTGAAAATAAAAATAGCTTGAATTATAACAAAAATAAAATAAAATGATTTTTTTTAATTGAATATTGAAAATAAAATTTAAAAAAAACGATCAAAAGCATTTTTTAAAGATTAAATAGTAAAAGAGCTTGATCAAGCGATAGCTTTTTAAGTGTTTTAAGGTATTTTTTAAAGAACGCTAAAAACTCCTTTTAAAAAATTAAGATTTATAATATTTAATGGTGTAATCTATCCCCGAATAAAGAGTTAAAAAAACCGCTATAGCCACAAGCACATAAGAGTAAGTTAAATTGGCTAATAAAGCGCCAATCGCCACGACTTGAGAAACGGTTTTATACTTGCCTAACGCATTGACAGGAATATCCTTTTTTTCATTAGCAGCTAAAACCCTAAGCCCTGAAATAAAAAATTCGCGCCCTAAAATCACAAACGGGATCCACGCATTCACACGATCCAAATGGACTAACCCTAAAAACGCGCTCAAAATAAGGATTTTATCCGCTAAAGGGTCAAAGATTTCCCCAAAGCGCGATTTGGCTTTATAGCTTCTAGCGATGTAGCCGTCCAATAAATCCGTGAGCGCAGCAAATAAAAAAACCAATGAAGAGATCATGTTAATGTGAAAGGGGGTTAAAAAACTAAAATAAGTATGGGTGTTTAACAATAAAAATAATAAAAACAAGGATAAGACGATGCGTAAAATCGTTAAAAAATTAGGCAGGAGTTTTAAAACTTTCATGCTTTCAAAAAGACTTGTGAAAAATTCAAAAACGCGCGCCCTAAAAAGCCAAGCGCCACACACATCAAAATCACAGCAATCGTTAAAAAGAATATAATCAACGCTTGTGCTAAAACCCCTAAAAGAGCCAGCATGAAACTAAAAAGCAATAACCTAAACCCGCTTAAAAAAAACCTTTCTTGCGTGTAAAGGCTCAATTCTCTATAGAGTTTGTGCAAATAAAAAATAGAAACACCATTACCGATTAGCGAAAGAGCGTTACTGGCGTTAGGGACAAGATAGCTTAAAAGAGCGCATAAAATCACCGCTAAAAAACTGAAAGCGAAATTTTCAAAAAAACTCAGATGGCGCGTGATTTTAGAAAGCCTGTAAAAACCAATCGCTCCGGCAATAAACCCAAGCGTGCACAAAAAAAGAGACAATAACACGATATAAGCTAGTTGATGACTGAAGAGGTTAGAAATGTGAAACGATTTCGCCCCGCTTGAAACAATAAAAAGCACTAACAAAACAGCCCCACACAAAGGGGCGAAAAAATAGCCCAACAAGCATTTTTTAATGAATTGCAACTCTTTGTTTTGGTGGATGTGGATAATGTTTTTCAAAAAAAATCTTTATTTAAAAGTGGTCCCGCCATCTACAACGATCGTTTGCCCTGTAAGCCAACCGCTTTGGGTTTCATCGCATAAAAAATAAGCCGCTCCGGCTAGATCGTTAGGATTGCCCATGCGTTTTAGGGGCGATTGCTCTTCTACTTTTTCTTTAATCTCCACATAATCAGGGAAGGCTTTCAAAGCGTCCGTATCAATAGGCCCGCCGCTAACCGCATTCACTCTAATATTAAATTCGCCTAAATCCACAGCAGCGTATTTGACCATGGTTTCTACGGCGTTTTTAGAATTGCCATGCCCAGCGTAATTAGGCATATAGACCAAATTCCCGGTAGAGCTTAAGCTCACGATCGCCCCGCCGCCTATTTTTTGCATGCGTTTTGCCGCTTCTTGAGCCCCTACCACAAACGCTAACACGGTGGCTGTGTAAATGTTGTTTAACCCCTTAGGTTTTAATCGCATAAACGGTGCAAATCCCCCCACAACAGGGCGCCCATAAATAATAGCGTTAGAAATAAAAAAATCCACTCTGTCAAAATCAGCGTCAATTTGTTTAAAAAGCTCTGTGTATTGCTCAGGCTCTAAAACATTAAGAGGGTAGGCTTTGGCTTTAATGGAATATTTTTGCTCCACATCTTCTATGATTTTGTTGGCTTCTTCAACATTTTTATTGTAAGTGAAAGCGATATTCACGCCGCTTTGAGCGAATCGATACAATATCGCCTTGCCAATCCCTCTCGTCGCACCGCTGATCACTAGGGTTTTATTTTTCATGTGATTGGAACCATTCATGCAATTACCTCATATTGTTGTAAAGTTTTTTCTAAAAGTTGAATCGTTTCTTTGCTTGGGGCCACTAAAGGCAGTCTGTAGCTTGGGTTTTCAATCAAGCCGGCTAAATGCATAGCCATTTTAATAGGGATGGGATTCGTTTCTACAAAAAGGGCTTGGTGTAAATGAAAAAGCTTATTTTGGATTTCTAGGGCTTGTTGGTATTTTTGTTTGAGCGTGCAATTGACCATTTGTGAAATCAGATTAGGCATTAAATTACCGGTCACTGAAACCACGCCACACCCCCCTGAAAACATGATAGAGTGGTTGAGTGAATCTTCCCCGCTAAAAATTTTAAAATCTTTTTCATAATAATGCAATTCTGTTACCCTTTTCAAAGAGCCAGACGCTTCTTTAATGGCTTTAATGTTAGGGATTTCTCTAAAAAGTTTGAGAGCGGTTAAAACTTCAATAGACACGCCTGTTCTACTTGGCACATCATAAAGCATGACAGGGATTTCCACCGATTGAGCGATCGTTTTATAATGCTCAAACAAGCCTTGTTGGGTGGGGCGGTTATAATAAGGGCTTACGCATAAAATCGCATCCGCGCCGATTTTTTGAGCGAACTTTGCTAAAGAAAGGGACTCGCTTGTGGCGTTACTGCCCACGCCGGCTAACACTTTCATGCGCGAATTTGAGGGCGTTTTAGTGTTTTTGCAAGTCTCTATGGCGATTTCAATGCAACGCATGTGCTCTTTGTGGGTGAGCGTGGCGGATTCTCCTGTCGTGCCAACAGGCACGCATGCGTCCATGCCCTGAAAAATTTGGCGCTTGATCAAGGCTTCATAAGCGGCCTCATCAACGCTCAAATCTTTTTTAAAAGGCGTAATTAACGCACTAGATGAATGGAATTGCATGTGATAAGGCTCTTTTAAGGTTTCAAAAACACGGTGGTTGATTGGGTGTCTTTAAAATATTCATTGGCCACACGCACCAAATCGCTCACTTTTAAATCCAAAAATTGTTGCTGATAATCCGTCAAGCCTTGAATATCGTTTTGCACTAAATAGTCCGCAAAAAGCCCCGCAACATCGCTAGAACTTTCTAAATTGGAAATGAAGTCGGCTTTTTGATTGATTTTGAGCTTGTCTAATTCAGCTTGAGTGATTTCGCCTTTTTTAAGCTTTTCTAAAAGTGCTACGATTTCTTTTTGTAAAGCTTCGGCTTTGACATTAGGATTACCCCCCGCAATGAATAAAAACACGCTTTCATCTTGTAATTGCATGTTGTGCGAGAAAGCTTGAGAGGCTAGGCGTTTTTTATCCACCAATTCGCTTTGCAACCACGAGCTTTTACCTTCGCCTAAAAGCTTGCTTAGTGCGTCTAAAGCGACTTGATCTTTATGCTTGAAAGCAGGCACTTTATACCCAAGGGCCACCCATTCTAAATGAACCCCATCTTTATGCACGACTGCCGTTCTGGCTCCATCTTGCTTAGGCTCTTTCATGTAGGGGGTGGGGATAGTTTTTCCATCAAGGTTTTTTAAGGATTCAAAATGTTTTTTACTCAATTCAAAAACCTTTTGGGAATTGACATCGCCTACCACCAAGATAATAGCGTTTTTAGGCTGATAGTAGAGCGAATGGAATTTTTTAATGTCTTTTAAAGTCCAGTTTTGAATATCGTCCATAAAACCGATGGGCGTCCAATGGTAAGGGTGATAGACATAAGCGGTGTTAAAAAAGCGGAAATAAAGCATGCCGATAGGGGAATTATCGGTGCGCCATCGCCTTTCTTCAGCGACCACTTGACGCTCAGGCAAAAACTCATCTTCTTTTAAGTTCAAAGAACCCATGGTTTCAGCGAACAATTCTAAAGATTTATCCAAGTTAGCCTGACTGGTTTTAATGAAGTAGCGTGTAATATCAAAGCTCGTAGAAGCGTTACTCACGCCCCCAAAACGCTTAACGATTTTATCAAATTCGCCGGCTTTAAGGTTTTTAGTGCTTTTAAAATTCAAATGCTCTAACATGTGAGCGATCCCGCTCTTGCCCATGGTTTCGTTTCTAGAGCCGACTTTATAAAGCACATCCACTTCTATAACCCCGGTTTTATTTTCTAGGGGGACGCTTACGACTTGCAACCCATTCTTTAAGGTAATACTCTCATGTTTGGGTAAGTAAGATTGTGCGTGCATGCTCGCTCCTAAAGTGACTAACAAGACAGAACTAAGCCTCAAAAGTCTTTTAACAGAAAAATATCTCATCTTAAATCCGCTCCTATAGCCTCTTTGACGCTCAAAAATCCATCTTTTTGGAGTAATTTTACCAAATCTTTAAGAATATTTTGGCATAAATTTGGCCCATTGTAAATAAAAGCGCTATAAATTTGTAACAGACTCGCTCCCATTTTAATCCTTTCATAAGCATCTTTGGCACCGCTAATCCCCCCCACAGAAACAAGAATAGTCTTGTTAAAAAAAGCTTTAGCCAATTCTTTAAAGATTTCACGGCTTTTTTTAGTCAAGCATTTCCCGCTCAAGCCCCCCATTTCTTTAGGAGCGAACACCAGGCTTTTATCAATCGTGGTGTTAGTCGCAATAATCCCATGCGCTCCTGCTTCAATAGCGCTATTGACAATTTCTAGCATGCCGTCTGTTTCTAAATCCGGGGCGATTTTTAAAAATAAAGGCTTATGGGTCATTTCTTTCGCCATGCAAAAAAGCTCATTCACAAACGCTTTGTTTTGTAAATCCCTTAAATTAGGGGTGTTGGGCGAAGAAAGGTTGAAGGTGTAATAATCGCCAATGTTTAAACATTTATTTAAAACCGCTTTGTAATCTTCTAGGGCATGCGCTTGCTCTATGTGTTTGTTTTTGCCTAAATTGATGCCAATAGGGGTTTTATAAGGGGCGAAGCGATTGAACGATCTCGCTGCTAAAATGGCTCCATGATTATTAAACCCCATCGCATTTTGTAAGGACTCTTCTTCAATGTGCCTGAAAAGCCTTGGTCTTTCATTTCCCACTTGCGCTTCATTGGTGAGAGTGCCTGCTTCTAAATAGCCAAACCCAAAAGCGGTTAACGCCCTAAGCATGGAAGCGTTTTTATCAAAACCGGCGGCTAATCCTAAAGGGTTAGGGAAATGCAAGCCTAAAATTTCATTTTCAAGCTTTGGGTTTTGATAACCCCATTGAGAATGGATTAAACTACACAAAAAGGGCGATCTAGAAAGCATTCTTAAAATCTTGCAAACTTTTTCATGCGCGTCTTCAGCGTCTAGGCTAAAAAGATATTTTTTTAATAACGAATAAAGCATTTAAATCCTTATCTTTTATGATTTGAACGGATAACCCTTAAAAGGTTTTAAGGGCTTGTTTTTCAAAATAATCCTGCGAATTTAAAGGATCGTTAGGGTTTGAAACTTTAGTGTAACGGCCTTTAGAATTCAACTCGTAGCGTTTTAAGGTGTCTTTCAATTGGATTTCTAAAATATGCAACAATTTATGAGCGATCTTGGGGTTTGTGGCGGGAATGAGCAATTCCACGCGCCTTTCTAAATTTCTGGGCATTAAATCCGCGCTAGAAAAATAGATATTCTCATGTTTAAAATAATAAATGCGCGCATGTTCTAAATATTTCCCCACAATAGAATACACCCTGATATTTTCGCTTAATCCCTTGACTTGGGGCTTTAAACAGCAAATCCCTCTAATAATGAGATCAATTTTAACCCCTTTTTGAGAGGCTTGATAGAGCCATTCAATGATTTCTCTATCCACTAGGGCGTTGGCTTTTAAAATGATATGGCCTTCTTGCTTATGATTCATTTCATTTTGAATGAGTGCAATGATTTTAGGTTTGATCTGTTTGGGCGCCATAAAAAGCGTTTCTAGGGCGCTATTAGTCGCACTGCTAGTGAGCAAGGAATGGAAAAGCTTGATAATGTCGTTAGCGATTTCATTTTTAGCGCTAAAAAAACTCACATCGGTATAGATTTTAGCGCTCAAAGGGTTGTAATTGCCCGTGCTTAAATGGGTGAAATGGCGTAATTGGTTGTCTGTTTTTTTAGTGATCACTAGCATTTTGGCATGCACTTTGAGTTTGAAAACGCCATAAACGACTAACGCGCCCGCCCTTTCTAAAGCTTTTGCCCAATGCAAATTGCTCTCTTCATCAAAGCGCGCTTTTAATTCCACTAAAACGCTCACTTGAATCTTACTCGCCGCTTCAATTAAGGCTTTGACAATGGGGGAATGCTTGCCCACACGATAAAGCGTCATTTTGATAGAAAGGGTGGCGGGATCGCTAGCGGCTTGCTCTATTAAATCGATTACAGGCTCAAAACTTTCATACGGGTGAAACAGCAACAGATCTTGTTTTTCTATGGATTTGAAAAGATCGTTTTCATTGAAATGAGGGTGGATTTTGGGCGTGAAATTGGGCGATTTAAACGCTTTAAAATCGCTATGATTGACTAATTCCCACAAATCCCCTAAATTGAGCATGATCGCGCTTTTATAGACATGCATGCCGGTGAGCTTGTGCTTTTTATAAGAGTGGGTTTGAAAACTCCTTAAAGACGCTAAAAGGGTTTTTAAAAGCTCTTGACTCCCTTTTTGGGTTTGCAAGCGCACGATTTCGCCTTGATTGCGTTTCCTCAAACTCTTACTCATCAAATCCGCATAATCATGCGCTTCGTCTTCAGTGATGGCAATATCCGCATCGCAAGTTACCCTAAACGCCATGCAATCTAAAATCTCATGCTCTAAAA
This sequence comes from Helicobacter pylori oki112, assembly GCF_000600085.1. NCBI lineage: Bacteria > Pseudomonadati > Campylobacterota > Epsilonproteobacteria > Campylobacterales > Helicobacteraceae > Helicobacter > Helicobacter pylori. The sequence goes on from NZ_CP006821.1 coordinate 488,915, forward strand.
ACAATTCTTCTAAATGCGCTTCTACGATTTCTTCAGCCAGCACAAACAAGCCTTTTTCTAGCTCTACAAAACGGAAGATAAAAGAGGGGAGTTTGATGAGTGCATAGGAGGTAATTTGGGTTTCTTTGTCTTTAATGCGGGCAAAAAGCGCGAAAGTCAAATTCGCTAAAGGCGGGAAAGTGTGCGAAGAATCCAACTTAAAAGGCAAGACTAACGCATAAAGTTGCTCTTTAAAATAGGTTTTAGCCTTCGCTTTTTGCTCTAAATTCAATTCATTATAGGGGGTGATACAAAGCCCTTTTTTAAAGAGTAGGGCTTGGATTTTTTGGAATTCCAACTCCCTTTCTTCAATTTCATGCGCTAAATAATGCTTGATTTTTTCTAATTGTTCTTCAGGGCTTGCACCATCAATGCCTTTAGAGGCGATTTTATGCTCATAGAGTTGTTTAAGCCCGGCCACTCTTATCATGTAAAATTCGTCTAAATTCGTGTCATAAATGGCTAAAAATTTCAAGCGCTCTAATAAAGGCAAGCTCTCATCTTTGGCTTCGTTTAAAACCCTTGTGTTAAAAGCTAACCATGAAAGCTCTCGGTTAAAGAAATGATTCAATAAAAATCCTTTAAATCATCATGTTTAAAAATCAGTTTGTTTGGTGTGATTATATAATGAAATGATAATGATTGAAGCTTTTTTAAAAAGTCATGGTCGGAGTAGCGGGATTCAAACCCACGACCTCACCCACCCCAAGGGTGCGCGCTAATCAGGCTGCGCCATACTCCGCAATCAAAGAGGGAGATTGTAGCGCGAGTTTGCTTAGTTGTTGTTTAAAAACTCTTTTTTGTAAAACTTAATTTTTTGAATAAAACTTCATTTAACCCTAAAAGATCGCTTAAAATTTTTTTTAGCGTTTTTTGGGTTGATTGTTTCTATAATAAACGGACGCGAGTAGTAATCTCTTGGTTTTCTCTTTGGTTGCGGTATTTGGAGTATGTTAGGGTTGGGGGTAACAGTGGGTAGTTATCTCGAAAGGAGATAACCTAACATGAGATTAGTAATCATAGTTTTAATGGTAACCGCAACGCCATTATACTAAAATTTTGGCTCTGGTGCAAGAGCGCTAGGGTCAAATCTTACTAGCGGATTTGACTCAAACTTTTAATTTTTTGAAACTCCTTTTTCTTTAAAAAATTTCTTTTGATGACAAAACTTCTCTTTCTTGTAACTAAAGGGTTTTTATCTCTACCCCTTAAAAAAGTTTTGTTCTAAAATTTTTCATTGGGGTTTGACTTGTTGTTTTAAGAGTAGGGGGAGTAGGAAATCTCTGAGCACGGTTAGGGTTTGGGTTGATTGCATGTTTTTAATAATAGCTGTTATGATATTTTTTGCGATTTTTTCGTATTTTTGTAATAGATTAATAGGTGGTATGGGGAGCATTAAAGAATAAATATGATTTTCATTTAGTGATGATCTTGTAGATGCCATGCAAGCATTAGAAAGATATTTTTTTATAGGTTTTGAATTTAGATAACTGCGTATATATTCCTGCATGGATTGATTTAATACGCTAATTTTACTTAAGGCAACATTATAAGCCCCTTGAAGTCCAAAACGCACGGCTCCGGCCTCTCCGTATTTGTCTATCATAATATCATATTGATAACAAATCTTGTTATTTTTTGATATAGGAATATATGTAATATAATCATTAGAGCTATAATCTCTGTTTTGTATGAAACGAATGTAACCCTCCTTATGCTCGTATATATGACAACTTTTGGGTGGCTGACTTCCGGAAATCCAAGTTATTAACTCCCCTAGCGTTTTAACTTCAAAATCGTTGGGGATAAGGCGGTTTAATTCTTTAGAGAATTTCATTTTCCCGCCGCTAGTTTGATAGGGTTTGTTGTTTTCATCTAAAAAATCAAAACGAACGAAGTATTGCTCATAAAGAAGTTCTAGGATTTTGTGTAAAAGCTCATTGATTTTATGGTTGTTTTCTATTTTTTGATCTAAAACAGAAAGCGTGCGGGCTATTTTTTGTTGTTCGTAATAAGTAGGGGGTATCTTAACTTTAAACAGACCTAACGCTGGCTTTGAAATACCCTTAAAAGTAGTGCCAACTCCCATGTTAGAGATATTATCCTTATGGTATTTGAGTAAGTAGTATAAAAATTCAAAATAAATTTTTTTATTAGGGACTAGCCCCATAAGTCCTCTATCTGTGCAACTTCTTTTAGAAATAATAGCGGTATAACCTATGGGAGCTCTTACGGAAAATAAAATAGCATGTTTGGGTAATAAGAAAGTAGAGCATGATTTAAATCCTAAGCGTGAAATGCTGCGGCTGCCTTTTTTAATGTAACGCCCTTGTAAAGTGGATAAATCTTTAGCTGTTATCCAACGAATTTTGTTTCCATAATTTTTGGGGTTATTGGTAGATGGGGTAGAGCCTCCAAATATTTTTACTAAATCTTTTAAACAAAATGTTTGCCACTCACTCAAACCTAACCCCTTTTAAAGTTTCTAAAATTTCTTGTTGCAAGCTCTGGCTTTCATCAAAAAGGCTTGTCAGTTCGCTTGAATATTGTTGCATTAAATTTTCAAACTCCGCTTGGCTGATTTTCTCGCTTGTGTCCTCTATAGTGAAATACTGCCCGGGGTTTAGAGAATAGTTTTTTCCTGTGATTTCATCAAAAGAAACCAAAGCGCAAAAATCCGCTTTTGGGGTTTTATTTTGAAAAGTTTCTAAAATCAAATCAATATCGCTTGTTCTTAAGCGCATTTTTTTGTTTTTGTTTTCGGTGTATTCTTCGCCGAGTTTGGAAGCGTCAATCAAAATTACTTCATCTTCGCTTGGCGTTTTTTGAAAAAAGATGATGCTCACGTTAGTGCCGGTGTTGGCAAAAACTTGACTGGGCATGCAAACCACCCCATAAACGAGCTTTTCATCCACTAAATGCCTGACAATCTTATTTTCTACCCCGCTTTTAGCGCTAATGAATCCGGTTGGCACGACGATAGCCCCCTTACCTTTATCGATAAGCATGTTCAAGCAATGCTGGAAAAAGAGCGTGTAAATGGGCATTTTGCTTTTATCGTTTTTAGGGATATTAGGCACGCCTAAGAAAAAATCGTTTTTGTTTTGCGAAATCTCGGCATGCTCGTTGGAAAAATCTAGCTTGAAAGGGGGGTTACTCACGATGTAATCCATTTTCCCTTTACATTCTTTAGAATGGTAGGGGTTGGTTAAAGTGTTTCCCTCAATGGCGTTTTTTAAAGAGTGGGTCAAGTCGTTTAAAATCAAGTTGAGTTTGAGCATTCTTAAGGATTTTTGCGAAATGTCTTGGGCATAAAGGGTGCAAGAATCCGTGCCTATTTGGTGGGCTAATGCCATTAAAAGCGTTCCTGTGCCAGCGCTTGGGTCATAGATTTTGACGCTTTGAGTTGGCTCATTAACTAAAAGCTTAGCAATGATGCTAGCGATGCTTAAAGGGGTGTAGTATTCGGCGTATTTGCCTCCGCCGGCGTTATTGTAATCTTTGAGTAAGTATTCAAAAATGGGGGCGAAAAAATCATAGCCTTGTTGGTTTTGTAAGTTTAAAAAAGCTTGTTTGAAATCAAAATTTTTGAGCTTGTCTAGTAAAGCTTTGGTGAAATTAGCCCTTTTAGACTCTTCATTAATGTATTGTGAGATGCTTTCAAATAGGGCGATAGTGGTTTTATCCGTGCTTGTGGTGTTGAAAAGCTCGGCATTATTGCTAGAAATACGATTAAAAATAGCGTCTAGCTTTAGGTGTAAATCGTTATCGTTAAAATGTTTTTCAAAAAGATAGCTTAAAAGATCATCATAGGCGAGTTTGGGGAGTCTTTTATCAATTAAGGTAATAAAGAAATCTTCTTTTTCTTCCTTGTTAAAGTCTTTGTAATCTTGTATCGTTTGGTTGGGGAATTTTTGTTCAAAAAGGAATTCAAACTTATCGCATAAGAATTTATACAAAAAGCATTGCGTGATGATCTTGTATTCGTTGCCGTCGTTCCCTAAACCAAAACTCGTGCAAATGACTTTTAAATCATCAATGAGGCTTAGGGTGTCTTGTTTGATTTGCAATAAAGTGTTATTAGGCATGTGGATTTTCTTGATGGTGGTTTTGTGTGAGTTCGTTAAAAAGGGTTTGAATGATAAGTTCTTTTTCTTTTTCTAAATCTTTTAAGGAGGGGTTTTTTTTGAAAGCGTCCTTTAATTCTGCTTTTATGGCATTTTTTAGGTAATACTCTTCGTTTAAGATTTCTTGACGCTTAAAAATACGCGCATCAATAGCGCTTTTTAGCGCGCTTAAAAGCGTGAAAATTCCCGTTGGGTTAGAAATGTTTTGTTCCATAAGGCGCTTATGAAGGTGCTGATGCGTGATCGCATAAGATAAATCATTATCGTATTTATTCAATAAGTGGGTGGTTTGTTCTTTGTGTTGTTTGAGTTGTGAAATGATCGCATCATAGGAATGAGAAATTTCTTCAAAATTCTGGCTTGTTACGGGCGTTTGGAGTAGTTTTGAAAAGTCTTTGTAAAACTTTTGGATTTCTTTATCTTGTTGATCCGGGATTTTTTCTAAAATCTCTTTAGCTTGCTTTTGTTTGGTGGTAATCTCTTCTTGTTCTTTAAAGCGTAATTCTTTGCGTTCTTTAAACTCTATTTTAAAGTCTAAAAGAGCGATGAGGTCTTCTAAAATGATTAAATCGTTTGGGTTTTTAGGCTCATTGATATTTTTTAACGCATGGAGGTGTTTGGCTTTTTGATGAAGCATTGAAGAGATTTTATGGATCTTTTCAATATCAATTTTTTCTTTTAATGAAAGGATTTTTTCATCATTAGAAGTGCGGATTAAATTGTAGCGCTCTTTGAGCGTGTTAATGGCGCGTGAAACTTTTTGTAACTCGTTAATTTCGCTGATACTGACAATGGTGCTAGTCATGCCCTCTATATTGTCAATGGGGTAATTAAAAAGATCATCATAGGCGTTTTTAATGTCTTTTTCTAAAGTCTTACGATCCGCAAAGATGTCTTTGATATTAGAATCGCTATTGGCACCGCTTTGATTGAATCGGTTTAATTCTTTCAAGTAATCATCAGTCGTTTTGTCAAAATTTTCTTGAATCCCTACAAAATCTATAAGATAGCCAAAAGACATGTTGTTATAGGAGCGATTCACTCTGGCTAGGGCTTGGAGTAAATTGTGATCTTTTAACTCTCTGTGGATATAAAGGCGCTTGAGACTGGGTAAATCAAAGCCGGTCAAAAGCATGTTAAACACAAAGACTATATCCGTATCTTCATGTTTAAAAGAATAAATCTTTTCTTTGACTTCTTGTTCGTCATGCAAAATCAGGCTGGATTTGAGTTTGTTTAAAATCCTTAGGTTGGGGTTTTCTTGTAAGACTTCTTCTTGGACTTCATTAAAAAGCAAATTAGCTAATCTGGCTTGATTGCTTGAAAAACAAACCACCATAGCCTTTAATTGTTCGTTGTTGTCATTTAGTTGTCTGAAATCCAATAAATCTCTAATGATATAAAAGAGCATGGCGTTAATGTATTTTTCATCGTTAAAAATCGTTTCTTTTTTAACTTCTATGTCTTCAATAATGATGCTTTCTTGTAAAAGGCGATAGATTTCTTGTAGTTTTTCTTTGTAGCTCGTTTCAATGCTTTCTAATTGGAGTTTTAGGGTGTGTCTGTCTTTAATGGATTCTGCATAAGAATAGGTGTGCAAGTAGTTGCCAAAAGTTTTTTTAGTGGCTTTATCTTGAGCGTTGTCTTCTAATAGGGGCGTGCCTGTGAGGGCGATTTTGATGGCTGTCTTGTCGCATTCTATCAAATTGGCGTAAAAGCAACCTTTAGGATCATAGCTCCTGTGGGCTTCATCTATGATAAACACCCTTTGTAAATCGTGGCTATCTTTTGTCGCTTCTTGTAATTCTGTTTTAGAAACAATTTCTTTAGGAGCGCTATTAGAGGGGTCTTCGTTGGGGGCTTTTTCTTCATTGGGGGCTTTGAATTTTTGGATATTCACAACGATGATTTCATCATTCCCTTGAGGGTTTTCAAACACGCTAGAGCTTTTTAATTTTTGGCTCAAATCCTCTTTATTTTCTGCCTCATGCGCACAAAGGCCTCTTTTTAAAAACTCGTTTTTGGCTTGCTCTAATAAATCCAACCTATCCACAATAAAATAAAATTTAGTCTTTTTCCCTAGCGGGCTAAAAAAGTCTCTTATGAGTTTGGTTAAATGATAGGTTAAGGCGGTTTTACCGCTACCTTGCGTGTGCCAAATGATGCCTTTTAGGGGATCTTTGGGGTTTGGGTTGGTTCCATAATGCTTTTGCAATTCTTTTAAAACATTCAAGCTCGCAAACATCTGCGCATAACGCCAAATGTGTTTTTTAAACTCTGATTTTTCTTTTAAGAAACTGATGCCGTATTTTAGGATAAAGCAAAGCCTTTTTGGGGAGCAAAACGAAGTTAAAAGGGCGTTTGTGGGGGTGTCTTCAGGGCTTTTTGGGCAGTCGGTGCTTTTGAGGTTAAATTCGTTTAAGATTCTTTTTTGAATTTCTTCAAGCGATCGATGGTTTTGATGGTTTTGATGACTTTGATCATTTTCGGGGGGGGGGGGTAATATCTAGCTTATTGGCTTCAACAAAGCGTTGGAAAATAGGCGAATAAGAAGCGCTATAAAACGCGCCTTGATCGAGGTTGTTTTCATCATAGGGTAAGTTATCGCTAAAGAGCCAAATTTGTGCAAGGTTATAAAAAACTTTGTTTTCGGGGTTTTCATAGCGTTTGATATGGCGATCTTTTTCCTCTCTAATGCCTTGTCCGGCTAAAGGCTGCTTAACTTCTATAATCACCAAAGGCAAGCCATTGATAAAAAGAGTGATGTCAGGCCTAAAGGATTTGTAGGGTAATTCGGTCATCATTTCATAAAGATTGTTGTTAGGGTTATCAAAGTCTATGATTTGATTTTCGCTTTTGAGCAAGTATTCATAAAAGCTTTTGCCCAAATCATCATAATTCAAGCGTTTTTTCATTTCAGCAAGCGTTTCTTTTGCGTTTTTAGTGGGGTTAGGGTTTAATCGCTCAAAGGATTGAGTGAAACTATCTATTAAGATATTGGTGGCGGTGTCTAGGTTAGGCTTATTTTTTTGAGAAATAAAGTTATAGCTCAACTTGGCTAAATGCATTAAGGCAGGGACTTGAACCCTTGTGATTTCATTGTATGGCATGCACACCCCTTTGATTTAAGGTTGTTATTATAGTGTAAAAACAAAAATCATGGTTGTTTGAGCTGCATTTGCAATAACAAACAAGCTTTTTTAAGGAATTGTTTTAAGGTGTTTTGAGAGTGGTTGATAAAATTTGTCAGCTCATTTTCTTTAAGATGCAATGAAACGATTAAAACGCTTTGTAAGATATGAGCGACACTCCCTTCAAATAAAATGCCTATGGTGGGGGTTTTGGCGCTGGCTGTTTGGCAAAACCCACTCAAGCTATCCACCCATTCAAATATTTCTTGCTTGGTTTTACAAGGCGTGTTTAAACGCATGAAAAAATCCTCTTTAAAACTCATCAGATTTTTTTGTAAATTGTTTAAATCCTTAGCATGATTATTTTTAGGGCTAAACATGCTTTTAATGCGAGCGATAGCGTCTTGTTTGTTGATTTGTTTCAATTTCACTTGAGAGTGATTAAGGCTAACGGCATGCTTGATTTTTGCCCCATAGCTTAAATTATAGACTTTTTTAGGCTGGTAATGATGAAGGGCTTCTTCAATCCTTTCTTTAGAGAGCAAAAAAAGCGAGTCGCTAAAAGTTTCATAACCTTCAACATTACCCTCTACGCTGATTAAAGACGAAGTGTCAATTTCTTTTTCATTTTCATAATAGGAATTTTGAGCGTGCTTTTTAAACCCTTTGATATAAGCACAATCTAAAGCGCACAAATAAATTTCATCGCTCATCAAACCCGCTAAAGCCACCCCTGCATTGCCCACAAAAGGCGCTGCGTATTCTATATTTAAAGGGCTTATATACGCGCAAGCGCTCCCCCCACGCATAAACATGAACGCTTCTTTGGCTAAATTAAAAGCGTTAGGATTGAGCATGTTAGCCCCCATTAAGGGGGTGTCTTCTAGGGGGGCTTTTTCTAAAACTTCCTTAAGATAGTCTATGCGCTCCACTTCTATTTGAAAATCCACTTTAATGCCATGCGTTTTTAAAGGCTTTAAAGCGGTTCCGCATGAAAAAATAATGAAATTATCTTCATTTTCTTTTAAAAAATCTAGCAATAAATCCAGGCTTGGCCCATTACCCACCACGCAAATAGGGGCGTTGATCTTTTTAGGTTTAATCTTTAGAGTTTTGTATAAGGGTAAATTTTTGAGCGTGTTCTTTAGCCCTAGCAATTCATCTTCAAAACTCCCCCAACCCCTTAAGGCTTGTTTGTAATAGCTTTGAATGTTTTCTCGCATGCGCATATTAAAAGCGCTTTTATAGGGCATGATTTCTAATTTTAAAAAAGAATGCGTAACAGGGCGTTTCAAAAAATCCATTTTCAATTCATTAGGGTTAAAAAACCCTTGAATAAAGAGTTTAGCCCCTTTTGTAATCAAATCTTCATAACGCACAAAATAACAACTGATTTTAAACAAATCTAAATTTTCTTCAAACAAATAAAGCGAATGGAAGCGGTAATTTTGAGCCTGTAAAATAGCCAAAAACAAGCCGTCTAAAACGCCATAAATCATGGTAGGGGGTAAGAATTTCTTTAAAGAGCAAGGCGTTTGATGATTATCTAAAAAGTTTGAAATCGCATGCGTGGCTTTAAGGGTTAGGGGGAGTTGGTGGTTATTTTGAGTTTTTAAATAATGTAAAGAGAGGTGGTTATTGTCTAATGACCACCTGGGATTATTCAAGGGGTTAGAAGCCATGTTGAAAGCGGTTTCTATCATTTGATTTTCAGGGTAGCTTAAAGCGTTTGTAGGCGTGTGCAAGAGGTTGAAGTGGTTTTTTTCAAAAAGCAATTGGTAATTTTTAAAAGGCGTATTGAGGGCGTTAAACAGATTGGGATTATAAGATTTGAAAAAAACTAAATTATCCCTAAAACGCTTTGAAATTTCTTTTTCTAAAAAGGGTGCATCAAAAGATTCTAGGGCTTTTAAAAAGGGCATTCAATAGCCTTTTTCATCACACCCTTATGAGTCTTTTAAATCTTTTTCTAAGAGTTGGGAAGCGAGGGCGATTTTTTTCAACGAGATAAAATCTTGTTCGCTGTAGCGTTTGTTGTCATTCATTTTATGGTAGTAGGGGATGCTTAAATCCAGGGCTTTTTTTTCTAAATCTTGCTTGGTGGTGTGAGTTTGGATTTCAAAAAGACTTTTTGCTTCTTCTAAAGACATAGGGATTTCTATTGCATTGAAGCGTTCAAAATTGTCATAAAGCTCGTTAAAATCTTGATTGTCTATCTGCAAAAACGCCCCCACATCTAAAAACAATTCTTTTTCTTTGCTATCTAGTATCCCATCAGCATAGGCCAATAACATAAGAAATTCCACTAATTTCAGGCGTTTGGTGTATTCCCCATGCGTGTGATCGGCGATTTCTTGGCATAAGGATTCAAAACTTTCTTTTTGATCCACAGGCTCATTGAGAAGCTCTTTGGCTAAATTTTGCTGTTCGCTGTTTAAGGACTGCTCTAATTCATGGATAAAAAGCGTCCTTAAAGCGTTATCCAAAGCGTTTTTTTGAATGTCTAAAAACTTTAAAAGACGCATATACGCTCCTATTTGGGTTTGCTTGAATTTGTCTAGGGGGCTAGATTGCGCTAACAAATAGGGGTCATTTTTCAAGTCGTATTCTTCGGTTTTGGTTTTAGGGTTTAGGGGGTTTTTCAAATATTCTTTGAGGGTGTTGTAAAAATAAAACAACACAACCGCCGCAACAATTAATAAAATGATTTCCATTTTTTTCCTTTATGAGTATTTTTTCATTTGTTCTTTAAGATCTTGTTTTTGCCTGCTCTCTCGCTCTTTTTTGGCTTGATAAAGACGCATTTGCTCTTCTTTTTGCTTGTCTTGTAAGATCATTTTCCTCTCATGGTTTTTTTTAAGCCGTTCTATGTATTCTTCTCGTTTTTCTGGGTCTTGGAAACTCACAGGGCGGATGAAAAAAACAAACAAGATCAATAAAAAAATCCCTATAGCGATAATCTCAGAGCCTTCGCCATTGAAAGCATACCAAAGCCCTCCCATCAAAGAAGCGAGCGCGAGTTTTAAAAAAGCGTTCATCTTAAATGAAAGTAACCTTATGATAATGCGTATCAAGCCCTAAAGCTTGCGTGTTTTTTTCCCCCATAGCCATTAGCGCGATTTGAGGTAAAAATAAAGTGGGGGTGTTGTCATTATCTCTTTTATAAACTTTTGAAGCTTTTAAGCTTAAATTTTCAAAAGCGTGAAAAAGCCCTAAAGAATGCACGATTAAAAAATCCGCCCCCAAATCAATCCCCAAATAGCGTAAATGCGCGCACTGGAGTAAGCCACTTGTTTCATTGACTTCTAAAAGGGGGGCGTAATTTTGAAAAGATTCTAAAAAATGGGGGGCTTTTAAACGGATTTTATTGAAAAAATGATCGCTTCGTTTAATGCGAGAAAATTCAGCCCCTAAAAATGCGTCAAAAGGGCTTTTCAATTCCCATGCCAAAAATTCATTAACCCATTCATTAAGATAGACGATCTCAACGCCTTTTTCATAAACAAGCTGGTATTTTTTCAATTTTTCATTGACGGAGTTGATGATTTCAGGGTTATTGTCTAAAACTTCTTTAGCATGCAAGATATTCAAATACGCGTCTTCTTCGCAAAAAATGAGCGAAACGCCATTGGCTTTGGCTAGAGCCAGATTATACGCAGAGACCGTGAGGAAATCATGCGTGCTTATAATCTTCCCATAATAGCCCCCATCATAACAAAAAGGCAGATCAATGATTTTTTGCCCCATTTTTTCCAAATAAAGCTTAGCACTTTTTAGGAGCGATTGCGCGTCTAAATGCTTCGCATAAGCGTTAAAGAGCGCACAAGTTTTAGGGGGGTTGGGCGTTTTAGGGGGGTTAGAGTTGTATTGAAAAAGGCTTAAAAGGTTTTTAGAAAAATCCTTCCATGGCTTGATTTTGGAATTGGTTAGGATTTCTTGCAATTCATAGATTTCATGGTCAATGTTGTCATCGTTTTTATAGAGATAATGCGCCACGCTTAAAAAATTCATCACACCGCTTTCAGGTTGAGAAATCATCTCTAACAACCGATCCCGCTCTGTGGGGTAGCGCTTCATCAGCCATTTAACATACAAGAAAAAGCCATCGCCCAGATATTTAGGGTTGGTTTGAGGGTTGATGAAATTGATTTGGATAAACTTTTCTAATTCTTCTTTTTCGCCTTTAGTGATGTAGGGGACTTGTTTGAAAAAATCTTCATAGTTTTTTAAAACCGCCTTTTCATCAATCACCAAGTCTTTTAAAGCGTATCGTTTGGATAGGGGATCTAGCACCCACTCTTTAGAAAAAAACGCCACCAAATCGCTCACTTTAGCGTCTTCAAACACCGCAATTTGATTGATTTTAAGTGCAATATTTTCATTATAGCTCACGCCTTTGAGTTGTTTTAAAAGATCCAAAAGGTATTGATCTTCTTGGTATTCTAAAAAATAAGACTCATAAGAAGGGTTGTAATCTTTGTTGGTTTCAAAACGAAAGACTCTTACATGCAATTTCAAAACGCTCATCAATCAGTCCTTTAGCTTTTGTGTAAATTTTCTAAAATCGCACGGTTTTTGGAATTGGAAAAAAGAGCCTCTTTAGAATCCAGCCATTCTTTAGACTCTCGCTCGTCTTTTTTTGGCTCTTGAAGGGGTGGTTCTTCTTTGTGGAACACTTCAAGCGAATCGCAACGATTGAATAAAACGACATTTTCATTTTTTTCTTTGATAAGGATTTGAATGATTCCAGGAAGTTTTACTTGAACCACGCTGCCAATATTGTTAGGGCCAAACCCGGCTTCAAACTGCACGCTTTGTGCGTCAATCATCAAGCTTTCTAATGTGTATCCGGCTAAAACAAACAGCACTAACGCACCGAATTTTTCATGAATTTCTTTAGGGAGCTTGGGGGAAAAATCAATCGCATCTCTTTCGCACAAAAGGTTGAAACTCAAATGGTTTTTGGACAGAAATTGCAAGTATTCAACGCAATGCTTGTTGTTTAAAAGCCTTAATTCTCTTTGCATGCGAGCAACCTTTCAAATTCTTCTAACAAATGACGCACCTCTTGCATGCCAATTTCCCAAAATTCTTTGCTATCAATATCAAAGCCAAACATGGACACTAATTCTTTAGGGCTTTTTGACCCTCCTAAGCTCAAAAATTCCGTGTAAGTTTTAACAAACTCTTTAGCGTCGCTTTTTTTATAAAGCCCATAAAGCGCCAAAGTTAAAAGCTGCCCGTAACTATAAGCGTAGCAATAAAAAGGCGAATGGATAAAATGGGGGATATAGCTCCACCACAAATGGTAGTTTTTAGTGAGTTTCACGCTCTTTTCAAACATTCTTTGATTTTCTTCAAACCAGATTCGATCAAAATCTTTGGTGTCTAATTCTTCATCAATTTCATGGATTCTTCTTTCAAAATTAGTCATCACCACTTGCCTAAAAAGGGTAGAAAAAATATCCTCTAATTTGCCGGTTAGCATGAAAAGGAGCTCGTCAGATTTTAACCCTTTTTTTAAATGCTCAAAAAACAGCATTTCAGAAAAGACAGAAGCGGTTTCTGCGGTGGTTAAGGGCGTATCCATGTTCAATATGCCTTGTTTTTTGGACAATTCTTGGTGGATCATATGCCCAAATTCATGAGCGATAGTGAAAGCGTCTCGGCGATTTCCTGTGTAGTTTAACAACACATAAGGGTGAGCGCTAGGCACCCCGCCATGGCTAAAGGCCCCGCCTTGCTTAAAGTCTTTAGGGTGTGAATCCACCCAGCCTTCTTTAATCGCTTTAGAAGCGATTTTGTAAAATTCTGGGCTAAAGGCTTTAAGGGTGTTAAGCACTTCTTCTAAAGCTTGAGAGTAAGTCATGGTGGTATTTTCATCGCTTAAAGGGGCGTAGCGATCGTAATCTTTGAGTTTATGCCCTAAAATTTGCGCTTTTTGATGGTAGTAACGATGCACTAAAGAAAAATTAGCGTTCACAATCTCTATCATGCTATCCACGCTCTCTTGGGAGATCTGGTTGTCAATGTGGCGGAAACTCTCTTTTTTATCGTATTTTCTCAGTTTGGTTTCAATGAGCAAATCCTTACGAACCATGTTTAAAATGTAAGTGAGTAAAGGGCGGGATTTTTCTAACGCTTTACTGAAAGCTTTTTGAGATTTTTTACGGATCTTGCGTTTGGGGTTGTGCAAGAGGGCTAAAATCTCTTCCTCGCTCAAATGTTGCTCTTCAAAAGGGATTTTCAAAGAAGAAAAATGTTCATCAAAAAGACGGCTAAACGCACCCACCCCCACAGGTGAAAGGGCTAGAGCGATCTTTTCTTCATCTAAATTTAAGGTGTGCTTTTTCTTTTCTATGAGATTGTTTAGATAAAAAGCATGGTCTTTGCATTTTTTAATGAAAGCGAGTTGTTTTTTAGCGTCCAAATTCTTGAATTCAATTTCAAAGAATAAAAGGTGTTGTTGGATATTCGTGCAAGCCATTTCGCATTGCGAATAAAACTTCGTTTCTTTGGAATTTTTAGCAAAAAGCAATTGAGCGTAAGTCATCGCTCTAGAAATCTTTTCTGACAAATTTTCGTAATGTTTAAGAGTGTTGGCAAATTTTGTAGCGTCTAAATTTTTAAGGTTATTTTGATAAGCACTCTCAAATTCTTGCGCTTCTGTTTGTAAGGTTTTTAAAAATTCTTCTGCACTTTCTTTATTTTCAAATAAAGCGCTTAAATCCCATTCTTGCTCTTTCATGAAATCCCCTTTTTATATTAATTTGGAGTTAAAATACGCTCGTATTTTAACATAACACTCACAATACAAGCAAACTTATCATTTGGTTTTTGCACCATTATTTTTTAGCCGGCTCATTTTCTTGGCTCTTTTGGTGCAAAATAAATTGAGCGATAGATTCCAGATATTTTAAAATAAAAGGGGTTGCTAACATAGAAAAGACCACCATAAGAATAAGGAGCTGGTGGATGTCATTTTGAGCGATACTTAAGATATTTTTTTGGTGCAAAAAACCAAGAATCCCTTTTTTTTCTTGCAAATTAAAGAGCTGGTACGAGCCTGAATTTAAAAAGATAACAAAAGAAAACTCCCCGATTTGCGCTAAAGAAAGAGCGGTTTTTATGGCAGTTTTAGCGTCTCTAAAAAAACGCAAGAGCGCATAAATGATAGCCGTCTTAAAACCCATCACTAAAATGAGTAAAAAAATGACAACAAAGAACTTCTCCATAAAGAAACTCACATTAATTTGCATCCCTATCGTAATGAAAAAAAGGGCTAAGAAGAGGTTTTTTAATTGCGCGAATTCTTCTTGGACATTGATTTTATAGCGCGATTTAGAAATCGCCATGCCCACAATGAACGCTCCTAAAGACATAGAAAACCCAAAAAAATGGCTCAACCCCGCCGCGCTGCAAACAATCACTAAAATCGTGCCTATAAAAATTTCAGGCAAGCGTGTGTCTTTTGCTTGCTCTAAGATGAGATTAGCCCCTTTTTTTCCAGGCAATAACAAAAGAACTAAAATAATCCCTGCTGAAATAAAGGTTTTAAGAATGAGTAAATTGACATTAGAATCTTTACTGCCTAGAATAGTGAGGATTAAAAGCATGGGAATGGCTGCAATATCTTGGAAAATCAAAATCCCCACCGCACTCTTTCCCATGGGCGTGCTAAGCTGTTTGGAATCTTCAAAGAATTTCAGCACAATAGCGGTTGAAGAGAGCGAAAGCCCCATGCCTAAAACAAGGGAAAAAATGGGCGAAAGACCCAAAACAAAATACCCCAGTAAAAAAGCGATTAAAGCGCATAAAACTACTTGTAAAAGCCCAAAAACCAGCACTTCTTGTTTGATGGATTTGAGCTTGTCAAAATTAAACTCAATGCCTATCATAAACATTAAAAAGACGATACCAAATTCACCAATATCAGACAACAAATTAAAATCATTAATTTTAAAAAAAGCCGCTAAAACCGTTCCTGTGCAAATGTAACCAATAATAACAGGCATGTCTAATTTCTTTAAAAAGATCCCAAAGCCCACAGCAAGCCATAAGCCAGCAATAACAATATAAAGTGTGCTGTTTTCCATAAAAATCTTTCCCCAGTAGAATCGATTTGTTTTAAAGAAATCAAAGCGAAACTATCCTATTAAATTGAGTCATTAAATAACACTATTGAATAAAATAATATCTATCAAATATATATAAGTATTTTATTATTTAAATCTTACTAAACCCGTATTCAAACGCAAACACCAAACACTCTATTGAGTAAAATAAAAATTAAAACGCTAGGATTATACTGCACTAAAACAAACTTTCTATTTATGAAAAAGATTTTTGAACCCCAACCTTTTAAGAGTTGGCCAGGGTTTGATTTGATGAAGAAGAGCGAACGAAAGAATAAACTAGAAAGTGAAGACATAATCCACATACCAAGAATAGTAGCGGATAAGCCCTACATCTTTACTGCCCTGATTAACCATAGGGAATTTCACGCCCGCTTCAAACGCACTGCGATCCCCAACGCGCATTCTTCCGCCTAAATTCCATAAGAACTGGAATCTCGTTTGATTGACATCATAAGGGAACATCCAAGTGTTTCCGGCTAATTGAACGCCACCAATGAGACCCAGAGCGAATTTATCTAAAGGAATGAGATTGACAATCAAATCGCCACCGCCACCATAGGTGAGCAAATTGGTTTTGGTGTGTTCAGTCCCTGAAGTGTTAAACCAATCTAAAAAGCCATACACCCTAGCCCCAAACCATTTATCGGCAAAGCCTACAAAACCTAATTTGAAATTCAAACCATAAAGATCATTGCCATGGCGCCAATCAGAGTAACTGCTGTTATAAGGGCCATAACGACCTTGCTGATAACCCGCACCCATAAAAAACCCATTCACTTCGCCAGCAAGCGCTAAACTCGCGCTCAAGCTTAAAATACAAGCAATCTTTTTAATCATAATAAATCCTTCTTGTTGAATTAAAGTTACACCTTAAAATCGGTTATTTTTCTAAAAGATTTAATTTTTTATCAAAGATGAGAGTTTTAGAGTGAAAATATTGATTAAATCATGGATAAGTGGGATACACCCACCAAACCGCCTCAAACTTTTAAAATACAAATTTTTAAGATACAAATAGGTATAATCACCAACTTCAATTTAATAAAAGGGAGTTCTATGAAAAATACTTTCAAAGCGTTTGTCTTTTTAATCGTATTTTTTTCAAGCGCTCTGTTGGCACAGGATTTAAAAATCGCTGCTGCTGCTAATCTCACACACGCTTTAAAAGCCCTTGTTAAAGAGTTTCAAAAAGAACACTCAAAAGACGCTATTAGTATTAGTTTTAATTCTTCAGGCAAACTCTACGCTCAAATCATTCAAAACGCCCCTTTTGATTTATTCATTTCAGCGGATATGATTAGACCTAAAAAGCTTTATGATGAAAAAATAACCCCTTTTAAAGAAGAAGTCTATGCTAAAGGCGTGTTGGTTTTATGGAGCGAAAATCTAAAAATGGATTCTTTAGAAATTCTTAAAGACCCTAAAATCAAGCGTATCGCTATGGCTAATCCTAAACTAGCCCCCTATGGAAAAGCCAGTATGGAAGTCTTAGAGAATTTAAAACTCACTTCTAGTCTTAAACCTAAAATCATTTATGGCGCTTCTATTTCTCAAGCCCATCAATTTGTCGCTACTAAAAACGCTCAAATAGGCTTTGGAGCGTTATCCTTGATTGATAAAAAAGATAAAAACCTCTCTTATTTCATCATTGATAAAGCCCTTTATAACCCTATTGAACAAGCTTTGATCATCACTAAAAATGGGGCTAATAACCCTTTAGCCAAAGTCTTTAAAGATTTTTTATTCAGCCCTAAAGCTAGAGCTGTCTTTAAAGAATACGGCTATATTGTGGATTAAAACGCATAAAAAAGGCGAACAATGGAGTTTTTGATTACCATGCGTTTGAGCTTTTCTTTAGCTTTGATTACCACCCTTATTTTACTCCCTATAGGGATTTTTTTAGGCTATTTTTTAAGCCTTAAACGCAATCTTTTAACGAGCTTAACAGAAACGCTTGTGTATATGCCTTTAGTTTTACCCCCAAGCGTGCTAGGGTTTTATCTTCTTTTAATTTTTTCGCCTTCTTCTTTTTTGGGAGCGTTTTTACAAGATGTGTTAAATGTGAAACTTGTTTTTAGTTTTCAAGGGCTTATTTTAGGGAGCGTGATTTTTTCCTTACCCTTTATGGTAAGCCCTATTAAAAGTGCGTTAATTTCCTTGCCCACTTCTTTAAAAGAAGCCAGTTATAGCTTGGGTAAGGGGGAATATTACACCCTTTTTTTTGTCCTGCTCCCTAACATCAAACCCAGTTTATTGATGGCTATCATCACAACTTTTACGCACACTATAGGTGAATTTGGCGTGGTGATGATGCTTGGGGGTGATATATTAGGGGAAACAAGAGTGGCTAGCATTGCGATTTTTAACGAAACTGAAGCGCTCAATTATTCTAAAGCCCACCAATACGCCTTAACGCTCACGATTATCAGTTTTAGTCTCTTGTTTGTTACCCTGTTTTTGAATAAAAAACAAAGCTCGTTTTTATGATAAAAGTGCGATTTAAAAAACACCTTTTAGGATCTAGGGGTGCGTTTGATTTGAATATAGACTTAGAAATTAAAGAAGCAGAAGTTGTCGCTTTATTAGGAGAATCGGGAGCGGGTAAAAGCACGATTTTACGCATTTTAGCGGGGCTTGAAGCGGTGGATAGTGGCTATATTGAAGTCAATCATTCAGTATGGCTAGACACTCAAAAAAAGATTTTTTTAAAACCACAACAACGAAAAATCGGCTTTGTGTTTCAAGATTACGCCCTATTTCCGCATTTAAATGTGTATCAAAACATCGCCTTTGCTCACCCTAAAGATAAAAATAAAATCCACGAAGTGTTACGCTTAATGCGTTTAGAAAATCTAAGCCAGCAAAAAATTCTTCAACTCTCTGGCGGGCAAGCCCAACGAGTCGCTTTAGCAAGAGCTTTAATTGCAGCCAAGAATTTATTGCTTTTAGATGAGCCTTTAAACGCCCTAGATAGCGCCTTAAAAAACGAAGTGCAACAAGGTTTGCTTGATTTTATCAAGCGTGAAAATTTAAGCGTGTTATTGGTGAGTCATAACCCAAACGAAATAACCAAACTCGCGCAAACTTTCCTCTTTTTAAACAATGGAATTATTGATTCTAATCAAGAAAATCGGCTTTTTTCAAACCGCTTGTTGATAAAACCTCTCTTTGAAGATGAAAATTATTGCCATTATGAGGTCATTCCTCAAACGATTAGTTTGCCCAAAGATTGTCTGAATCCAACTTTTAAGCTTGATTTCAATCAAGGCAAAAAATTTTAGAAATATTTTTTCATTTTCCTCTTAAAACTCTCTTATTTTTAAACTTTATACACCCATTTCAGTGTTAGGAATAACGCTAAAGTTTTAGGAAGTCGCTCTCATAACAACCGCTAAAATCAAGCTCTTTTATGATTAGCGTTCAATGAAAACAGAGCCAATTTTTTAGTTTTTCAAAAACTTTTCTATTCTTTTGACGCTCTCTGTTTTGCCTAAAATAAAAAGTGCTTCTTTAAGGCCTATCCCGCCCCCCTTACCCAAAAGGGCCAATCTTAAAGGCTGCATAAAACTACCCGCTTTAATCTTTTCTTCTTCAATGATTTGGTGCATGGCGTTTTCTAGCGCGCTTTCATCGTTGAAATTGGTTGTATTTAATTCCAATTTAAATTTTTCTAACAAGGGCATAACGAACGCTTGATTGAGTTTTTTAAAAACCTTTTCTTCATACTCTATAGGAGCGGTTAAAACCTCATCTATTTTAAGGGCTAATTCTTTTAGGGTTTGAGATCTTTCTTTGAGGGCGTCCAACAAGCGATTTAATTGAGTGGGGTTTAAATGCGAGAGATCGCTAAAACTAAAAGGCTTTAAAAGTTTTAATAATTCTTGCGCGCTTTGGTTTTTTAAATAATGAGCGTTGAGCCAATTAAGCTTGTGCCAGCTAAAGCAACTGGGCGAAGAATTTAAATCTTTGGGGTCAAAACATTCCAATAATTCTTGCATGCTAAAAATCTCTTTATCTTGATAGCTCCACCCCAAACGCGCTAAAAAATTCACTAAAGCTTCCTTAAGATAACCCCTTTCTTGATAGTCCATCACATTAGTGGCCCCATGGCGTTTGCTTAATTTTTGCCCTTCTTCATTCAAAATCATCGGCACATGGAAAAAATTAGGGATTTTAAAATTTAAAGCCTTATAGAGAACGATTTGTTTAGAGGTGTTAGAAAGGTGATCATCGCCTCTAATCACATCAGTAATCCCCATTAAAGCGTCATCAATAGTAACCACAAAGTTATAAGTGGGGACTCCATCGCTCCTGGCGATAATAAAATCGTCTAATTCGTTAGTATTCACTTTCACTTCGCCTTTAACCCCATCATTAAAACCAATGATTTCATTTTGCGGGACTTTGATCCTTACCACAGGATCTATGCCTTTAGGGGGCGTGCCTTTAAAATCACGATAACGATTGTCATAGCGTGGGGTTTCTTTCCTGGCCTTTTGTTCTTCTCTCAAAGCGTCCAACTCATCTTTACTCATGTAGCAATAATAGGCTTTGTCTTCATCTAAGAGTTTTTGGATATATTCTTTATAAATTTCAAAGCGTCTGGATTGGTAGAGGACTTCGCCATCGTATTCTAGCCCTACCCATTTGAAAGCCTCTATAATGGCGTTAGCCGCTTCTATAGAGTTACGGCTCAAATCCGTATCTTCAATGCGTAAAAAAAATTTTCCTTGATTGGCTCGTGCAAAAAGATAATTGAAAATGGCTGTTCTTAAGCCTCCTATGTGGAGATAGCCAGTGGGCGATGGAGCGAAGCGCGTAACGATCAAACTCATTATTCTAACCTTAAAAATAAAATACTCTTATTGTATTCAAAAATGGCTTAAAAATGGTTTCACTTTTTTCTATTAAAATTAGTGTATGATTGAGATTATTTTTGATTAGGATCAACCCATGCAAAAAGCCTTATTACATTCATCATTCTTTTTACCTTTATTTTTATCTTATTGTATCGCTGAAGAAAATGGGGCGTATGCGAGCGTGGGTTTTGAATATTCCATTAGTCATGCCGTTGAGCATAATAACCCCTTTTTGAATCAAGAACGCATCCAAATCATTTCTAACGCTCAAAACCAAATCTATAAACTCAATCAAGTTAAAAATGAAATCACAAACATGCAAAACACCTTTAATTACATCAACAACGCTTTAAAAAACCATGCTAAATTAACCCCCACTGAAATGCAAGCCGAACAATACTACCTCCAATCCACCCTTCAAAACATTGAAAAAATCGTCACGCTTAGCGGTGGCGTTGCATCTAACCCTAAACTAGCCCAAGCGTTAGAAAAAATACAAGAACCCACCACTAACCCTTTAGAATTTGAAGAAAACTTAAAAAATTTAGAATTGCAATTTTCTCAATCTCAAAACCGTATGCTTTCTTCTTTATCTTCTCAAATCGCTGCAATTTCAAATTCCCTAAACGCGCTTGATCTTAACTCTTATTCTAAAAACATTTCAAGCATGTATGGGGTAACTTTGAATGTGGGTTATAAGCATTTCTTCACCAAGAAAAAAAATCAAGGGTTTCGCTATTATTTGTTCTATGACTATGGTTACACTAATTTTGGTTTTGTGGGCAACGGCTTTGATGGTTTAGGCAAAATGAATAACCACCTCTATGGGCTTGGGATAGACTATCTTTTCAATTTCATTGATAATTCGCAAAAACATTCTAGCGTGGGTTTTTATGCGGGCTTTGCTTTAGCGGGGAGTTCGTGGGTAGGGAGTGGTTTGAGCATGTGGGTGAATGAAACGGATTTTATCAACAATTACTTGACCAATTATCAAGCTAAAATGCACACGAGTTTTTTCCAGATCCCTTTGAATTTTGGGGTTCGTGTGAATGTCAATAGGCATAACGGCTTTGAAATGGGCTTGAAAATCCCTTTAGCGGTGAATTCCTTTTATGAAACGCATGGTAAAGGGCTAAACACTTCCCTCTTTTTTAAACGCCTTGTGGTGTTTAATGTGAGTTATGTTTATAGTTTTTAGGGGGGTAAATGCCTTCAAACGCTCTTTCTGTTGAAGAAATCGCTCGCCTAATCAATGTTTCTCATAACAGCGTGCATAACTGGATCAAAACCAATCTTTTAGAGAAACTAGAGATTGATTCAAAAATTTATGTGAAAATAAGCTCTTTTTTAGATTTTTGCCGCAACTATTTAGGGAAAAACAAGCTTAACAAATACGCTAACAAATCCTTAAAAAGCGCGCATAACCATCAAGAATTGATTTTAAAATACCTAAAAATATTAGAAAATAGCTCTGATTTAGAAAAGTTGGGATCTTATTATGAAGAAGAGCTTTCTAACACCACCAGAAATTTAGAAGGCATTTACTACACTCCTAATAAAATAGTAGAACAACTTTTCACTCTCCCTAAAGATTTTGATGCTTCTCAAGCGATTTTTTGCGATCCGGCTGTGGGGAGCGGGAATTTTATCATGCATGCTTTAAAACTGGGGTTTAAGGTTGAAAATATTTATGGCTATGATACGGACGCTTTTGCTATCGCTTTGACTAAAAAGCGTATTAAAGAGCGTTATCATTTAGATTGCCCTAATATTGTGCAAAAAGATTTTTTAAATTTAAAACACACCCCACAATTTGATTGCATTTTCACTAACCCGCCATGGGGTAAGAAATACAATCAAAACCAAAAAGAAAATTTCAAACAGCGATTCAACCTCTCTCAAAGCCTAGATAGTGCGTCGCTCTTTTTTATAGCGAGTTTGAATTGCTTAAAAGAAAACGCTCATTTGGGGCTATTATTACCCGAAAGTTGTTTGAATATTGATGCGTTCAGCAAAATGCGAGAAATGGCTCTGAAGTTTCAAATTAGAAGCCTTATTGATTTTAACAAGCCCTTTAAAACCCTAATGACTAAGGCTGTGGGTTTGGCGCTTAAAAAAACCCCTAACAAGGATCAAAAAATCTCATGCTTTTATCAAAATAGTGGGTTCAAACGCTCGCCCTCTTCTTTTTTAAACAACCCTAAAAAGATTTTTAATATCCATTGCTCTAGCAAAGAAAATAAAGTTTTAGACCACCTTTTTTCCCTTCCTCATATAACTTTAAAAAATAACGCTCATTTTGCTTTAGGGATTGTTACAGGCAACAACAAAGAAAAATTACACTCCAAACAAGAAAAAAATACCATTCCTATTTTTAGAGGTTCAGATATTTTAAAAGACAGATTAAAAGCCCCTAGCCAATTCATTAACGCTGATTTAAAAGACTGCCAGCAAGTCGCTCCCTTAAGCCTTTATCAGTCTAGAGAAAAAATCGTGTATAAATTCATTTCTTCAAAGCTTGTCTTTTTTTATGATAACAAGCAACGCCTTTTTTTAAATAGCGCGAACATGTTTGTTTTAAAAGAAAATTTTCCTATCAACGCTAATACGCTAAAGGAATTATTAAACAGCGATTTAATGCAATTTATTTTTGAATCGCTTTTTAAAACGCATAAAATTTTAAGAAAAGATTTGGAATGTTTGCCCCTATTTGCACAATTTATCAACAATAGTTTTGATGAAAAATTTTATTTAAAAAATTTAGGGATAGAAAAAAAAGACCCTAAACATTTTGCAATCAGGAAAAACCATGCATGTTGCTTGCCTTTTGGCTTTAGGGGATAACCTCATCACGCTCAGCCTTTTAAAAGAAATCGCTTCCAAACAACAACCCCTTAAAATCCTAGGCACTCATTTGACTTTAAAAATCGCCAGGCTTTTAGAATGCGAAAAACATTTTGAAATCATTCCTCTTTTTGAAAATGTCCCTGCTTTTTATGATCTTAAAAAACAAGGCGTTTTTTGGGCGATGAAGGATTTTTTATTGCTGTTAAAAGCGATTAAAAAGCATCAAATTAAACATTTGATTTTGGAAAAACAGGATTTTAGAAGCGCTTCTTTAGCCACATTCATTCCCATAACCACTCCCAATAAAGAGATTAAAAATGTTTATCAAAACCGCCAGGAGTTGTTTTCTCAAATTTATGGGCATGTTTTTGATCATTCTCCATACCCCATGAATTTAAAAAACCCTAAAAAGATTTTGATCAACCCTTTCACAAGATCAACAGAGCGAAGTATCCCTTTAGAGCATTTGCAAATCGTTTTAAAACTCTTAAAGCCCTTTTGCGTTACGCTTTTAGATTTTGAAGAACGATACGCTTTTTTACAAAATGAAGCCGCTCACTATCGCGCTAAAACCAGTTTAGAAGAAGTTAAAAACCTGATTTTAGAAAGCGATTTGTATATAGGGGGGGATTCGTTTTTGATCCATTTGGCTTACTATTTAAAGAAAAATTATTTTATCTTTTTTTATAGGGATAATGACGATTTCATGCCGCCTAATGGTAAGAATGAAAATTTTCTAAAAGCCCACAAAAGCCATTCTATAGAACAGGATTTAGCCAAAAAATTCCGCCATTTGGGGCTATTATAATATTGTGTTATACTTCTAATTTCAATTTTGCTTGTTAGGACATTTATGAAAAATATTAGAAATATCGCTGTAATCGCGCATGTTGATCATGGGAAAACCACTTTAGTAGATGGCTTACTTTCTCAATCTGGCACATTTAGTGAGAGGGAAAAAGTGGATGAAAGGGTGATGGATAGCAATGATTTAGAAAGAGAAAGAGGCATTACTATCCTGTCTAAAAACACCGCTATTTATTACAAAGACACTAAAATCAATATCATTGACACTCCCGGGCATGCTGATTTTGGGGGCGAAGTGGAGCGCGTTTTAAAAATGGTGGATGGGGTGTTGCTTTTAGTGGATGCGCAAGAAGGGGTCATGCCTCAAACTAAATTCGTGGTTAAAAAGGCTTTGAGTTTTGGGATTTGCCCTATTGTGGTGGTGAATAAAATTGATAAGCCCGCCGCTGAGCCGGATAGAGTGGTGGATGAAGTTTTTGACTTGTTCGTAGCGATGGGGGCTAGCGATAAGCAATTGGATTTCCCTGTGGTGTATGCCGCCGCACGAGATGGCTATGCGATGAAAAGTTTAGACGATGAAAAGAAAAATTTAGAGCCTTTGTTTGAAACGATTTTAGAGCATGTGCCAAGCCCTAGCGGGAGCATTGATGAGCCTTTGCAAATGCAAATTTTCACGCTTGATTATGACAATTATGTGGGCAAAATCGGTATCGCTAGGGTGTTTAATGGCTCGGTTAAAAAGAATGAAAGCGTGCTGTTGATGAAAAGCGATGGGAGTAAAGAAAATGGCCGTATCACTAAGCTTATAGGTTTTTTAGGGCTGGCTAGGACGGAGATTGAAAACGCTTATGTGGGCGATATTGCAGCGATTGCTGGGTTTAACGCAATGGATGTGGGCGATAGCGTCGTTGATCCTGCTAACCCCATGCCTTTAGACCCCATGCATTTAGAAGAGCCTACAATGAGCGTGTATTTTGCCGTCAATGATTCACCCTTAGCTGGGTTAGAAGGAAAGCATGTTACTGCTAACAAATTGAAAGACAGGCTCTTAAAAGAAATGCAAACCAATATCGCTATGAAATGCGAAGAAATGGGCGAAGGTAAGTTTAAAGTGAGCGGGCGTGGGGAATTGCAAATCACTATTTTAGCTGAAAATTTACGCCGTGAAGGGTTTGAGTTTAGCATTTCACGCCCTGAAGTCATTATTAAAGAAGAAAATGGTGTTAAATGCGAGCCTTTTGAGCATTTAGTGATTGACACGCCTCAAGATTTTAGCGGGGCTATCATTGAAAGATTGGGCAAAAGAAAAGCCGAGATGAAAGCAATGAATCCCATGAGTGATGGCTATACAAGATTAGAATTTGAAATTCCTGCAAGAGGACTTATCGGTTATAGGAGCGAGTTTTTAACCGACACTAAGGGCGAAGGCGTGATGAATCATAGCTTTTTGGAATTCCGCCCTTTCAGCGGGAGCGTGGAATCGCGCAAAAATGGGGCGCTAATCAGCATGGAAAATGGCGAAGCGACCGCTTTTTCCCTTTTTAATATCCAAGAGAGAGGCACGCTTTTTATCAACCCCCAAACTAAGGTTTATGTGGGCATGGTCATTGGCGAGCACAGCCGGGATAATGATTTAGATGTCAATCCTATCAAATCCAAGCACTTAACCAACATGAGAGCGAGCGGGAGCGATGATGCGATCAAACTCACCCCGCCTAGGACTATGGTGTTAGAAAGGGCGTTAGAATGGATTGAAGAAGATGAGATTTTAGAAGTTACCCCCTTGAATTTAAGGATCAGAAAAAAGATTTTAGACCCTAACATGAGGAAAAGGGCGAAAAAATAAATAGAATTTTTTGGAATGCATGCCAATTTATTTAACCAAAACATTAGTAAAAAAGATGTTTTTTTGCACAATTTACGCTCCAATAATGGGCGTTACAAACGCTACATAAAAGCCCCTTTAAGATATGGTGGGGGCAAGTCTTTAGCTGTAGGGTTAATAGTGGAGTATATACCTAATGGTGTGCGTAGGATTATTAGCCCTTTTATAGGTGGGGGGAGCGTAGAAATTGCATGCGCAACAGAGTTGGGTTTAGAAGTGTTGGGTTTTGATATTTTTGACATTTTAGTGAATTTTTATCAAGTGTTGCTCAAAGACAAACAAGCTCTTTATAATAATTTGCTCTCTTTAGAACCTACGCAAGAAACTTACAACATTATCAAACAAGAGTTAAAAGCCCATTATAGAAAAGAATGCGTTTTAGACCCTTTAATTTTGGCTAGAGATTATTACTTTAACTTTAATTTAAGCTATGGGCCAGGATTTTTAGGGTGGATGAGTAAAATTTACACTGACAAACAACGCTATCTAAACGCCCTTTTAAAAATTAAAGATTTTAACGCCCCTAGTTTAAAGGTGGAATGCTCTAGTTTTGAAGAAGTGTTGCTCGCTTATCCTAATGATTTTTTCTATCTTGACCCCCCTTATGTGTTAGAAAATTCTAAAATGTTTAAGGGGATTTATCCTATGCGTAATTTTCCTATCCACCATAATGGTTTTAAACATGAAGTATTGGCTCACATGCTAAAAAGGCATAAAGGGCCATTTATTTTAAGTTATAATGACTGCGAATTTGTAAGGAATGCTTATAAAGATTTTAAAATTTTAGAACCATCTTGGCAATACACTATGGGACAAGGCGAGATCAGAATGGGTAAAAATCGCTTAGAAAGAGGCGATAATAACCATGTCAAACAATCTCATGAGTTATTGATTATCAAGGAGTAAAAATGTATATTAGCGAAGTCAAAACTGCCTTTAAAATCGCTGATGTAGAATACGTGAAAGACAGCACAAAGTTAAATTTTAACTATCTTAAGGATTTAAAAGATGAAAATAATCAATCTTTATCTCAAAATATTTTAACTCAAAATGTGGCTAGAGTGTATTTAATTGTAGTGAATGGTGAGATTAAAAAAATCGGTGGTTCTCAAGCAGATGGTGGGATTAAAAGCACGCTCAATATTTATAAAGATGGGGGAGTCAAAGGGAGGCCTAGTATTAGAAGTTTTGGCGTGTGGTATTTTCTTTATCACACAATACTCACAGGGGCTAAAATAGAATTTTACATGATTTATCAGCCTAATTTTGAAACTCAAGTGAAAGGCTTGTTTGGTTTTCATGCAATCAAAGATGCAAGTATAAGCTATAAACTTTTAGAGCAAGCTTGCCTGACGGATTATAGAAACAATAGCAATGACGCGTTACCCGAATGGAATGTGCAAGAGCAGGGCAAAGATTGGCCAAATGATATTAAAGATGAGCATGCCAATATCACTCAAAAAGCTCAAAACAGAGAAAAGGCCGTCCATAGAAAAGCGATTGACAAACCTAGTGGAACTTTAAAAGATTAAGAAATAGTCTTAACCCAACCTCAAAAAAAAGAACTTTAAGTTTTTACTCCATTATTTTAAAAGTGTGGGTTTAGATGAAAGGAAAAAATAAAACTTGTATAAGGTAGCAGATATTTTTTGTGGCGCTGGAGGATTGAGCTATGGCTTTTCTATGCACCCTTATTTTGAATTAATATGGGCTAACGATATAGAAAAGGACGCCATTTTAAGCTATCAAGCCAATCATAAAAAGACGCAAACCATTTTATGCGATATTATGCAACTTAATTGCCGCAACTTGCCATGCGTTTCAATTGATATTCTACTAGGCGGACCACCATGCCAGAGCTATTCTACTCTTGGCAAAAGAAAAATGGATGAAAAAGCGAATCTGTTTAAAGAATATTTGCGGCTTTTAGATTTAGTAAAACCAAAAATGTTTGTCTTTGAAAATGTGGTGGGTTTAATGTCTATGCAAAAAGGGCAATTATTCAAACAAATTTGTAACGCTTTTAAAGAGAGAGGTTATATTTTAGAACATGCCATTTTAAATGCCCTAGATTATGGTGTGCCTCAAATAAGGGAGCGAGTGTTTTTAGTGGGCGTGCTTAAAAGCTTTAAACAAAAATTCCACTTCCCCAAACCCATAAAAACGCATTTTTCTCTAAAAGACGCTTTAGGAGATTTACCACCCATTCAAAGCGGTGAAAATGGTGATGCTTTAGGTTATCTTAAAAATGCGGATAATGTTTTTTTGGAATTTGTGCGAAATTCTAAAGAATTAAGCGAGCATAGCAGTCCTAAAAATAATGAGAAACTTATAAAAATCATGCAAACGCTAAAAGACGGACAGAGTAAAGATGATTTGCCTAAAAATTTACGCCCCAAAAGTGGTTATACTAATACCTATGCCAAAATGTGGTGGGAAAAACCAGCCCCCACTATTACAAGAAATTTTTCTACCCCAAGCAGTTCTAGGTGTATCCATCCAAGAGACTCTAGAGCGTTAAGCATTAGAGAGGGAGCAAGATTGCAAAGCTTTCCTGATAATTATAAATTCTGTGGGAGCTCTAGCGCTAAAAGATTGCAAATTGGCAATGCCGTTCCGCCTTTATTGAGTGTAGCGCTCGCTCATGCTGTCTTTGATTTTTTAAGGGATAAAAATGTTTGATAATAACGATTTTAAAGGTTATAGAAATTTATTGGGTTTTAATTCTCAAAATGCGTTTAAGGAATTTTTAGGCGCTAAAGACATACAACCTTGCGTTGATTTCAATTATTTAAACGCGCTCAAAAAAAGGCTTATTGAAATTTTTAGCGCTATCAATAGTGTTTATTGTTTTAAATATAATGAGTATGAATTGGAATGCTTTTTTAAAAACTCCATAGAGCGAGTGTTTTCAAAGATAGTGGATACTCATATTATTTATAAGCTGAATAATCAAGGCAGAAGACCTGAAGAAGTGTGTTTTTCTTGGATGCGTGGGTTTTTAGTAGCGGAGTTTTTTAAGGGTTTTATCGCTTGTCTTTTTGGCACACAAAAAGAAACCATTAAATTTTTTGGTGGGGATAATTTTGAGAGCATAGAAAGCTTTAAAAGAAGTCCTAAAGCCGATTTTTTGTTAGAAAATCATTTATTACTAGAAGTTCAAAGCGGGTTTCAAGGGATCAATGATATTAAAGAACATAAAGTTATAGAAGCTAAAAGGCGTTTGATAACGGATAAAATCCCTACTATTGTGGTGCATTTTGATCTGTTTAATGGGCAAGTAGCGTGTGTAGAAATTTCTAAAATCAAAGACAATGATTTGAATTGGATAACCCGCCAACAAATGGAAGGGCAGAGCGTTTTTAATATTTCGCAAAACTTTTTTGATTACAAAATTACAGAAATACCTAGTAAGCCGCTTTTATAAAAACTAATAGTATAATACGGTCTAAATAAAATACAAGATAATAGCATTAAAAATGTGGTAGGTGGATTGAATGTTTGTTATTTTTTGCCCAACATTCAGTGCGAGTGTGTGTCCCTCAAATGAGAGAGCGAGTGATTTTAGTGGGCACGCTTAAAAGCTTTAAACAAAAATTCCATTCCCATAAACCCATAAAAACGCATTTTTTCAATCAACTTATATTTTGATTTGCCTTAGCCTCTTTACTGCCTCCTATTAAAAGTGATCCCATAAACTTCATTCCTGATTTGGAATAAGGGATCAGTAGGGGCTTCCACGCCTTTAGGGAGATCGGCTGGGAAATACACATCTTTATTGCAACCCATTCCTTCGTATTCTTCAACTTTCAATGTCCCTACCAGTAATTCCTTGTGTTTGCCTTTCCAAAGCGCGGTCGTGTCGTTGGTGGCATCATTTTTATTTGCAAACACCAGATACATTTGGTATTCTACGGGTTTAGTTTTAAGGTGTTGTTGGAATGAAGAAAGCAGATAATTTGAATCTTTTTGCTTTAATTCTTGGGGGTTAAGATACTTGATGCCGTCTTTAGGCACAAATTTCCATCTCGCAGGCAATAATTTTTCTTTCTTATCTTTAAACTTGAACGCATGCACGCTATAATAAGGCGTGTTAGCCACGCTTGAGCTAATCCCTATCGTTTTTGTGTAAGCGGCAAAATTCCTATAAGAGGGGACTTCTTCATAAAGCTTTTTGATTCTTGCTTCATCCACCTTGCCATTTTTAGGGATTCTCATTTCAAAAAATTGAGCGAATTCGTTAGGGTTTTTGGCAAAATTGATTTCTGTATTGAGCATCACCATTGTCCAGCTAGCGTTTTGATTTTCTAATTTTAACGCCATTCCCCTAACTTTGCTTTTATCGTCCATCGCTACGCCCCCTAAAGAATACCTTACAGACGCAGGGATTTCTTTTTCATTGAGTAATGGCACATCTAAATCCTTTTTTGCTTGTGCATTAGGGAGGAACACGCCTTTAGCGCAAAACCCCTTAGTGTGGTTGATTTTCATTTTAGGCTCTTTGGCGTTGAGTTTGTAGAAAATATCCGCAATCTCTTCAGCGCTCACTTCATGGGCTTTTAAAAAACCCAAACTCAAAACCAAACACAAGCTCAAACCAATTTTTTTCATTCTTGATCCTTATTATTTTTTTATATAAAACAACGCTTTTTATTGTATCAGTAAATTCCCTGTTAAGCCTTAAAAAAGCCTTTTTTTGATACCTTATTAGGATCTTAAAAGATCATCTTATCCATTTGCATGCTCATCAGCAAGCTTTTAAGGATAAACTTGTGTTTTAAATTTTGTGATTTTTAAGAAAAATTAGCTTGATTTTAAACTAAATCTATATTCTTTTATGCTACAATTATTTCTACAGAGTAATTTATCTATTCTCAGGTAAAGTAAGGAAGAGGAATGAAATTAAAGAAACGAAAAGTTGCGGCTGCATTGCTAAAGCGTTTTACCTTGCCACTATTGCTCACTACGGGTTCATTAGGGGCGGTTACTTATGAAGTGCATGGAGATTTTATCAATTTTGCTAAAGTGGGTTTTAACCATTCGCCCATTAACCCTGTTAAAGGTATCTATCCTACAGAGACTTTTGTTAACCTTACGGGTAAGCTAGAGGGGTCTGTGCATTTAGGTAGGGGATGGACCGTGAATTTAGGCGGTGTTTTGGGCGGACAAGTTTATGATAGCACTAGGTATGACAGGTGGGCAAAGGATTTTACCCCCCCAAGCTATTGGGATAAAACTTCTTGCGGCACTGATTCTATGAGTCTTTGTATGAATGCCACTAAAATGTGGCAGCAATCAGGGCCAGGTGGTATCATTAACCCTAGAGGTATTGGTTGGGAATATATGGGTGAGTGGAACGGCTTGTTCCCTAACTACTACCCGGCTAACGCCTACTTGCCTGGTGGCTCAAGGCGCTATGAAGTTTATAAAGCGAATTTGACCTATGACAGCGACAGAGTCCATATGGTCATGGGGCGCTTTGACGTTACGGAGCAGGAGCAAATGGATTGGGTTTACCAATTGTTCCAAGGTTTTTATGGGACTTTCAAGCTTACGAATAAGATGAAATTCTTGCTCTTTAGCTCTTGGGGTCGTGGTATCGCTGACGGTCAGTGGTTGTTCCCTATCTATCGTGAAAAGCCTTGGGGTATTCATAAGGCGGGTATTATTTATCGCCCTACAAAGAATCTAATGATTCACCCTTATGTGTATCTTATCCCAGAAGTAGGCACATTGCCTGGTGCTAAAATAGAATACGATACCAATCCTGAGTTTAACGGTATGGGCATGAGAAATAGAACGACTTTTTATGTGTTGTATGACTATCGTTGGAATAACGCTGAATACGGCCGTTACGCACCCGCTCGTTATAACACTTGGGATCCGTTCTTGGATAATGGTAAGTGGCGTGGCTTGCAAGGTCCTGGTGGTGCGACGCTCTTTTTACGCCACCATATAGACATTAACAACTACTTTGTGGTTGGTGGTGCTTATCTCAACATCGGTAACCCTAACATGAACTTAGGTACTTGGGGTAACATCATCGCTGTGGATGGTATCGAACAATGGGTTGGCAGTATCTACAGCTTAGGGTTTGCAGGGATCGACAACATTACCGATGCTGACGCGTTCACTGAGTATGTTAAAGGTGGAGGCAAGCATGGTAAGTTCAGTTGGAGTCTCTACCAACGCTTCACTACCGCTCCAAGGGCATTGGAATATGGTATTGGTATGTATCTAGACTATCAGTTCAGCAAACATGTTAAAGCGGGTCTCAAACTCGTATGGTTAGAGTTCCAAATTCGTGCGGGTTACAACCCTGGAACCGGTTTCCTTGGGCCAAACGGTCAGCCGCTTAACTTGAATAATGGTTTGTTTGAATCTTCTGCGTTTGCACAAGGTCCTCAAGACATGGGTGGCATTAAAAAGAGTATTACTCAAGATAGAAGCCATTTGATGACACACATTAGTTACAGCTTCTAAGAGAGTTCTCCCCCTATCTCTTATATATGCCTTTTTTGTATTTTTATTTTAATATCTTTGGGAGTTAGGGTTTTGGAAATTAAGAAATATTTTTCTTACTCTCTATTTTTTTTGCTTTTTTCTAGTCTCTTTTTATCCAAACTTCAAGCTTATAAATTCAACATGAGCATTGTTGGAAAGGTGAGCAGCTATACCAAGTTTGGCTTTAACAACCAAAGATACCAGCCTTCTAAAGACATTTATCCTACAGGTAGCTACACTTCTTTGCTCGGCGAATTTAATTTGAGCATGGGTTTATACAAGGGTTTGAGAGCGGAAGTGGGGGCGATGATGGCAGCACTCCCCTATGACTCTACCGCCTATCAAGGCAACAATATCCCTAACGGCCAGCCCGGCTCTAGGACCGATCCTTTTGGGGCGGGTATCTTTTGGCAATATATTGGTTGGTATGCGGGACATAGCGGTTTAAATGTGCAAAAACCTCGTTTAGCCATGGTGCATAACGCTTTTTTGAGCTACAACTACAAAAAAGACAAATTCAGTTTTGGCGTGAAAGGGGGGCGCTATGATGCTGAAGAGTATGATTGGTTCACTTCTTACACTCAAGGGGTTGAAGGCTTTGTCAAATATAAAGACACTAGGTTAAGGGTGATGTATTCAGACGCTAGGGCTTCAGCGTCAAGCGACTGGTTTTGGTATTTTGGGCGTTACTATACAAGCGGTAAGGCTCTAATGATAGCTGATTTGAAATATGAAAAAGACAACCTAAAAATCAACCCTTATTTTTATGCGATTTTTCAAAGAATGTATGCGCCAGGCATTAATATCACTTATGACACCAACCCTAATTTCAACAATAAGGGTTTTCGTTTTGTAGGTACTTTCGTGGGGTTTTTCCCCATTTTTGCCACTCCGGCTAATCAAAATGATATTATCCTCTTCCAACAAGTGCCGTTAGGAAAGAGCGGGCAAACTTATTTCTTCCGCACCCGTTTTTACTATAATAAGTGGCAATTTGGGGGCAGTGTCTATAAAAATATCGGTAACGCTAATGGCGATATAGGTATTTATGGCGACCCTTTGGGGTATAACATTTGGACGAATAGTATTTATGATGCAGAAATCAATAATATCGTTGGCGCTGATGTTATTAACGGGTTTTTATATGTAGGCTCACAATATAGGGGGTTTAGTTGGAAAATTTTAGGCCGTTGGACGGATAGCCCAAGGGCTGATGAAAGGAGTCTCGCGCTCTTTTTGAGTTATTTTTCTAATAAGTATAATATTAGAATGGATTTGAAACTAGAGTATTATGGCAATATCACCAAAAAAGGCTATTGTATTGGGTATTGTGGCATGTATGTTCCAACCGATCCTAACGGGCCTGGCACGCAACCTTTAACACACAATGTGTATTCTGACAGGAGCCATATAATGTTTAATATCACTTATGGTTTTAGGATTTACTAGCATTTTATCCTTAATGGATATTTTTGATTAGCCTTTTTAAAATATTGAAAGGCTCTGCTCCAATCAAATATTAATACTCAAAAAGCCTTATTTAAATTTATTATTCAATATTTAATACACTAAAAAAAACACCACACCTACGCAGTTTTTCAACAAGCTAAACGAGTTTAAAGATGATGTCTTTACCACCCCCAAAGCTAAAGAATACATTGACATAGCGAGCGGATTTCATAAGCTTTTTAAAAACGACGCTAAGATCGCCGAAAGCCTAAAACCAGCCACAACGAAAAATTTAAGCCAAAGCACTCACCCTAATGCAAGCGATAGTAATTTATCTTTATTGGTATTCAACATGCCAAGGACTAAAACGCAAGTTGTTACCAAGGATTTGCTAAGGTTAATGTGCTTTTTAAGGCCCAACCATCTCCAACAGCCCTAAAATTTTTAGAACTCGCTTAAGCTAAGTCTACTATACTCAAACTATTTGAGATAAAACTTACAATAAAAGGTTTTAATGTTGGTATAATGCAAAAAGTGGGCTTAATATTAATGATAATTTTTGGTTTTGCCATGTCCAATGATAAAAAACCACCAATGGATATTGAAAGATAATTGTAAAATGAAGACAAGCGCTAAAGTATTATTGACTTTATTGATTGTAATATCATTAGGTAAGGGATTAATCAGTCTCATATCAGCTTGGCGTGGCAAAGATGATGCAATCCCCATTGAAACAAGACTCCATAAAAACAAACTGACAATCATTTCTAAAACAGACAACATAGAAATCCAAAACATTCAGTTTAATAGAGGGAATTGTTCTCACACTAGTAAGGATTTAAAAGATTTAGAAGACCTTGAAGAAGGAGTGCCTGAATTGTTCGAGGAACTTGATCGTGATAAAGAGTCCATCGCTGACAATGAAAAAACGATCCAAGAGTATCAAAATGAAATTGCTAATTTTCAAAAATACTATAAAGATGTAAAAGATATTGACGATTATTCGGCGTTAATCCATTGGCTCAATGAACATAAAGATTCTTATACTTGAGATAATGATCTTAATTTTGAATCCCTTAAAAAAAGCCTTTTAAGTTCTATTGAACAATCAATTGAAGAATTGCAAAATAAGGTTAAAGAGCTTTTAGATGAGAACAAATCTGCTCTAGTCGAAATGAATGATATAAACGAACAACTCCCACAAGTGCAAAAAAAACTCCAAGAACTCACAGACAAAAAAACCGCTATGTTTACGCTTAAATTTGGAGAATCTCTGATAATAGAATACGATTGCAAGAATCTCATGGAGATTAAAATCCAAACCGATAAAGGTAGTAAGACTCTCCATTTTAAACTCCCATAACCCAAAGAAGAGGATTATTAATTGGTTAGATCTTTGGTATTTTTAAATCAATCGGATTGGATTGACTCCTTGTTTTATTTCTTTAACTTTTTAAAAAAAGAAATTTTGGTTACTCTGTTTGCATCGTTACTAGAACTTTGTTGATTTTTAGTTTAAAGCCCAGTTGGTTTTAGTGAGATTTTCTCTGATGGAAAAAAGCTTGTCTTTGACTTCGTTACTGCTCAATTTCCTCACTTTATCCGAATTGTATTTCAAATCCTGGCTAAGGAGAGACAATCGGTTAGACAAATCGGCAATATCCACTCTTAGCCCCTCATCTCTGGCTAATTTGAGCGCGGGGATTAAATCCGTATCTTTTGAAAAGATAAGAATCCTATCGGCTATTTTTTTAAAGGCTATTCTTTGAATGTCAAGACCCATGAGCATATCCACCTGCTTTTGTTCTAATAACGCCCTATAACTCCCATCAAACTCCACTCTTATTGCGTTTAACTTAGTCCTCCCCAACCTCAATTCCACTTGATCCAATGAAGCTAGATCGTGTTGGAAATTTTCCACATCGCTATAAATCTTCTCCCATTTGGTCGCTTCACTGCTTTGTAAGATCTCTTCAATGTCGTTGCTTGTGAAGATTTTCATTTCTGTTCCCGGATTTTTTTCATTTTGGAGAGTGTCATTCCTCTTATCCCATAACGCATGTTCAAAATCAAAGGGTGGGGTGGTATAAAAGTAAATACGACTGATCTTCTCATCATCTAGTAAAAAAGCCCTGATAGTAACGATCACATCTAAAGCGATATTATAATTAACGCATTTTGTTTGTTTAATATCGCGCCTGAAATTCTCCCAATCCACTAGTATGATTGTGTTTGCTTTCATTTATTATTGCTCCCTTATTTATAGGCTAATTTTTTTAAAGTTCTTAATGCAATCTTGTATTTTGCGCTAACAAGAAACATGGATATAATAATAGCGTTTTTTAAACCTTGCGATAAATAAACAGGAATGGTTGATGCGTATTTTAGGAATAGATCCGGGCAGTAGGAAATGCGGGTATGCTATCATCTCTCACACTTCTAACAAGCTTTCTTTAATCACGGCCGGGTTCATTAACATCACCACGACACGCTTGCAAGAACAGATTTTAGATTTGATAGAAGCTTTAGATTGCTTATTGGATCGTTACGAAGTCCATGAAGTAGCGATTGAAGATATTTTCTTTGGGTATAACCCTAAAAGCGTGATCAAGCTCGCGCAATTCAGGGGAGCGTTGTCCTTAAAGATTTTAGAAAGGATCGGTAATTTTAGCGAATACACGCCCTTACAAGTCAAAAAAGCCCTAACCGGTAACGGGAAAGCCGCTAAAGAGCAAGTAGCCTTTATGGTCAAACGCTTGCTTAACATCACAAGCGAAATCAAGCCTTTGGATATTAGCGATGCGATAGCCGTTGCTATCACGCATGCGCAACGCACGCATGCGCAATGCAACGATTAAAACCCCACTAACTACCATTTGTAAGCCACTTCAAAACGCGCGTTAAACCCGGGCTCTGCGATCGCTCTTTTAATAGCGTCAGTGCCTGGCATATCCGGGCTCATGACATAAGGGCTTGTTTGATCCACATAGAATTTGTTGAAAACATTATTAAACACGGCTGAAAGCAACAAACCTTTCCAGTGGCTTTTGGTTTTAGGACTCCAATTGATATAAAAATTACTCACGCCATAGCCCGGTTTATGCATATGCACTAACCCTAATTGGGATCCGCATTTGGCTAAATCGGTAGGGGTTTTGGGTTTTTCAGCCGTCCCGTAATCAGGCAAGTAAATATCAAACCCGCAATAATCTAAACCGGTAACAAAGCGGCTAAGCCAAGCAAGATTGATCCCTGTTTTTGGAATGGTGTAATCCAATTTGATGATAAAAACATTACCGGTGCTTGCGGCAAGCTCATAGCTATCCGCCATTAAATACCCCCTGGTGGTGGGCCAAGTGCGCGAGATCCCTACATTCAAACTCACGCCCTTGTATCTAAAAGTCCCACCCACTTCATAGCCATAAATCCTAATCGCTTGATTTAAATTGGTTACAATCAAACTTTGTGCGTATTGTGAGATGAAATTATCCAAAGCTTGATAAAACGCCGCAGCCCTCCCGCTAAAATACTGGCTTGAATAATCAATATTAAATTCAGCGTTAGAGCCCACTTCAGGCTTGATATTTTTAGCGTATCGCAAATCGTTTTGGCGCATATACACGCCATCTCCTGGCATAACCCCCCTTGTAACTTGAGAATAAGTGATTTTTAAAGATAAAGGCTCAATGGGGCTTAGCACAAGAGCTGCGCTAGGGCTAAAGCCTTGAGTGTAGCGGTGGTTCCAGTCTTTATCATAAAGCGTGTAAGCGTCCCACCTTACCCCAGCTCCAAAAGTGATGATTTTATGAGGCGAGTAATTCGCTTGCACATAGCCTCCATAAATATTCCCGTTCGCTTTCCCTCTTTGGCACAAGGTAGGGTCATTGGGGTTATTATCCACAAGAGAGCAAGCGATTTGTTTTTGCCCTTTATCATCAGTATAAACTTGATTAGGCCTGTATAATTCTGATTTAGGGATGCGAGCGTCAAAAACGCTTAAATTTTGGTAATTGAATCCGTATTCAAAAAGGCTGTCTGTGGCTTCATCAATCACATGCGCAACTTTAAGGTTTAAGCCGGTGTTGTTTAAAAACAAATCCCTAGGCTGTGAGCTTGGCTTATCCACATCTGAAAAGCTTGGGGTGCAATAAGCGCCTTCCACGCATGGGTAATTTTCTTTTTCCCAAGTGGTCGCTTGAGAAGTGGGGAATCTAGCATAAACGCCATTAGGATCAAATAGGGGATCAAACTGAGCGTTTCTAATGCTTGTATAAAGGGTAAAATCTAATCGTGGGTCGCCAAAAGAATTTCCCGCTTCCCTTTTGTATTGTAAGGAAAGATTGTTGGCGGTATTGACGGAGTGATACAAGTATCTTGTGAAACTATCCAACACATTAGGACACCCTTGAGAACTATCAGGGCTAAAAGGGGCTTCACAAGGATAGGCTAACCCTATAGCGTTACTCCTTAAAGGGCGTGTAGCGTTATCTCGTGTCATGTTCCAGCTGAAAGTGAGCGTGTCTCTGTCGCTCAAATAGCCATTCATTTTAACTAAAGCGTTGTTTTGCTCGCTGGGAGTTCCTGGCTCTTTATCGGCTTGTGTGGGTTTGAAAAGGTTTTTTGTCGCTGTAGCGCCGCTTCTATAATAGAAGATGTTTTGGTGCGTGTAGTAAGCGATAATATCAAAATGCGCGCTTTTGTAAGCCGATCTAAAAGTCTCTCGATCGCCAAAATTGGTATAAAAACTCACCGCCCCGCTAGCTGCATAATTTTTCCCCCTAGGGATAAAATCAGCCGCTCCTTTAGTCTCCATTTTAATCACTCCTGCAATCGCTCCTGGCCCCGCGCTCGCATTAGCCGCGCCTTTGGTAACTTCCACGCTTTTGAGCATGCCAGGGTCAATCACGGTGTTGCCTTGGTGGTGGTAGATATTGCCATTTTGTGCAGCCCCATCCACCGTAACCCTTAAAAGCCTGTCTTCAATGCCTCTCACATAGATTTTCTGCCCCATCACGCTCCCTCCGCCCACATTCACATCAGGGTTAGTCCTAAACAAGTCCTTGACTTCATTGCTTTGGCGTTGATCCAATTCTTTAGAAGTTACTTTAAACTCATTGTTGTAAGTGAAAATCCTTTTAGCTTGGGTGGTAACCTTATTTAAAGTGCGCTCCTCGCTATAGCAAGTCTCAGCGAGTAGGGGGAAACATAAAGCGTATCTAAGCTTTGGGTATGATCTTAAAAACATCCAACAACTCTCCTTAATCTAAAAATTCAAAAATAAAAATCAAAAAAAAAAAAAAAACAAAATCCGTCAATGCATTGAGATAGAATAGTATGATAATTATTATTAAAACCAGATTAAAAATAAAATTTTGTTTTTAATCTTTCTTATTTTCATTAATTGTTACAAATAGAAATACTTAAGGGGGTTTTTCATTCTTAAAAAAAAGGATTTTTTAAGGAAATTGAATCTTGTTAATCTTTGCATAACAAATTATGTAATAATAACCACAAGTAATCGGCTTAGTGTTAGATTACGAAGATTTAAAATCAAATAAAGGAAAAAAGATGGTTAATAAAGATGTGAAACAAACCACTGCTTTTGGCGCTCCCGTTTGGGATGACAACAATGTGATTACGGCTGGCCCTAGAGGTCCTGTTTTATTACAAAGCACTTGGTTTTTGGAAAAGTTAGCGGCGTTTGACAGAGAAAGGATCCCTGAAAGGGTGGTGCATGCTAAAGGAAGCGGAGCTTATGGCACTTTCACCGTGACTAAAGACATCACTAAATACACTAAAGCGAAAATTTTCTCTAAAGTGGGCAAAAAAACCGAATGCTTTTTCAGATTTTCTACTGTGGCAGGGGAAAGAGGCGCTGCGGATGCGGTGAGAGACCCTAGAGGTTTTGCGATGAAGTATTACACTGAAGAAGGTAACTGGGATTTAGTAGGGAACAATACGCCTGTTTTCTTTATCCGTGATGCGATCAAATTCCCTGATTTCATCCACACTCAAAAACGAGATCCTCAAACCAAT
The DNA here is from genome assembly GCF_000600085.1 of Helicobacter pylori oki112. Classification (NCBI taxonomy): domain Bacteria; kingdom Pseudomonadati; phylum Campylobacterota; class Epsilonproteobacteria; order Campylobacterales; family Helicobacteraceae; genus Helicobacter; species Helicobacter pylori. The sequence goes on from NZ_CP006821.1 coordinate 528,737, forward strand.
TTGCCTAACCCCGACATGGTGTGGGATTTTTGGAGTAATGTTCCTGAAAGTTTGTATCAAGTAACATGGGTTATGAGCGATAGGGGTATTCCTAAATCTTTCCGCCACATGGATGGTTTTGGCAGCCACACTTTCAGCCTTATCAACGCTAAAGGCGAACGCTTTTGGGTGAAATTCCACTTTGAAACCATGCAAGGCGTTAAGCACTTGACTAATGAAGAAGCCGCAGAAATCAGAAAGCATGATCCTGATTCCAATCAAAGGGATTTATTCAATGCGATCGCTAGAGGGGATTTCCCAAAATGGAAATTGAGCATTCAAGTGATGCCAGAAGAAGATGCTAAAAAGTATCGATTCCATCCGTTTGATGTGACTAAAATTTGGTATCTCAAAGATTATCCATTGATGGAAGTGGGCATTGTAGAGTTGAATAAAAATCCTGAGAACTATTTCGCAGAAGTGGAGCAAGCAGCATTCACACCGGCTAATGTCGTTCCTGGAATTGGCTATAGCCCTGATAGGATGTTACAAGGGCGCTTGTTCTCTTATGGGGACACACACCGCTACCGCTTAGGCGTTAATTACGCTCAAATACCGGTCAATAAACCAAGATGCCCGTTCCACTCTTCTAGCAGAGATGGTTACATGCAAAATGGGTATTATGGTGCCTTACAAAACTATACGCCTAGCTCATTGCCTGGCTATAAAGAAGATAAAAGTGCAAGGGATCCTAAGTTCAACTTAGCTCATATTGAGAAAGAGTTTGAAGTGTGGAATTGGGATTACAGAGCTGATGATAGCGATTACTACACCCAACCAGGTGATTACTACCGCTCATTGCCAGCTGATGAAAAAGAAAGGTTGTATGACACTATTGGAGAGTCTTTAGCTCATGTTACCCATAAGGAAATTGTGGATAAACAATTGGAGCATTTCAAGAAAGCTGACCCCAAATACGCTGAGGGAGTTAAAAAAGCTCTTGAAAAACACCAAAAAATGATGAAAGACATGCATGACATGCATGGAAAAGACATGCACCACATGAAAAAGAAAAAGTAACCCTTTTCTTTGAGCGTTCTTATTTTTAGGAATGCTTTGTCTTTCAAAATTTAGGTTTTTGGATACTTATCAACCCTTTAGGGTTGGTGGTGTGTCCTACTTTTTCATTCATTCAACGGATTTAAAAATTACAATAAAGAGTTATAGTTATGAAACGAAGGGATTTTATTAAAACGACGGCTTTAGGCGCTACAGGTGCTGTTTTAGGAGCGCAGATTTTGCAGGCAGAAGAAAGCAAAGGGAGTGTTGCAAAATATAAAATAGAAGCTCAATACAGCATTGATTTTGATTCTGCAGAACACACTTCACTTTTCATTCCCATGCCGAGTGTTGTAGCGAGCAATGTGCATTTACAAGGCAATCATGCCAGTTATAAGAGCATGCTTGCTTTTGGCGTGCCTTATTTGCAAGTGGATTTTTCAAGAAGCGCTCAAAAAAAGCAAGCCCATTTGTCTTATGAGATCGCTAGCTATCAATTGAACGAGCGTTTGTTTGAAACGAGCGATTTTGTAGCAATGGGGCGTTATGAAAGAGATGATGCGAGCGTGGCTAACATTGCCAACCAGCTCAAGGGAACAACCCCTAAAGAAAGCGTTCGTAATTTTTATGCGTTCATCAAGCATGAGATGCCTAAAAGACAGAAGGCTTTAGAGGGTAAAGAAAATTTGCCTAAACGCGAGAGTTTGCCTTGGTTTGCAACCATTTCCAAAGAGAGCATGTTTGTGTCCTTATGCCATGCGTGTGGGATTAAAAGCGCTGAAGTGCAAGGCTTGAAATTGGCTCAAAACAGCGTGGTGAAGAACGCTTCTAGGGTAGAAGTGTATTTGAAGGATTCGTTTTTAGCGTTTGATTTTCAAAATAATCACAAGGAAGTTTTTATCCCGTTGAATCGCCATAAAGACATGCAGTTAGATTCTGCCTTATTGGCGACTTTTGGCGATGCCTTTGCCCTTGTAGATGGTAGGGATTTAGGCAATTACGAGAGCAAACTTTTTGAAAAAAGAGTGTCCTATACAATTGTCTAAGGGCATGAAATTTAGAAATATTCCTTGATAGTGAGCTTTCCTTTTTAGGGAGAGTTTGCAAAAAGGGTTTAGAGGGTTATCTTTATGCGAGAATTTTTTAAGAAACTTGGCACAGAATACGCTTCTAAGCTGTTTTTGGTTTATTGGCTTAGGTGGATGTTGAGTGCGTTGGTGATGTTGCCTTTTATGGAGATTTTCTATTATTTCAATTTTCCGTTGTGGCTCAATCTTTTCTTGGGGCAAACCATTGGAGCGGTGATTTTTTTCAAGCTGGATAAGTTGATTTTTTCTAAAAAGTAGCTGTTATAGGACTAAAAAGTCCTTAAGCTTTCTTATTTTTAAGCTTTTTTGAGGAATTCAGATTTTAAAGACAAACTCTGCCCTTCTATTTTACAATCCACATTGTGATCGCCATTGACGAGCTTGATATTTTTGATTTTGGTGCCTTTTTTAAGCACTAAAGATGAGCCTTTAACCTTTAAATCCTTAATGAGAATGGCTGAGTCCCCATTTTGTAAAAGATTATTGTGGCAATCTTTAACGATCAATTCTTCATCATTAGCTTCATTTTCATCCCATTCATGCAAACAGCTAGAGCAAACCAGTTGCGTGCCGTCATGATAGGTGTAGGCGTCGTTGCATTTAGGGCATGGGGGTAAATCTTGCACGATAGTTGTCCTTATTGTGGTATCAGTATAATGATATTACCTAAATCAAGGTTATAAAACGCTTTATTGTGATAAGTATCAACCCCATAAGATCGCTTGATGAAAAATTATCACCTGCTTAGTGCAAGCTATTTAATATTTTAAAAAATTCTTTTAGCATTTTTTAATGCCATCAATTTAAATTTTTTAGGTTACTAAATGTTACTAATAAGTTAAAATTCGTTAAAATAATCATAATAATTAAAGCTTTTAACCACTATTGTAGAAAAATAACAAGAGGGTTTGTAAAAACTCTCATTAAAAACAAGGAGCAAAAAAGATGAAAAAAGCGGGCTTTCTTTTTTTAGCGATGATAACTATCGTTGTTATGAGTTTAAACGCTAAAGATCCGAACGTGTTGCGTAAGATTGTTTTTGAGAAATGTTTGCCTAATTATGAGAAAAATCAGAATCCTTCGCCATGCATAGAAGTCAAACCCGATGCCGGTTATGTGGTTTTAAAAGATATTAACGGCCCGTTGCAGTATTTGTTGATGCCAACAACTCACATTAGCGGTATTGAAAGCCCTTTGTTGCTTGATCTTTCAACGCCTAACTTTTTTTATTTATCCTGGCAAGCACGGGATTTTATGAGTAAAAAATACGGCAAACCCATTCCTGATAGCGCGATCTCTTTGACGATTAACTCTCATAAGGGGCGATCGCAAAACCATTTCCATATCCATATCTCTTGCATTAGCCTTGAAGCGCGTAAACAGCTGGATAATAATCTAAAAAAAATCAACAGCCGTTGGTCGCCATTATCAGGTGGCTTGAACGGGCATAAATATTTGGCGCGTCGGGTAACAGAAAGCGAATTGGCACAAAAAAGCCCCTTTATCATGCTTGCCAAAGAAATGCCTAACGCGCGCAAACGCATGGGAGACTATGGCTTGGCGGTGGTGCAACAAAGCGATAACTCCTTTGTCTTGTTAGCGACACGATTTAACCCATTAACTTCCAATCGCGCTTCAGCCGAAGAGATTCAAGATCATGAATGCGCGATTTTGCGTTAAGGTAAGTTAGATTCTTAAGTTTGAGCGATAACTTTTAAAAAGCGTTATGGGGGTAGTGTTACAAAAACCCCTATCCCTTTGTGAATTTGACCGATCTTTTTGATTAACAAAACTTTAAAATCCGCAATCAATCATTCTAAAAAGCTATTTAGGAACAACTTTTGCTTTATTTTGCATAGATTGAATTTCTTTAAATTAAAGGATAACCATGCTTAGGTCTTTATGGTCTGGTGTCAATGGGATGCAAGCCCACCAAATCGCTTTGGATATTGAGAGTAATAATATTGCGAATGTGAATACCACTGGTTTTAAATATTCTAGGGCTTCTTTTGTGGATATGCTTTCTCAAGTCAAGCTCATCGCTACCGCACCCTATAAAAACGGGTTAGCAGGGCAGAATGACTTTTCTGTGGGGCTTGGGGTAGGCGTGGATGCGACGACTAAAATCTTTTCACAAGGCAATATCCAAAACACAGATGTCAAAACCGATCTAGCGATTCAAGGAGATGGCTTTTTTATCATTAGCCCTGATAGGGGGATCACGCGCAATTTCACTAGAGATGGGGAGTTCCTTTTTGACTCGCAAGGGAGTTTGGTTACCACCGGCGGGCTTGTGGTGCAAGGGTGGGTGAGAAACGGGAGCGATACCGGCAATAAAGGGAGCGATACGGACGCTTTAAAAGTGGATAACACCGGCCCTTTAGAAAACATTAGAATTGATCCGGGAATGGTGATGCCAGCCAGAGCGAGCAACCGCATTTCTATGAGGGCGAATTTAAACGCTGGAAGGCATGCCGATCAAACAGCGGCGATATTTGCTTTGGATTCTTCAGCCAAAACCCCTTCAGATGGCATTAATCCGGTGTATGATTCAGGCACGAATCTTGCTCAAGTCGCCGAAGACATGGGATCTTTATACAATGAAGATGGCGACGCTCTTTTATTGAATGAAAATCAAGGGATTTGGGTGAGTTATAAAAGCGCGAAAATGGTCAAAGACATTCTCCCTTCTGCAGAAAACAGCACGCTTGAGTTGAATGGGGTTAAGATTTCTTTCACGAACGATTCAGCGGTGAGCAGGACTTCAAGCTTAGTAGCGGCGAAAAATGCGATCAATGCGGTCAAAAGCCAAACGGGCATTGAAGCTTATTTGGACGGCAAGCAATTGCGTTTGGAAAACACCAATGAATTAGACGGCGATGAAAAGCTTAAAAACATTGTGGTTACTCAAGCCGGGACCGGAGCGTTCGCTAACTTTTTAGACGGCGATAAAGATGTAACGGCTTTCAAATACAGCTACACGCATTCTATCAGCCCTAATGCGGATATTGGGCAGTTTAGGACCACTGAAGACTTGCGCGCCTTAATCCAGCATGACGCTAATATCGTTAAAGATCCTAGTTTAGCGGACAATTACCAAGACTCAGCGGCTTCTATAGGGGTTAGCGTCAATCAATACGGCATGTTTGAAATCAACAATAAAGACAATAAAAATGTCATTAAAGAAAATCTTAATATCTTTGTGAGCGGGTATTCTTCAGACAGCGTAACGAACAATGTTTTATTTAAAAACGCGATGAAAGGGCTTAATACCGCTTCTTTGATTGAGGGGGGAGCGTCAGCGAGCAGTTCTAAATTCACCCACGCTACGCATGCGACAAGCATTGATGTGATAGACAGCTTAGGCACTAAACACGCCATGCGCATTGAGTTTTATAGGAGTGGGGGAGCGGAATGGAATTTTAGGGTGATCGTGCCTGAGCCTGGGGAATTAGTAGGGGGGTCAGCGGCTAGGCCTAATGTGTTTGAAGGAGGCCGTTTGCATTTTAATAACGATGGATCGCTTGCAGGCATGAACCCGCCTCTTTTGCAATTTGACCCTAAAAATGGCGCTGATGCCCCCCAACGCATCAATTTAGCCTTTGGTTCCTCAGGGAGTTTTGATGGGCTAACGAGCGTGGATAAGATTTCTGAAACTTATGCGATTGAGCAAAACGGCTATCAAGCAGGCGATTTGATGGATGTCCGCTTTGATTCAGACGGGGTGCTTTTAGGAGCGTTCAGTAATGGCAGGACTTTAGCGCTCGCTCAAGTGGCTTTAGCGAATTTCGCTAACGATGCGGGCTTACAGGCTTTGGGAGGCAATGTCTTTTCTCAAACCGGAAACTCAGGGCAAGCCTTAATCGGTGCGGCTAATACGGGGCGTAGGGGTTCGATTTCAGGATCCAAACTAGAGTCTAGTAATGTGGATTTGAGCCGGAGTTTAACGAATTTGATTGTGGTTCAAAGGGGGTTTCAAGCGAACTCTAAAGCGGTAACCACATCCGATCAAATCCTTAACACCCTATTGAATCTTAAGCAATAAACTAAAGGATTACTCTAATACAATATAATAGAGACTAATTTAAAGATTAAGGTTTAGTATGCATGAATACTCGGTCGTTTCTTCTTTAATCGCTCTTTGCGAAGAGCATGCAAAGAAAAATCAAGCCCATAAGATTGAAAGAGTCGTAGTCGGTATTGGCGAAAGAAGCGCTATGGATAAGAGCTTGTTTGTGAGCGCGTTTGAGACTTTTAGAGAAGAATCTTTGGTGTGTAAAGACGCTATTTTAGACATTGTAGATGAAAAGGTTGAATTAGAATGCAAGGATTGTTCGCATGTTTTTAAGCCTAACGCCCTAGATTATGGGGTGTGTGAGAAATGCCACAGCAAGAATGTAGTCATCACTCAAGGCAATGAAATGCGTTTGTTGTCTTTGGAAATGTTAGCGGAATAAAAACCGATGCAAGAAGAATTGAACGCTTACCAGCAAGAAATTGAAGACACTAGGGAAGTTTTAAAAAAAATCCGTTTGGAATTGAAGCAAGTCCAAGAAATCTTGCGTAAGAAAAAGAGCGTTTTAAAAGGTTTGAAGCAAGAAATCTATCAAAAAAAATCAGAAAAAGAAAACTCCCACTCAAACAAAGAAACGCAAAACACAGGAGAAGAATGGATTTTCCCTAAAGCCCTTGAAGAGGTGGAGGTTTTCACTAGTGATAATCAGGTTATCATGGCAAAACCATGTAAGCGCGTGTTTGATGAAGGGATTTACTTGCAGTACCGCAGCGTTTTGCGCGAAAACAGGCTTTTAAAAAACCATCTCTCTAAAAAAGATTTTGAAAATTCGTTGCTTAAAATTGAATTAAGGGATTTGCATAAAGAAATCAAGCTCTATCAAGTCCAAAACCTTTTGAAAGACAAATAATGCCCACGATTTTAGTGAGCGCTTTAGAAGCGAGCTCTAATATTCATTTAGAGGAGTTACGGCGCAATTTGCCTAAAGATTATCGTTTTATTGGCGTGTTTGAAGGGAAAAACGCGCTCTATAGCCCTAGGGAATTTTCTGTCATGGGTTTTAGAGATGTGATAGGCCGTTTGGGGTTTTTACTCAAAGCCCATAAAGAAATGGTCCAATTAGCCAAACAAGCGGATATGGTGCTTTTAATGGATTCTTCTTCTTTCAATATCCCCCTAGCCAAAAAAATCAAAAAACAAGATCCGCATAAAAAAATCATGTATTATATTTTACCGCAAGTTTGGGCATGGAAAAAATGGCGCGCTAAAAGTCTTGAAAAATACTGCGATTTTTTGGGAGCGATTTTGCCTTTTGAAGTGAGTTATTACCAAAAAAAAGCCCAATATGTAGGACACCCTTTATTAGATGAGATTAAATATTATAAAAAAGATATTAAGGGCGAAACTCTAGTGTTTATGCCAGGAAGCCGAAAAAGCGAAATCGCTAAAATGTTCCCTTTGTTTGTCAAAGCGGCTCAAATTTTAGAACAAAACGAAGGGTTTAAAAGGCGTGTGTTGGTGGTGCCGAGTTTCTTTAAGGGGTTGGATTTGAAAGCCCTTTATGGAGAAGACATTAAACTATTTGAAATTTCTTATGATACGCATAAAAGTTTGTTTGAAGCGGAATTTGCGTTCATTTGCAGCGGCACAGCGACTTTAGAGGCCGCTTTGATTGGCACGCCTTTTGTGTTAGCGTATAGGGCTAAAACGATGGATTTTTTGATCGCTAGAATGCTTGTCAATTTGCATTATATAGGTTTAGCGAACATCTTTTATAACGCCTTAAATAATGAGACTCCAGGGCTTGGGAAGAGCCAATTGCACCCGGAATTGATCCAGCATTTTTTGAGCGTAGAGGGTTTGTTAAAAGCGTATGAAGAAATGGATAGAGAACGCTATTTTAAAGAAAGTTTGAGATTAAGGGAATATTTAGCCACTGGGAGCGCGAGAAAAATCGCTAATGAAATGGCTTTTTTGCTGAATTTAACTTAATTTTTACTATAATCTCTACTGAATAAGCTTAGGAGATTAAATGAATAAAGAACCTATGAGTATGCATGGATACAATAAAATTTGTGCGGAATTGAAGCAATTAAAAGAGGTGGAACGGCCTAATATTGTGAAAGAAATTGATATTGCTAGAGGGCATGGGGACTTGAAAGAAAACGCTGAATACCATGCCGCTAAAGAAAAACAACGCTTCATTGAAGCGAGAATCGTGGATTTAAGCGAAATTGTCGCTAACGCTCAAGTGATTGATCCGAGCGTTTTAGCCCATAATAAAGTGAGTTTTGGGAGCACGATTAAAATCCTTAATTTAGACAACGATAAAGAGTTTTCTTATACGATAGTAGGGAGCGTGGAGAGCGATCCAGCTAAAGGGTTGATCTCTTTTGGTTCGCCAATCGCTAAGAGTTTGATCGGTAAGAGCAAGGGCGATGCGGTGAGCATTCAATTACCCAATGGCGAGAGCGATTTTGAAATTTTAGACATTTATTATAAAGAGATTTGTTTTGATGAAAATTAAAATCCAAAAAATCCACCCAAACGCCCTTATCCCTAAATACCAAACCGAGGGTTCTTCAGGATTTGATTTGCATGCTGTAGAAGAAGTAACGATCAAATCTCATAGCGTGGGGTTGGTGAAAATAGGGATTTATTTGTCTTTAGAAGTGGGGTATGAATTGCAAGTGCGCACCCGTAGCGGTTTGGCTTTGAACCATCAGGTGATGGTGTTAAATTCCCCTGGCACGGTGGATAATGATTATAGGGGCGAAATTAAGGTCATTTTAGCGAATTTGAGCGATAAAGATTTTAAAGTCCAAGTAGGGGATAGGATCGCTCAAGGGGTGGTTCAAAAAACTTATAAAGCCGAATTTATAGAATGCGAACGATTAGATGAAACTTCAAGGGGTAGTGGGGGGTTTGGCAGCACAGGAGTGAGCAAGGCATGAATATTAAGGAAAATTTAGAGCAAGTTAAAAACGAATTCAAAAGCGATGAAAAGCTTTTAGAGGGGGCGTTTAGATTAGAAAAGTTTTTCAAACGCTACAAGTGGGTGTTGTTGTTTATTGTGGTGGCTTTTATCGCTTATTTAGGGGATACGAAATTGCAAGATTATAAGCATGAGCAAACTAGAGAGCGGATCACTCAAATTTATAATGAAGTGCTAGAGAGTCCTAATAATATAGCTTTGCAAAAAAGATTGAAAGAAGTCGCCCCAGAGCTGTATGATTTGTATCAATTCGCCAGAGCGAGTGAAAGAAACGATGCAAACGAGTTTAAAAAACTTTCGCAATCTTCTAATGAAATCGTTAAAACTTTTGCAGAGTATTCTTACGCATCGCTCTCTAGAGATAAAAACTTGCTTGAAAAAAGCCCCATCCTTAAAGAAATGAGCGCTTTACAAGAAGTGAACTTGTTGTATGAAGAAAATTCTAAAGACGCAATCAAAAAAGCGCATCAAAGTTTATCCACTATCCCTCTAAGTTCTTCACTCTATGCTATAATCTCTGTTTTAAAACACTATGGAATGTTAGAAGATATTCAGCAAAACCTTTCCAAGCCAACTAATCTAAAAAAAGAAACTATTCAAGGAACGCATTGATTTGATGAATAAACCATTTTTAATCTTACTCATAGCCCTAATTGTCTTTAGCGGCTGTAACATGAGAAAATATTTCAAACCCGCTAAACACCAAATTAAAGGCGAAGCGTATTTCCCTAACCATTTGCAAGAAAGTATCGTTTCGTCTAATCGTTATGGAGCCATTTTGAAAAATGGAGCGGTGATAGGCGATAAAGGTTTAACGCAATTAAGAATCGGTAAGAATTTCAATTATGAAAGCAGTTTTTTAAATGAGAGTCAAGGGTTTTTCATCCTTGCGCAAGATTGTTTGAACAAGATTGATAAAAAAACAAGCAAAAGCAAGGTGGCTAAGACTGAAGAAACGGAATTGAAATTAAAGGGCGTTGAAGCGGAAGTCCAAGATAAAGTCTGTCATCAAGTGGAATTGATTAGCAATAACCCTAACGCCAGCCAACAATCTATCGTTATTCCTTTGGAGACTTTTGCCTTGAGTGCGAGCGTTAAAGGGAATCTTTTAGCGGTGGTGTTAGCGGACAATTCAGCGAATTTATACGACATCACTTCTCAAAAATTGCTTTTTAGCGAGAAAGGTTCCCCAAGCACCACGATCAATTCTTTAATGGCGATGCCTATTTTTATGGATACGGTCGTGGTATTCCCCATGCTAGATGGGCGCTTGTTAGTCGTGGATTATGTGCATGGAAACCCTACGCCTATTAGAAACATTGTTATCAGTAGCGATAAGTTTTTTAACAATATCACCTACCTTATTGTGGATGGCAATAACATGATCGCTTCTACAGGGAAAAGGATACTCTCAGTGGTGAGCGGTCAAGAGTTCAACTATGATGGGGATATTGTGGATTTGCTTTATGATAAGGGGACTTTATATGTGCTCACGCTAGACGGGCAGATTTTGCAAATGGATAAGAGTTTGAGGGAATTAAACAGCGTGAAACTGCCCTTTGCTTCGCTCAATACCATTGTGTTAAACCATAATAAATTGTATTCTTTAGAAAAGCGCGGGTATGTGATAGAAGTGGATTTGAATGATTTTGATTCGTATAATGTCTATAAAACGCCAACTATAGGCAGTTTTAAGTTTTTTTCATCTAATCGTTTGGATAAAGGGGTGTTTTATGATAAAAATCGGGTGTATTACGATCGCTACTATTTAGATTATAATGATTTTAAACCAAAGCTTTATCCCGTTGTGGAAAAACCTGTATCTAAAAAATCTCAAAAAGGCGAAAAAGGGAACGCTCCTATTTATTTGCAAGAAAGGCATAAAGCTAAAGAAAATAAACAGCCTTTAGAGGAAAAAATCAAACCCACTCAAGGGAATAGCGGGTTTGAAGAAGAAGAAGTTAAAACCAGAAGGCCTGAGCCTATTAGGAATCAAAATAACGCCACCCAACAAGGCGAAAAACAAAACGCTCCTAAAGAGAACAAGGCTTCTAAAGAAGAGAATAAACCAAATTCTAAAGAAGAAAAACGCCGCTTGAAAGAAGAAAAGAAAAAAGCCAAAGCCGAACAAAGGGCTAGAGAATTTGAACAAAGAGCGAGAGAGCATCAAGAAAGAGATGAAAAAGAGCTTGAAGAAAGAAGAAAAGCTTTAGAAATGAATAAGAAGTGAGTCTATGCCAGCTAGGCAATCTTTTACAGATTTGAAAAACCTGGTTTTATGCGATATAGGCAACACGCGTATCCATTTCGCGCAAAACTACCAGCTCTTTTCAAGCGCTAAAGAAGATTTAAAGCGTTTGGGTATTCAAAAGGAAATTTTTTACATTAGCGTGAATGAAGAAAATGAAAAAGCCCTTTTAAATTGTTACCCTAACGCTAAAAATATTGCAGGATTTTTTCATTTAGAAACCGACTATGTAGGGCTTGGGATAGACCGGCAAATGGTGTGTTTAGCGGTGGCTAATGGGGTTATAGTGGATGCTGGGAGCGCGATTACGATTGATTTAATTAAAGAGGGCAAGCATTTAGGAGGGTGTATTTTACCCGGTTTAGCCCAATATATTCATGCGTATAAAAAAAGCGCTAAAATCTTAGAGCAACCTTTCAAAGCCTTAGATTCTTTAGAAGTTTTACCTAAAAACACCAGAGACGCTGTGAATTACGGCATGGTTTTGAGTGTCATTGCTTGCATCCAGCATTTAGCCAAAGATCAAAAAATCTATCTTTGTGGGGGCGATGCGAAGTATTTGAGCGCGTTTTTACCCCATTCTGTTTGCAAGGAGCGTTTGGTTTTTGATGGGATGGAAATCGCTCTTAAAAAAGCAGGGATACTAGAATGCAAATGATGCAGAATTTGAGTTTTTTGGGCATGTTTTTAGCCGCTTTGAGCATGTCTTTAGGGCATTGTGTGGGCATGTGTGGGGGGATTGTGAGCGCGTTTAGTCAAATAAGATTTTCTAAAGTTACAAGCTTTTCTTACCAGCTCACTTGCCATGCCCTTTATAATGTAGGAAGGATCAGCACCTACATGCTCTTAGGGGCTATAACGGCAGGTTTAGGGCATAGTCTTAGCGTGAGCATGGGTTTTAGGGGTGTTTTATTCATTAGCATGGGAATTGTTTTAATCCTTTTAGCGCTCTTGGGAGCTAAAGTGGAAAAATTAAGCTTTCAAATCCCTTTCATCTCTTTTTTGATGAAAAAAACCTTGCAATCTCAAAACATTCTAGGGCTGTATTTCTTAGGCGTGTTGAACGGGTTTTTACCTTGCATGATGGTGTATTCGTTTTTAGCGAGCGTGATTCTCAGTCATAGCGCGTTTATGGGAGCGATGCTAGGCCTTTCTTTTGGGCTTGGCACTAGCATGCCGTTGTTTTTAATGGGGATTTTTTTAAGCAAAATTTCCATTTCTTACAGGAAATTTTTCAATCTTTTGTCTAAAATTTTAATGGGGGTTTTTGGGCTTTATGTCCTTTATATGGGGATCATGCTCATTAATCATAAAATGCCCCATGCGATGCATCATCAAAACAGCACCACTCAGCATGATCACAAAGAAACGCATTCGCATGAACACTAACAAAGCCCTTTTTTTGGACAGAGACGGCATTATCAATATTGATAAAGGCTATGTGAGTCAAAAAGAAGATTTTGAGTTTCAAAAAGGGATTTTTGAATTGCTAAAGCATGCGAAATCTTTAGGCTACAAACTGCTTTTAATCACCAACCAATCCGGGATCAACCGAGGCTATTACACCCTTAAAGATTTTGAAAACCTCACCGAATACCTCCAAGAAAGCTTGCTCAAAGAATTAGGTTTTAATTTGGATGGCGTCTATTTTTGCAGGCACGCCCCAGAAGAAAATTGCGCTTGCAGGAAGCCAAAACCCTCTTTGATCTTACAAGCCGCTAAAGAGCATCAAATTTGCTTGGAGCGATCTTTTATGATAGGCGATAAGGAGAGCGACATGTTAGCCGGCTTGAACGCTAAAGTTAAAAATAACCTTTTATTGACCACAAATTTTTTAAAAACTCCTCATTCTTGGATACAATGTAAAGATCTTAAAGAGATGATGGAACTAATCAAATAAGGATAAGAATGCGTTATATTGATGATGGATTAGAAAATCAAACGATTTTAATCACCGGTGGGGCTGGCTTTGTAGGCAGTAATCTGGCCTTTTATTTTCAAGAGAACCACCCTAAAGCTAAAGTAATCATTTTGGATAAGTTTCGCAGTAACACACTCTCTAGTAATAACCGCCCCAGTTCTTTAGGGCATTTTAAGAATTTAATCGGTTTTAAGGGCGAAGTGATTGCAGCTGATATTAATAACCCCTTAGATTTAAGGCGTTTAGAAAAATTGCACTTTGATTATTTGTTCCACCAAGCCGCTGTCTCTGATACGACCATGCTGGATCAAGAATTAGTGATGAAAACCAATTATCAGGCTTTTTTAAACCTTTTAGAAATCGCTCGCTCAAAAAAAGCTAAAGTGATTTATGCTTCTTCAGCGGGCGTTTATGGCAACACCAAAGCCCCCAATGTGGTAGGCAAAAACGAAAGCCCTGAAAATGTCTATGGCTTTTCCAAGCTTTGCATGGACGAATTTGTCCTCTCTCATTCAAATGACAATATTCAAGTGGGCTTAAGGTATTTTAATGTCTATGGGCCTAGGGAATTTTATAAAGAAAAAACCGCCTCTATGGTTTTGCAGCTCGCCTTAGGCGCGATGGCGTTTAAGGAAGTCAAGCTTTTTGAATTTGGCGAGCAATTAAGGGATTTTGTCTATATTGAAGATGTGATCCAAGCGAATGTGAAAGCGATGAAGGCTCAAAAAAGCGGGGTTTATAATGTGGGTTATTCCCAAGCCAGAAGCTATAATGAAATCGTTAGCATTTTAAAAGAGCATTTAGGGGATTTTAAAGTGAGTTATATCAAAAACCCTTATGCTTTCTTCCAAAAGCACACCCAAGCGCATATTGAGCCTACTATTTTGGATTTGGATTACACCCCTTTATACGATTTAGAAAGCGGTATTAAAGATTATTTGCCCCATATCCATGCGATTTTTAAAGGACAATGCGCATGAAAAAAATCCTAGTCGTAGGCGATCTGATCGCTGATTATTACTTGTGGGGGAAGAGCGAACGCCTTTCGCCTGAAGCCCCTGTGCCTGTTTTAGAAGTCCAGAGGGAGAGCAAGAATTTAGGCGGAGCGGCTAATGTGGCTAATAACCTCATTTCTTTAAAGGCTAAAGTCTTTTTATGTGGGGTCGTGGGCTATGATTTAGAGGGCGAGCATTTTTTGAACGCTCTCAAAGCTAGGAATATTGACACTTCAGGCATTTTAATAGATAAAACCCGTTGCACCACGCTTAAGACGCGCATCATCGCACAAAACCAGCAAATCGCGCGCGTGGATAAGGAAATCAAAGACCCCTTAAACGCTGATTTAAGAAAAAGACTTTTAGATTTTTTCACAGAAAAAATCCAAGAAATAGATGGCGTTATCCTTTCAGATTACAATAAGGGCGTGTTGGATTTTGAACTCACTCAAAAAATGATCACTCTGGCCAACACACACCATAAGCTCATTTTATGCGACCCTAAAGGGAAAGATTATAGCAAATATTCCCATGCGAGTTTGATCACGCCTAATCGCACGGAATTAGAGCATGCGCTCCATTTGAAGTTAGACAGCCATGCGAATTTATCAAAAGCGCTCCAAATCTTAAAAGAAACTTATCAAATCGCTATGCCTTTAGTTACTTTGAGCGAACAAGGCATCGCTTTTTTAGAAAAAGGCGAGCTAGTCAATTGCCCCACTATCGCTAAAGAGGTTTATGATGTAACTGGGGCAGGCGATACGGTGATCGCGTCTTTAACGCTCTCTTTATTAGAATTGATGAGCCTAAAAGATGCTTGCGAGTTTGCCAATGCGGCTGCGGCGGTGGTGGTGGGTAAAATGGGGAGCGCGTTAGCGAGTTTAGAAGAAATCGCTTTGATTTTAAACCAAACGCACCCCAAAATCCTCCCTTTAGAAAAGCTGTTAGAAACTTTAGATCAGCAAAAAATCGTTTTCACCAATGGCTGTTTTGATCTCCTCCATAAAGGGCATGCGAGTTATTTGCAAAAGGCTAAAGCTTTAGGGGATATTCTCATTGTGGGGTTAAATAGCGACGCTTCCATCAAAAGGCTTAAGGGGGATAAACGCCCCATAGTGAGCGAAAAAGACAGAGCGTTTCTTTTAGCGAGTTTGTCTTGCGTGGATTATGTCGTGGTGTTTGAAGAAGACACGCCAATCAAATTAATTCAAGCCCTAAAGCCTGATATTTTAGTCAAGGGAGCGGACTACCTCAATAAAGAAGTCATAGGGAGCGAGTTTGCTAAAGAAACCCGTTTGATGGAGTTTGAAGAAGGCTATTCCACAAGCGCTATCATAGAAAAAATTAAAAGGACATGCAATGATTGATGGTTTAATAAAAAAAGAATTTTTAGCCCATAAGGAAGCGTTAGAAAAAAGTTTAGAAAGTTTGCAAGAAGCGTTAAAACAAAGCGTTCATCTTTTGACAGAAACTTTAGAAAATCAAGGGAAAATCCTTATTTGCGGTAACGGGGGGAGCGCGAGCGACGCGCAGCATTTTGCCGCTGAATTGACCGGGCGCTATAAATTAGAAAGGAAAGGCTTGAGTGCGATAAGCCTTAATACCGATACCTCAGCCCTTACCGCCATTGCGAACGATTATGGTTATGAAGAAGTGTTTGCCAGACAAGTGGAAGCGTTGGGGGTAAAAAACGATGTTTTGATAGGGATTTCTACAAGCGGTAATTCCAAAAATGTCCTAAAAGCTTATGAAAAAGCTAAAGATTTAGGGATGAAAACGCTTAGTTTAGCGGGGCGTGATGGGGGGAAAATGAAGCCTTTAAGCGATATGGCTTTGATTGTCCCTAGCGATGATACCCCACGAATCCAAGAAATGCACATTCTTATGATCCACATCTTATGCGATTGCATTGAAAGGCATTTCGCTCATAAAAATTGAATTCAAAGGCTATGCGCTTGAATTTAAAAAGAAAATGATCCTACAAGAAATGAGAATAAAGAAAGGATTAAAAACAACAAAAACCCAAGTCAAAACAAATGGCTTGAAGAAGAGGTTGAAAACCCTTTTTTCTGTCTTCGCTTTTGTTCCATTGATCTTTTTTAGATTGCGTCTCCATTGAAAATTGAATTTTTCACAATGACATAATCAACTTTTCGGATCGCTTCAAGGTCTCTCCCACCTGCATAAGAGATTGAAGATTGTAGATCTTGATGCATTTCAACCAGCGTATCTTTTAATAATCCTTTATGTTGGATCCAAATTTTCTTGCCTTCAATATTTTTCTTTTCACCTTTTTGGAACTCTGATGCCGAACCGAAATATTCTTTATATGCGATACCATTTTCTATTTTTGTCTCTCCAGATGATTCTTCATGCCCTGCAAAAAGCGAGCCAATCATTACCATTGTCGCGCCAAAGCGTATTGATTTCGCAATATCGCCATGCGTGCGAATGCCACCATCTGCAATAATCGGTTTTCTTGCTGCTTTAGCACACCATCTAAGAGCCGCTAGTTGCCAACCACCCGTACCAAAGCCTGTTTTGATTTTGGTGATACACACTTTCCCAGGTCCAATGCCAACTTTTGTAGCGTCAGCACCGGCGTTCTCTAATTCACGGACTGCTTCTGGCGTGCCAACATTCCCGGCAATCACAAAAGTTTCTGGCAAATGCGTTTTGATGTGTTGGATCATTTCAATGACAGAATTTGAATGGCCATGCGCAATATCGATCGTGATATAATCTGACGCTAATTTTTGTTTGGCCAACTCTTCTATCAAAAGATATTCTTCCTTTTTCACCCCAACACTGATGGAACTGATCCATTGGCGTTTTTTCATTTTTTTGACAAACGGGATTCTTGCTGCTCCATCAAAACGGTGCATGATGTAGAAATAGCCATTTTCTGCTAGGAATTCTGCGATTGAGTCGTTGATGATTGTCTGCATGTTTGCTGGGACTACGGGCATTTTAAATGCGTGCTTGCCTAAGGTAACGGTCGTATCGCACTCTGAACGGCTATTAACGATGCATTTATTAGGAATGAGTTGGACATCCTCGTAATCAAATACTTTCAATGACTTGATCCTTTTTTGCTTTAAAACATTATTTTTACCTTAAATTGAATAAAAAATCAAGAGGAAATGATATAGGCTCGATCAAATTTTGGGCGTCAAAGGCCTTATGAATAACCATAATAAGCAAGGGTTACAATATTTCAAAGAAAACGCTACAATAAACTTTCTCTAATCACAAAAAATAAGGAAATCATAAGATGCTACAAACCATCAACTTAACGCAACGCTATGCGACTAAAAAATTGTTTGAGAATGTGAATATCAAGCTGGATAAAAACAAACGCTACGGGCTGATTGGGGCTAATGGTGCAGGGAAGTCCACTTTTTTAAAGATTTTAAGCAAGAGTATTGATTGCAGCAGTGGGGAAGTCATTATTACAAGCGGGATGAGGATGGGGGTTTTAGGGCAGGATCAATACGCTTTTGAAGATTTGAGCCTTAAAGATGCGGTTTTGATAGGCAATAAGCGTTTGTATGACGCTATCAAAGAAAAAGAGCGCTTATACACTGAAGGCGATTTGAGCGATGATAAAGTGAATGCGAGACTAGGGGAGTTAGAAACCATTTGCGTGGAAGAAGATCCCATGTATGAATGCGAAGTGGTGATTGAAAAAATCCTAGAAGATTTAGGCATTCCTAGCTCTAGGCACAATGATTTGATGAAAACCCTGCCAAGTAGCGATAAATTTAAAATCCTTCTCGCTCAAGTCTTATTCCCTAAACCGGATATTTTGCTGTTAGATGAGCCTACGAACAACCTGGATTTAAACGCCATTGAATGGTTAGAAAACAACCTCAAACGCCATGAAGGCACGATGGTCGTCATCAGCCATGACAGGCATTTTTTGAATGCGGTATGCACGCATATTTTGGATTTGGATTTTCACAGCGTGCGCGAATTTAGCGGGAATTATGACGATTGGTATATCGCTTCTACTTTGATGATTAAACAGCAAGAGGCCGAACGCAATAAAAAACTCAAAGAAAAAGAAGAGCTAGAAAAATTTATCGCTCGTTTTAGCGCTAACGCTTCTAAAGCCAAGCAAGCCACCAGCCGCCAAAAACAACTGGATAAATTAGACATTCAAAGTTTAGCGGTATCTAGCAGGAGGGATCCTAGCATTATTTTCAAACCCAAACGCACCATTGGGAATGAAGCTTTAGAATGCGAAAACATCTCTAAAAGTTATGACGACCAAATCGTTTTAAATCAAGTGAGCTTGAAAGTGATGCCTAAAGATAAAATCGCCCTCATAGGGCCAAATGGCGTGGGTAAATCCACGCTTTGTAAAATTTTAGTAGAAGAGTTAAAGCCGGATAAGGGCGTGGTGAAATGGGGAGCGACGGTTTTAAAAGGGTATTTCCCTCAAAACGTGAGCGAAGAAATTAGCGGGGAAGAGACCTTGTATCAATGGCTTTTTAATTTCAATAAAAAGATTGAAAGCGCAGAGGTGAGAAACGCTTTAGGGAGGATGCTTTTTAATGGCGAAGAGCAAGAAAAGTGCGTGAACGCTTTAAGCGGAGGCGAAAAGCATAGAATGGTTTTATCCAAGCTCATGCTAGAGGGGGGGAATTTTTTAGTCCTAGATGAGCCGACTAACCATTTGGATTTAGAAGCGATTATCGCTTTAGGCGAAGCACTCTTTAAATTTGATGGGGCAGTGATTTGCATAAGCCATGACAGAGAACTCATTGATGCGTATGCTAACCGGATCATTGAATTAGTCCCAAGCCCTAAAGGCGCTTCAATCATTGATTTTAAAGGCAGTTATGAAGAGTATTTAGCGAGCAAAAAATGAAACCACGAGATATTGAAATCATTCAAAGCATTTTAGAAATTACAGGGCCTATTAAGGTTACTGAGATTTATGATAAAGCCAAAGAGCTTTTTGAAAAAGGCGAGATTACAAAAATGTTTGATTATGGGGGTAACACTCCAGATAGAAGCGTTAGCACCTTTATTTATACCGCCTTAAGCAAGGGCGAAAAACTGCCTTTTTTGAAAACGCAAGAAAAGCCGGTTTTAATCGCTTTAAAAGGTGTGGCTAAAGAGCCGGTTTTGAATACTCAAAAGCCAAGCGCTCCAAGCGTTAAAATTGTGCATGAAAGGGATTTGCACTCCTTTTTAACTTACATGGCTTTTCATAATGAAAATTTGAAATGCTACACGAAAACCATTTTTCATGAAGAGAGTTCAAAATCGCCAAAAGGCATGGACAGGTGGCTTTATCCGGACATGGTGGGGGTTAGGTTTTTGCACGCTGAATGGTCTAATGAAAATTTAATCGCTTTTTCTAAGAAATTTGACACTTTACCCGTTAAACTGGTGAGCTTTGAATTGAAAAAAGAAATCAGCGTGAATAATTGCAGGGAGTGTTATTTTCAAGCGATTTCTAACAGCTCGTGGGCTAATGAGGGGTATTTAGTGGGCCGTCATATTGATACGCATAATCCCCAACTCATGGATTTGTTGAAGCGTTTGCATGCGAGTTTTGGGATTGGCGTGATTGATTTAAGAACTGATGAGAATAAAAGCGCTATTTTATTGAACGCTAAATACAAAGAAAAGATTGATTACACCGTGGCTTTGGAGCTTAGCGACAAAAATAAAAAATTCAGCGGTTTTTTAAAGAGCGTTGTGGATTATGACCCGGCTCACTCATACCGCTATAAAGATGAGTTTGATGAGATTAAAAAGAAAGAGGAGTTATACCCTAACTCATCACTTTCTTTTTAAAAAACGAGATTTTAAAAAACGCTTTAAGCGGCTTTATAAGGGCGTTTCAAAAACCCTAAATAAAGCGCTAAAGAGCAACACGACCAAGCAATCCCTAATAAAAACCCTCCCAAAACATCGCTAGGGTAATGCACCCCTAAATAAACCCTATCATACGCCATTAAAAAAATCCAAAAAAGTAAAATAACAGCAATAATCGTTTTAATGCGAGCATTTGCGTTAGAATAGCATAACAACAACGCCAAAGAGCCGTAAAAAAGCGCTGAAGCCAAAGCATGCCCGCTAGGGAAACTAAAGCCATGTGCAAAAACCAATTCGCCATTGGTTACAGGCCGTGGGCGTGCCACTAAAAGCTTAAGGGATTTTAGGGTGAATTCACCTAATAAGATGCTAAAGAAAAACCACACCCCCAAAGCGATGCGTTTTTGAAACCCAAACCACAAGCCAATGAGTAAGGCTATAGGAGTGGTGAGCTTGCTTTGCGCAAACCATGTGCTAAAAAACACGAAAGAAAGCCACGCGCTCCCTTGAATGGGGGCAGGGTTGCGGATCAAGTCTATAAAAAATAAATCCAATTGTTGCACCCACTCTTTTTGAAAAGCCACCCCGCTTATTACGATTCCAAACAAAATAAAAAAGACGATCCCCACAATCCCAAGCGTTTTAGCCGCTTTTTTTTCTCTTACGCTGATTGTTCTGTCAAATACCATTCAAACCCCTTTTAAAAATGTTTTTTGAAAAATGGGATTATAGCTTATTTATCCCATAAACGCACAGAAAATGCAAGGAATAAAAAAATAATATTCTTTGCTATAATGAAGCCTTTAAAGGGTGCGCGCCCAACGCCAAACAAATCCGCCAATCAAAACACAAAAAAGGGGCTTATATCATGGAAAATAAAAACACTCAAGCGAATGAGAAAAACAACGAGCATGCATCTTCTTCATTAGAGCGCAACGAATTGCACAACACCATTTGGAAAGTGGCTAATGAATTGAGAGGCTCAGTGGATGGCTGGGATTTTAAGCAATACGTTTTAGGCATTCTTTTTTACCGCTACATTTCAGAGAACATGACTGATTACATCAATAAAGAAGAGCGAAAGCGCGATCCGAGTTTTGATTACGCTTTATTAAGCGATGAAGAGGCCGAACGCGCAAGAGAACACCTGATTGAAGAAAAAGGCTTTTTCATCCCGCCAAGCGCTTTATTTTGTAACGCGCTAAAAAACGCACCTAGTAACGAAGATCTCAATGTAACCCTACAAAATATTTTTAACGAAATAGAAAAATCTAGCCTTGGGTTTAAATCAGAAGAAAATGTTAAAGGCTTGTTTGCGGATTTAGACGTCAATAGCAATAAATTAGGGAGTTCTCATAAAAATAGGGTGGAAAAACTGACTAAAATCCTTGAAGCCATAGGGGGCATGCAATTAGGCGATTATCAAAAAAGCGGGATTGATGTTTTTGGCGACGCTTATGAATATTTAATGACCATGTATGCGAGCAATGCCGGCAAAAGCGGAGGGGAATTTTTCACCCCCCAAGAAGTGAGCGAACTGCTCGCTAAAATCGCCCTGCACAACCAAGAGAGCGTCAATAAAGTTTATGACCCATGCTGTGGGAGCGGAAGCTTACTCTTACAATTTTCTAAAGTGTTAGGCGATAAAAATGTTTCAAAAGGGTATTTTGGGCAAGAAATCAATTTGACCACTTACAACCTTTGCCGAATCAATATGTTTTTGCATGACATCAATTACTCTAAATTCCACATTGCGCATGGGGACACGCTTTTAGACCCAAAGCATCAAGACGATGAGCCTTTTGATGCGATCGTTTCCAACCCTCCTTATTCCACTAAATGGGTGGGCGATAACAACCCCATTTTAATCAACGATGAGCGTTTTAGCCCGGCCGGTGTGTTAGCACCCAAAAACGCTGCCGATCTCGCTTTCACCATGCACATGCTTTCTTATTTATCCAATAGTGGCACGGCTGCGATCGTGGAATTCCCCGGGGTGCTTTATAGAGGGAACGCTGAAGCAAAAATCAGAGAATATTTAGTTAAAGAAAATTTCATTGACTGCGTGATCGCTTTACCAGACAATCTCTTTTTTGGAACGAGTATCGCTACTTGTATTTTAGTGCTTAAGAAAAACAAACAAGACGACACCACGCTTTTTATTGATGCGAGTAAGGAATTTGTCAAAGAAGGCAAGAAAAACAAGCTCAAAGAACACAACCGAGAAAAGATTTTAAAATCTTATACGGAAAGGAAAGCAATCAAGCATTTTTGCGCCCTAGAGAGTATTGAGCAAATCAAAGAAAACGATTACAATTTATCCGTGAATCGCTATGTGGAGCAAGAAGACACTAAAGAGATTATTGACATTAAAGCGCTCAATGCTGAGATTTCTCAAATCGTAGAAAAACAAAGCGCTTTAAGAAACAGCCTTGAATCCATTATCAAAGAGTTAGAAGAAGGGCAAAATGCATAAAATAGAGCGCTTACTCCAAACTTTAGCGCCTAAGGGGGTGGAGTTTAAAACGCTTGAAGAGGTTTTTGAAATTAAAAATGGTTACACCCCATCAAAAAACAATCCTGAATTTTGGGAAAAAGGGACTATCCCTTGGTTTAGAATGGAAGACATTAGAGAAAATGGGAGGATTTTAAAAGACTCTATCCAACACATTACCCCAAAGGCTTTAAAGGGTAAGAAATTATTCCCTAAAAATTCTATTATGATTTCTACAACAGCAACCATAGGCGAACATGCCCTTTTAATCGTTGATTCGTTAGCGAATCAACGATTCACTTTTTTAAGCAAAAAAGCGAATTGTGATCTTGCTTTAGACATGAAATTCTTTTTTTATCAATGTTTTCTTTTGGGGGAATGGTGCAAAAAAAATACTAATGTTTCAGGTTTTGCTTCTGTGGATATGACCGCTTTTAAAAAATATAAGTTCCCCATCCCACCCCTAGAAATCCAACAAGAGATTGTTAAGATTTTAGATCAATTTTCAATCCTAACCACCGATTTATTAGCCGGTATCCCAGCTGAAATAGAAGCCAGGAAAAAGCAATACGAATATTACAGAGAAAAACTATTAACCTTCAAACCACTCCCAAACAAGGCATAAACTTATGATTTATGAGATTATCGCAGAAAGCAATGAAAGCACCGTGATGGCTGAGTATCATAGCGATAATGAAAAAAAAAGCGCTTATGAGAGCGAAGCAGAGCTAGAAAGGGCGTTTATTAAGCTTTTACAAAAACAAGGCTATGAATTTAAAAAAATCTACAAAGAAGAAGAATTAAAAGACAATTTAAAAGAGCAGTTAGAAAAGCTTAATGATCATTCTTTCACGCCTAAAGAATGGGACATTCTTTATTCTCAATTCATCGCTAATAAAAACGATGACTATAAGGCTAAAACGAGAAAAATCCAAGAAGATCCGATTTTTAATCTCACGCTAGAGAATGGGAAAACCAAAAACATTAAAATCATTGATAAGAAAAATATCCATAAAAACGCCTTGCAAGTGATCCACCAATACAGCGCTAAAGGGAAATATGAGAACCGCTATGATGTGAGCATTCTTGTGAATGGCTTGCCTTTAGTGCATGTGGAATTGAAAAGAAGAGGCGTGGCGATTAGAGAGGCGTTCAATCAAATCAAGCGCTATAAAAGGGATAGTTTTAGCGCTGAAGACGGGCTTTTTGATTTCGTGCAGATTTTTGTTATCAGTAACGGCACGAGTAGTAAATACTATTCAAACACCACAAGAATAGCCCAGTTGGAAAAAAACAATAAAGCCGATACTTTTGAATTCACGAATTATTGGGCGGACAGCAAGAATAACAATATTGAAGATTTAATGGATTTTGCCCGATCGTTTTTTGCAAAGCATAGCCTTTTGAATGTTTTAACGCGCTATTGCGTTTTCACAAGCGAAGAGGTTTTATTGGTGATGCGGCCTTATCAAATCGTGGCGGCCGAAAGGATTTTAGAAAAAATCAAAGCCGCGCAAAATAGTAAAACTTATGGGAAAGGTCAAAATGGAGGCTATATCTGGCACACGACAGGGAGCGGTAAAACCTTAACGAGCTTTAAAAGCGCGGCGTTGGCTAAAGAATTAGAGAGTATTTCAAAAGTTTTGTTTGTGGTGGATAGAAAGGATTTAGACTATCAAACCATGAAAGAATACGATAAATTCCAAAAAGATTGCGCTAATTCCAACACAAGCACCAAGATTTTAAAAGAACAGCTTGAAGATTCTAACGCTAAAATCATTATCACCACGATCCAAAAATTAGACAAATTCGTTAAATCCCACCTTAAAGGGCATGCGATCTTTAATGAAGAGGTTGTGATGATTTTTGATGAATGCCATAGGAGTCAGTTAGGCTCCATGCACCAAGTTATCACTAAAGCGTTTAAAAAATACCACCTTTTTGGGTTCACAGGCACGCCTATTTTTGCACAAAATTGCGATAAAAACAACCCTTTAGGCACGACAGAGCAGAAATTTGGGAATTGCCTCCACCAATACACCATTATTGATGCGATCAGGGATAAAAATGTTTTGCCTTTTAGAGTGGAATACCACAACACCTTTAAAGCTAAAGAGGGCATTATAAACAATAAGGTTAGAGCGGTTGATGAAAAAAACGCCCTTTTGGATACCAGGAGGATCAAAGAAATCGCTAAATGCATTTTAGAGCGT
The DNA here is from genome assembly GCF_000600085.1 of Helicobacter pylori oki112. Classification (NCBI taxonomy): domain Bacteria; kingdom Pseudomonadati; phylum Campylobacterota; class Epsilonproteobacteria; order Campylobacterales; family Helicobacteraceae; genus Helicobacter; species Helicobacter pylori. Next base: position 553,579 of record NZ_CP006821.1, read on the forward strand.
TTCAATCAAGCCACTAAAAATAAAAAATTCAATTCCATTCTGGCATGCTCTAATATAGAAGCGCTGAAAAAATACTACCGGGCTTTTAAAGAAGAAAAACACGACCTTAAAATCGCTACCATTTTTAGCTATAGCGCTAATGAAGAACTTGATGCGCTAGAAGATGAAAACAATGAAAGCGTTTGCCGGCTAGACAAAAGCTCAAGGGATTTTTTAGAGGGCGCGATTGCGGATTATAATGGAATGTTTAACACTTCTTTTGACACTTCGGATCAAAAATTCCAAAGCTATTATAAGGATCTTTCTCAAAAAGTAAAGGATCGTGAAATCGATCTTTTAATGGTGGTGAACATGTTTTTGACCGGGTTTGACGCTACAAGGCTCAACACCCTTTGGGTGGATAAAAACCTCAAATACCATGGGCTAATTCAGGCTTTTTCACGCGCAAACCGCATTTTAAATAGCGTTAAAACGCATGGGAATATCGTGTGTTTTAGGGATTTAGAGCAGGATTTAAATGACGCTCTCATGCTTTTTGGCAACAAGGACGCTAAATCTATTGCGTTATTAAGGAAATATGAAGATTATTTGAAAGGCTACACGGACAATAATAGAGAATACGAGGGCTATGAGGGTTTGATTGGAAGGCTTTTAAGAGAATTTCCCTTAAAAGAGCCAATCATTTCAGAAAGCCAGAAAAAGGATTTCATTAAGCTTTTTGGCAAGATTTTGAAATTAGAAAATATTTTAAACAGCTTTGAAAATTTTAAAAAAGACGATTACATCAACCCAAGGGATTTTCAAGACTATCAAAGCAAATACCTTGATTTTTACGATGAAATGAGGCCAGAAAAAGGGAGGGATAAAGAAGAGATTAACGACGATTTGATTTTTGAAATTGAACTCATTAAGCAAGTGGAAGTCAATATTGACTATATTTTGAATTTGATTGAAGAGTTCGCTAAAGAGCATGGGGTGGAAATTCAAGGCGTTAAAACCAAAATAGAGCCAATCATCAACTCCAGCATAGAGTTAAGGAATAAAAAAGATTTGATCATGGATTTCATTGACAAATACAACAAAGATCAAGAAGTCCATGCGTATTTTCAAGATTACATCCACCAAAAAAGAGAAGAGGAATTCCAAAATATCATAGAAGAAAACCGCTTGAATGAAGAAAAAGCCTATTTATTCATGCAGCATGCCTTTAAAGGGGGCGAAATCAGCTTCAGTGGGACGGAATTCCCTAAAATCATTGAAGAAAAACCCTCCAGATTTGACAAAAATTCGCGCTATCAAGAGGTGAAAGAAAAAGTCGCTGCAAGCCTTTCTCGTTTTTTCCACCGCTTTTTTGATCTCACTAGTTCTATATTTAAGAAAAATGGGGTTAAAAAAGATGAGGTTAAAAAAGATGAGATTAATGAAAAATAGTTCATTTTTGAACGCTTTCACATTAAAACTCAAAGATAGCGCCGCTTAATGGATTTTTTTGTAAAATAAAAGAAAGTTTGAGGAGGTTTGTAATGTTAAAAGAATTACGCCAAAAACGCCCTTTAGTGCATAATATCACCAATTATGTGGTGGCGCAATTTGTGGCTAATGGTTTATTAGCTTTAGGGGCATCGCCTTTAATGAGTGATGCGATTGCTGAAATGCAAGATTTGGCAAAAATTTCTGACGCGCTCGCTATCAATATCGGCACTCTCAATGAACGCACCATTTTATGCGCTAAAGAGGCTATCAAACATTATAAGGCTTTGAATAAACCCATTGTGTTAGATCCTGTGGGGTGCTGTGCGAGTGCTTTACGCCATGACACAAGTTTAGAGCTTTTGAAAAGTGGTGGGATTAGCGTTCTTAGGGGTAATGCTACAGAATTAGGCTCTTTAGTGGGTATTTCGTGCGAAAGTAAGGGGCTAGATTCTCATTGTGCCACCACACCTATAGAAATAGTCAAACTAGCGGCTCAAAAATATTCTGTGATAGCGGTAATGACGGGTAAAACAGATTATGTGAGCGATGGGAAAAAAGTTTTTAGCATTACTGGGGGGAGCGAGTATTTAGCGCTCATTACTGGGGCTGGGTGTTTGCACACAGCAGCGTGCGCGAGCTTTTTAAGTTTGAAAAAAGACCCCTTAGATTCTATGGCGCAATTTTGCACGCTCTATAAACAAGCCGCTTTTAACGCGCAAAAAAAGGTGTTAGAAAATAACGGCTCTAATGGTTCGTTTTTGTTTTATTTTTTAGACGCTCTAAGTTTGCCCATAAAGTTAGAAAATAGCCTTATTAAGGAGGAGTTGTGAAAATTTATCCGCAAGTTCTAAGCATTGCTGGCAGCGATAGCGGTGGGGGCGCTGGGATACAAGCCGATTTGAAAGCATTCCAAACTTTGGGCGTGTTTGGGACAAGCGTGATCACTTGCATCACCGCGCAAAACACACAGGGCGTGCATGGGGTTTATCCGTTGAGCGTTGAGAGCGTGGAAGCACAAATTTTAGCCATTAGAGATGATTTTTCTATCAAAGCGTTCAAAATGGGAGCGTTATGCAATAATCAAATCATTGAATGCGTAGCGGACACTTTAGAAACTTGCGGTTTTGGGTGGTGCGTTTTAGATCCGGTGATGGTGGCAAAGAATGGGGCTTTGCTTTTAGAAGAAGAGGCGATTTTAAGCTTAAAAAAACGCCTTTTACCTAAAACCCATTTACTAACCCCTAACCTCCCTGAAGTTTATGCGCTCACAGGCGTTCAAGTGCGAGATGATAAAAGCGCTTCAAAAGCGATGGGCGTTTTAAGGGATTTAGGCGTTAAAAACGCTGTGATTAAAGGGGGGCATACAGAGCGTTTTCAAGGGGAATTTAGCAACGATTGGGTGTTTTTAGAAGACGCTGAATTTATCCTAAACGCCAAGCGCTTTAACACGAAAAACACGCATGGCACGGGCTGTGTTCTGTCTAGCTTGATTGTGGGCTTACTCGCTCAAGGGCTGGATTTAAAAAACGCTATCACAAAGGCTAAAGAGCTTTTAACCATCATCATTCAAAACCCTTTAAACATTGGGCATGGGCATGGGCCTTTGAATTTATGGAGCGTTAAAAATCTTGTTTGATGCGAATTGTTTGAAACTCATGTTTGTGGCTGGTTCGCAAGACTTCTACCACATAAAGGGCGGCAAAAACGATAGGATAAACGCGCTTTTAGAGACTTTAGAATTAGCTTTACAATCTAAAATCACAGCGTTTCAATTCCGCCAAAAAGGCGATTTAGCATTACAAGATCCTGTTGAAATCAAACGATTAGCCCTAGAGTGTCAAAAATTATGCCAAAAATACGGCGCGCCTTTTATTGTCAATGATGAAGTGCAACTCGCGCTAGAATTAAAGGCTGATGGCGTGCATGTGGGGCAAGAAGACATGGCTATAGAAGAGGTAGTAACTTTATGCAAAAAGCACCAATTTATAGGTTTGAGCGTCAATACTTTAGAGCAAGCCCTAAAAGCGCGCCATTTAGATGGCGTAGCCTATTTAGGGGTAGGCCCTATTTTCCCCACACCATCTAAAAAAGACGCTAAAGAAGTTGTAGGCGTAGAGCTTTTAAAAAAAATACACGATAGCGGGGTAAAAAAACCCCTTGTAGCGATTGGGGGCATCACGACAGATAACGCTTCAAAATTGCAAAAATTCAGCGGTATCGCCGTCATTAGTGCGATCACGCAAGCCAAAGATAAAGCCTTAGCGGTTGGAAAACTTTTAAACAATGCGTGAGGGATTTTAAAATTTTGCAATGAAAATTTTTCTACCCTATCGTGTCTAATAAGCGCTCTTCAAAAGCAAAAAGCATGGGGGTTTTTTCGCACACGATTTCCACAAAAGAAAAGCCTAAAAGGGTGTTTTGAGCCTCTTTTAAAACCTCTTTAGTCCTTTGGAGGGTGGTTTTTAAAAAAAGCTGTTTCTCTTTTTCCTTCAAATAAATGACGCCGCCAATTTCGCCCAAGTTAGGATACAGAGCGTAAAAATCAACGCTTTGTTTTTTGGCTTTCGTCTGTAAAAAGGCTTTTTTGCGTTCGTTTTCAATTACAAAGCTTAAAACCTGCGATTGCAAGCTTAAAAGCATGTTGGCCGTATTCAAAAACTCTTGAGAGCTTTTAGCATGGACTAATTTTTCGCTCAAAAGTTCTTTGTATTCTTTTAAGGGGGTATTGTCTTTAGCACTCAATATTTCTTTTAATTTATGCATTTCAATAGTGGGCAAATCGTCTAATGCGTCTAAGATTTTTGGGGCAGGCACTAAATTTTTAAGCACAATATCGCCCAGCTGATTTCTTTGCATAGTCGCAAAATAAGGCTGATTGATTTTCAATTCCTGTTCGCTTTTGGTGGGGATAATCCTATTACCCACTTGCAAAAGGAAAAGATCTTTATCTTGTTTTTCTAAAACCTTTAAAAGAATGGGTAAAGTGGCGTTAAAATGGTGCGAGGCGTTTTTGGAATGAAGGGCGTTAAGCTGGTTTAGGGCGTTTAGGGCTTCTAGCATTAAAGGGCGTTGTCTTTGATAAAATCAAGGATTTTAAAGCTCGCTTCTAATTTGTTCATAGAAGGGATTTTTTGGGTTTTTTGATGGCTAAAAAGCCACAATTCATTCTCTAATGAGCCAAAAGGGCGTGAATCTTTAATGAGATTCAAAGCGGCCATGGAGCAATCCTTGCCGTTATCTTGAGAAAGTTTTAAAAGATTTTGAGCGTTTTTGATGGCGTTTTGTTGATCGTCTTCAGCTTTAAAACCGATTTTAACGAATTGATTAGGATTGACAGAAGCCAGTAAATCCTTATTTTGAACGCATTCAATGTTTAAGGTTTCGCCCAGTTCGCTTTTTTTAAGCTTATAATTAAAAGAAGTTTTAGGCACATAATCGCTAATGGCAGCTAAATTGAAGAACAGGGGTTTTAAGGCATGTTTTTGCAGGTTGTTAGCGGCGCTATTCAGGGCGTTTTCATAAGAAGCGGTGTCGCTGACTAAAACGCTTTTGATTTCTTTAGGCAAGGGGGTAGGGAAGTTTGATGCAATCAAGGTTACTTTGGCTCCCTTAAAATACAACGCCAAAGCTAAAGCGCTCGCTTGAATCCCGCTAGAAAGATTACTGATCGTTCGAACGCTGTCAATCTTTTCCACGCTCGCCCCGCCCATGACTATGACTTCTCTGTTTTCAAAATAAGCGTCTTTTAGGAGCGTTTGAGCGGCTTTAAAAAGGATTTCTAAAGGCTCAGCCATCGCTCCATCGCCTTTAGTGTCGCATGCTAAAAGGCCGTTTTGCGTGTCTAAAATAATGTGGTTGGAATCTTTCAAGCGTTTTAAATTACTTTGAGTGATAGGGGAATTGAGCATGTTGGTGTTCATGCTGGGGGCTAGGATTTTAGGGGAAGTGCAAGCTAAAAAAGTCGCGCTGATGGTATTATCCGCTAAAGCGTGAGCGATTTTAGACAAGCTGTTAGCGCTTAAAGGGGCAAAGATGAGTAAATCAGCGCTAGCAGCGCATGCGATGTGGTTATGGTGCAAGGCGTTTTGGTGGTTGTAATACCATTTTTCATTACGATCATGCAAGACTTTATGGTGGCTCAAAGCTTCAAAACTTAAGGGTTTGATGAATTTTTTTGCGCCCTTACTCATCACCACTTGGATACTAGCCCCGCTTTTAAACAACAAACGCGTTAATTCTAGGGATTTATACGCTGCAATAGAGCCGCTCACGAGCAATAAAACGCGCTTGTTTTCTAACAATCTTAAGGGGTAAAACAAATCTTCTAAAAAATTCATAATAATTTCAATAAATCATCAGGCTCTAGCCATTTGCTGTTAGTATGGCTGCTGTATTCAAAATCGGGGGCGACTTTTTGGCCTTTTTCGTGGAGTTTGGTGAGCGTGTAATCTTTAGGCGTTTGGAAGCTTATAGTGGGCTGAATGATGAAAAAATCTTCAAATTCTAGGGCTAAATGGCTTTCATCTTTAGGGATCATCACTTCATGGAGTTTTTCGCCCGGGCGAATGCCGATGATTTTAGTAGGGGTATTGGGGGCTAGGGCTTTAGCGAGATCAGTCATTTTCATGCTAGGGATTTTAGGCACAAAAATTTCACCCCCATGCATTCTTTTCAAGCTTTTAAGCACAAAAGAAACCCCCTCATCTAAGGTGATCCAAAATCGTGTCATGCGGATATCGGTAATGGGGATTTCACCCGCTTTGTTTTGGACTAATTTTTTAAAAAACGGCACCACGCTCCCACGACTCCCCACCACATTACCATAACGCACCACGCCAAATTGCGTTTGAGAAGAGCCTTTAAAGTTATTCGCGCTCACAAAGAGCTTATCGCTGCACAATTTCGTCGCGCCGTAGAGGTTAATGGGGTTAGCGGCTTTATCGGTACTTAGGGCGATGACCTGGCTCACTTCATTTTTTAAGCATGCGTTAATCACATTGCTCGCGCCCATGATATTGGTTTTAATGCATTCTAGGGGGTTGTATTCAGCGATAGGCACATGCTTGAGTGCGGCCGCATGGATACAAATATCCACGCCCTCTAAAGCGTAATTCAAGCGTTCTAAATCCCTGACATCGCCGATAAAAAAACGCATCCTAGGATCGTTAAATTCCATGGCCATTTCGCTTTGTTTCAATTCATCTCGGCTATAAACGATGATTTTTTTAGCGTTGGTGGTGTCTAAAACTTTACGAATAAAGCATTTGCCAAAACTCCCAGTGCCTCCGGTGATTAAAATCGTTTGGTTATCCAACATGTTTTGATGGTTTGGCATGTTTTACCAGCGATAGCCTAAGGAAGCGCTAAAGATTCTCAATTGCCCAATGGTTGGGGATTGATACAAACTGGAGCGGTTGCTTTTAAAAGTGAAACTCCCCGCCACGCCCAAATCAAATCCCCTAAAATTGTATTTCGTCCCAAAAGCCACGGTATAGCCATTAGAGTCCGGAATGCCTATCGCATCTTGGGGGCTTGGGGCTTGATCATAATCAATAGCGCCCATCAAACGCAAGCTTTTACCCATGTAAGTTACCCCTAATCTAAAGGTGTTGGTGTCCCTCCAGCCAGCCCCCATGTTCATCACGCTTTTAAAATTCGCTAAGCCTACCATTTTTTTAAGCGTCTCAGAGTCTAGTGAAGCCACTGTTCCGCTTAAGCCCTTGTAAGTGGCGTTCGCAAAATCAGGGGTTACTAAAAATTTATTCCCTTGACTCCAAAAGGTGCGCTCAAACACCCCCTCTATTCTTAAATGGTCTTTAAAAAATTGGTGGGCGTAGGCTAGGCTTAGGGTTTGGGGGAGTGAAACATTGATATTCAAGCTGCCTTTAGTCAAAACGCTCCCTAAAGAAGGGCCAAGCTCTGTGATAGCTACTAGACCGCCTTTCATATTGAATGTAACTGAGGAATTATACACCACAGAAAACATGCCATGATCAAAGATACGCAAACTCGAACCCACTCTATAGCCCCCCGATACGCCTTGCCCGTTAGATTTTTGCACGACTTGAGTCGTGCCATAAAGATTCGCGCTCGCTTTCACCAAGCCGCTATAGCCCATGATTTTTTTCAAGCCGTTATAAAACTCTTGACAGCTTTGATCGCTCATATCCCCACCGGCTTTTTGGCAATTAAGCGCCGGTTGGTAGCCAATATTGCCTAATAAAGTCATCATGTTGCTTGGCACTTGATCGGCAAAAACATTGTTGGGTAAATTTAAAATCTGTTCCACGCTCAAAACCGAAGCACCCTCTAAAGGCACATAAACGGTGTTATTAAAGCTCCCGGTCGCATAAAGCCCTCTTAAGCCCACGCCCACAGAAAAGCGCTTATTGATAGTATAGCTCATGCTAGGGGCAAGCTCTACCATCATGATAAACACATCATGCAAAAATTCCCCCCCTTTACCATTCCATTTCATGCCTAGTCCGCTAGGAGCGGTAAAACTCCCCCCAAAAGTGAAGCCGTTATGCGTGCGCGTTTTATAAAAGAATTTGGGTAAAACAAAATTAGTCGTTCCCGTCCAGCCATTCACGATTTGAGTGTCAGGCGATGAAGCGAGGGTTACGACTTTTTGATTGGTTAGATTCATAAGCCCTTGAACCCGATTGATTGCTTGTGATAAGCCATTGGTAGCGGCCGTATTGCCAAGCGCTTTAAGGATATTGCCAAGCCCTATAGTGTTGATGATGCCTAAAATATTTTGTTGGCTTTTATCAATTTCTAAGCTCGTAACCGAATACAAGCCTTGATTAGTCGTAGGGACTCTAAAGCTAAAGGCCGGGATATTAATCACGGTGGTGGTCATTTCAAATTCGCTTCTGTTTTCACCCCAATCGTTAGTAAAGCCCATATTCGCCGGGTTATAAAAGGAAGCGTCAGCCCCCCTAGCCCCAGCGACATACGCCGAGCCTAAAGCCGTGCCATTCAGGCTTTGCTCTTGGATTTTAAAACCATTGGCATAAGAAAGCAAGGGCAGGCTCAAAGCGATTAAATGGCGTTTTTTGAGCTTTTTAAAACAACAAAGTGGGGAAAAGTTTTTCATTGGAGCTCGCTGTCAGCGTTTTCATTATCTTCTAAATCTTGCAAAGAAGGCTCATAGGGTTCAATCCTAATAGCAATTTTTTGCGTCAAATTCTGGAAAGAAATCAGGCCATTTTTCCTTTCATAAAGGATAATTTCCCCGCTTTTTTGAAACCTTTGGATCACGTATTCAGGGGTTAAATGGCGCTTGCCTAAACCTTTAAAAATATCTCTCCCTAAAACAATATCATCAAACAAATCCCCATAGCTCACCTTACCAAACAAATCCCTTGCGGCAATCCATTTAGCCGAACATTTTTGGCTAAAACAAATGCTTCGTTTAGTCATATAAATATCGCCCACTCTTTGGCTGAGCTTATAGAGGGTTATTTCAATATTATGGTCTTTATCGGTTTTAATCGTGCCGTAATCATAAAAGCGAAAAACCGGCGTGTTAATATAAATGAGTCTGAATTGGCGCAAGGCATTCAAAGTCTCTTCTCTTTTTTTACGGGCTTCTTCTTGTCTGATCTGCTCCCTAGTTTTGGGGGTTTGCTTAGAAAAAGGGTGCTTGGAGCAAGAGGTAAAAAAAAGCGTCATGAAAAATAATAAAAAAGCGCTTCTAAAATACCGCATGATTGAGAGTAGGAGAGTCTATCCTCTCGCTCCGCTCAAAATACGATACCAAATCCTGCCGTCTAATTTAAGCTCCATGCTGACTTGACACAAGCCGTCTTTATAGATGGTTTCAGTGATTTCAGCATTACGAATGAGGGCATTGACTCTGGTTTTAATCACGGAATTTTGTAAAACCATGTCTTTGACGGTGTCTTGAGCGTTCACCCTAATACCATACATTTTTTCACCCAATTGGCGGTAGCCATCAACAATAGCCGCTCGCTTGGCCAAAGCTAGGGCTTGAGAGGGCGAAATGGTGGATTCTGGGGCCACACCCATGCCCACTGCGTTCAATTCAATGACATTATTAGGCGTGAGAATGGGGGTGTTAGGGATAGCGTTAGTGGGATTAGAGCTAATGATGGGCTGATCGTTATTCTCAAGGCGAGGGCTTGGGAGAGGCTGAATGCTCTTTCTTGGGGTGAAATTGGTTGGGGGATAAATGGGGGCTTGCAAGCCGTTAGCCGAAGGGGGGATTAGCTGAGCGTTAGTGTTACGCTTTTTAAAAAGACTGCAACCACTTATCAAAAGAGCGGCAACAAGCAATGAATTAATACCAAAAAAGGCAGTGTGCAAACGCATGGGCATTTTCCTTAAAATGAGTTTATCAAGTCTATTATATCATTTTTGAAGGGATTTGTCATGCGGATATTCTCACTAATCTTATAAGGCTAGTGGGTTTTAAAGTCTAGGGGATTATGATCTGTTTTTGGCTTTCTTAAATTTTTAATAGGGATCACTCAATTTTTTAAAAAAGGGATTTTAATGGCTTATCGTTTTAAGATTTTATTTGATGATAAAACTCATTTTTTAAGTTTGATTTTTAAATTCATTTTCTTAAGGGGGTAGGAGGCATTTTGAAAATTCCCCCCTACAACCCTTAAAACCCCCTAAAGAGCGCTTTTTTAAGAGGTTGTGGCTTGATTTTTGCAAGATCTTTTCAATTGTAAAAAATGCTTTGAATATTTTTTAAATAAGATAAGAAATAAAATAAAATTTTTTTAAATTCCTATGAGAGTAAAAATAATGCGAGTGGTGTCCTTGGCGGGATTCGAACCCACGACCTTACGATTAGGAATCATACGCTCTATCCAGCTGAGCTACAAGGACATAAAAAAGCAAGAAACTCACAATCTGTTGGTAAGCCCCTTGCTGAGTGGATCAGATTTATTGGCCTTCTTCAACTTTTTGTTTAAGGATTTTGCCGGGTTTGAATTTAGGCACCCGTTTGTCTTCAGTTTTATAAGTTTTATCGCTTCCTGGCACTTTACCTTCTTTGCCTTTTTGCTCTGCGGTTTCAAATTTGCCAAAACCAACCAACTCCACGCTTTCACCCTTGCTTAAAGCTGTCTCTACCGCTAGAGTAAAGGCACTGATCGCTTCTTCGGCTTCTCTTTTGCTGTTGTATTTACCTGCTTCTTTAACCAAATCAATAAATTCTGCTTTGTTCATGTGGATAACCCCTTTTCTAATAGATGCCAAAACCAAGCGATTTAATCGTTTAGCTTGACTGATTGAGCGATAATTATAATCAAATCCTAAAGATAAATCAAGCAAGAACGCTTTTTTAAGGGGGTTTAACGCATAAAAAATTTAATTTTGTTGGGTGCTTTTTTTATCTTTAGCGTTAAGGATTAAAGGCGTGCCTAAAAAATTAAATTCTTTCCTTAAGGTGTTAATCAAATAGCGTTTGTAACTGAAATGCAAGGCTTTAGGGCGATTCATTATAAGAGAGATTTGAGGGGGTTTGGTGGCAAATTGCGTGGCGTAATACACTTTCACTAATTTCCCTCCATCGCTTGGCAAGGGGTGTTTTTGGGTGGCTTGAAAAATCACGCTATTGAGCAAGCTTGTGGGAATGCGTTTTGAAAAACACTCATAGACTTCTATGATTTTATGCTTGATCTCATCTATATGGTGCGTTTTTAAGCAGCTGGTTGTGATCACGGGGGCGTATTCTAAAAAGCGGAATTTCCTTTTTAAAGCCGCCATGATTTCTTCATAAGGGGCGTAGCGGATGTCCCATTTGTTTAAAATAAGAATGATGCCTAAAGAGTGTTTATCCGCTAAAGAGCTGATCTTTTCGTCCAATTCCACAAAAGGTGCACTCACGTCTAAAACTAAAAGCGCGATGTGGGATTTTTCTAATGCTTTTTGCGTGCGTTCTAGCGCGTATTTTTCAATGCCTAAAATTTTACCCCTATGCCTGATGCCAGCGGTATCCACAAAGCAAATTTTTTGATCGCCTATTAGAATGGTTTCATCTATGGGGTCAATGGTAGTGCCAGCCACGCTAGAAACAAGACTCCTTTCTTTTTTTGTGAGCGCGTTTAAGAGCGAGCTTTTGCCCACATTCACCCTCCCAATGATGCCTACTTGAATGATCTCTTCTTCTTTAGTTTCTTCTTTTGGTGCGTTATTTTCTAGGCTTTCTAAAATATCCGCATCCAGATCCTGCTCTATGATTTGATTCAAATCCAGCGCGCTCAATATCGCATCAATTAAGGCGCTAATGCCTCTATTGTGCGAAACGGAAATGTTAAAACTCTTTGGCATGCCAAAAGAAAAAAACGCATAAGCTCGCTCTTTTTCTTTGTCGTTATCAATTTTATTGATCACTAAAAAGCAGTTAGGGTTGGTTTTAAAAATCTCTCTAAAAAGTTTAAGATCTTCATCGCTAGGGATAGACTTGCCATCCACAACATATAAAATCAAATCGCTCATTTGAGCGGCTTTTAAATTAAGGGCTTTGATTTCTTTAGACAAAAGAGCGTCTTTAGCCATGCCCCCTGTATCTAGCAATTCCACTTCATGGCCATTCAATGCGATTTTTCGTTTGTTAATGTCTCGTGTAGTGCCTGCAAAATCTGAAGTGATAGCGATCCTTTCTCTAGCCAGGCGGTTAAATAACGAGCTTTTCCCCACATTAGGCTGGCCTAAAATCGCAATGGTTTTTAAAGTTTTATGGCTTGTATTCATTTTACTTGTAGTTTCACTTTAATCAAAATTAGATTACAATATTATAGTTATTTAAAGCTTAAATAAGGGTCTAGCGTTGTTTTTAGTCAAAAAAATAGGCGTGGTAGTAGTGGTTTTAATAGGCTTTTTAGCTTGCTCGCAAGAGAGGTTTATCCAGTTGCAAAAAAAAGCCCAAGAGCAAGAAAATGACGGCTCTAAACGCCCTAGCTATGTGGATTCGGATTATGAAGTCTTTAGCGAAACGATTTTTTTACAAAACATGGTGCATCAGCCTATAAAAGAAAGAGATGCGTTCGCTCAACTGACTAAAAATGAAGACGATTCTTTTAACCCCTTTTTTAACCCCGAAACTTCTGTGATTTTATTGAATGAGCCAAGCGATAACGATACAAAAAACCCGCCCTTATACCAAAATGAGTCTAATACTAACACTGCCAATAACGATACAAAAAACCCATTCCTTTACAAACCGAAAAGAAAAACAAAAGATCCAAAACTCATTGAATATTCCCAACAAAATTTCTACCCCCTAAAGGATGGGGATATTATGATGAGTAAAGAAGGGGATCAATGGCTGATAGAAATCAAATCCAAAGCCTTGAAGCGTTTTTTAAAAGATCAAAACGATAAAGATCGCCAGATCCAAACTTTCACTTTTAATGACACTAAAACGCAAATCGCGCAATTTAAGGGCAAAATTTCTTCGTATGTTTATACCACCAATAACAGCGATTTGAGTTTAAGGCCTTTTTATGAATCCTTTCTCTTAGAAAAAAAGAGCGATGATCTTTATACGATAGGGGCGATAGGGGATAAGGCTTTAGATGCCATTGAGATTTCAAAGTGTCAAATGGTGTTAAAAAAGCATTCAACCGATAAATTAGACAGCCAGCATAAAGCCATCAGTATTGATTTGGATTTCAAAAAAGAGCGCTTTAAGAGCGATACGGAACTTTTTTTAGAATGCCTTAAGGAAAGTTAGGGCGTTTATTACGACAATTTAGATTTTTTTGGGTAGCATGTTAGCGTTTCAAAGGCATGGATATTGTTAAAAAGTAAGGAATGTTTATGTGGATCACCCAAGAAATCACGCCGTATTTGCGTAAAGAATACACCATAGAAGCGAAATTATTAGATGTTAGAAGCGAGCATAATATCTTAGAGATTTTTAAATCTAAGGATTTTGGTGAAATTGCGATGCTCAACCGCCAATTATTGTTCAAGAATTTTTTGCACATTGAAAGCGAGTTGCTCGCTCATATGGGGGGTTGCACTAAAAAAGAGCTTAAAGAAGTTTTGATTGTGGATGGGTTTGATTTGGAATTAGCCCACCAGCTTTTTAAATACGACACGCGTATAGATTTTGTGCAAGCGGATGAAAAGATTTTAGACAGCTTCATTAGTTTTTTCCCCCATTTCCATGAAGTGAAAAACAACAAGAATTTCGCGCACGCTAAACAACTCTTAGATTTAGACATTAAAAAATACGATTTGATTCTTTGCTTGCAAGAGCCAGATATTCATAAAATGGATGGTTTAAAAAGAATGCTTAAAGAAGATGGGGTGTTTATTTCTGTAGCCAAACACCCATTATTAGAGCATGTGAGCATGCAAAACGCCCTTAAAAACATGGGCGGAGTTTTTTCTGTTGCTATGCCTTTTGTAGCGCCTTTAAGGATTTTGAGCAACAAGGGTTATATTTACGCTTCTTTTAAAACCCACCCCTTAAAAGATTTAATGACGCCAAAAATAGAAGCGCTAACAAGCGTGAGATACTATAACGAAGACATTCATAGGGCTGCATTCGCTTTGCCTAAAAATTTACAAGAAGTCTTTAAAGACAATATCAAATCTTAAAATGGTTTTAAAAAACGCTATCGCTCTGACAGGGGGGATAGGCACCGGTAAAAGCACCACCATTAAAATATTAGAATCGCAAGGTTATCCAATCTTAGATGCGGATAAGATCGCTCATCAATTATTGCAAGAGCACCGGTTTAAAATCGCCCAACATTTTGGATCAGATATTTTAGAAAAGGATATTTTGAATCGCAAAAAACTTGGCGCGATCGTGTTTCAAAACGCTAATGAGTTAAAATGGCTAGAGGATTTTTTACACCCCTTAATCCGTGAGTGCATGCTTAAAAAAGCCTATGAATTAGAAAAGAATCATCAAGCGTATTTTTTAGACATCCCTTTGTTTTTTGAAGTGGGGGGTAAAAAACGCTATCCTGTGAGTAAAGTGGTTTTAATCTATGCACCAAGAGCTTTACAGATTGAGCGTCTTTTAGAGCGAGACAAACTCAAAGAAGCTGAAATCTTGCAGCGCTTAGCTTGTCAAATGGATATAGAGCAAAAACGCGCCATGAGCGATTATGTTATAGACAACAGCTCCAGTTTAAAAGATTTGAATAAGCAAGTTGAACGCTTTTTAAAAACGCTCTTATAAGCTCGTTTTGTCTCTAAGCATGTTAAACTACCATTAAATTTTTTAATAAGGCTAAAAACATGATCACTTTAAAACAAGCCCTTTCTTTATCCCAAGATGAATTAGAAACCCTTAAAAACGAAATTGACGCTAAGGTTAGAGCTTCAGATTTGAACGCTTATATTAAAGCCCCTAGTCTTAATGGCGCTAGCGCTAAGGGTGTGCCAATCCTTATTAAAGACAATATCAGCGTTAAGGGGTGGGAAATCACTTGCTCCAGTAAGATTTTAAAAGGCTATATCGCTCCTTATCATGCGAGCGTGATGGAAAACTTGCACCAAAACAGCATGGCAGGGTTTGGGCTTTCTAACATGGACGAGTTTGCGATGGGAAGCACCACAGAGTCTAGTTGCTATGGGATCACTAAAAACCCACGAGACAAAAACAGAGTGCCTGGAGGGAGTAGCGGAGGGAGTGCAGCAGCCGTGGCGGGTGGCTTAGCGGTGGCGGCTTTAGGGAGCGATACGGGCGGGTCTATCAGGCAGCCGGCGAGCTATTGCGGGTGCGTGGGGTTAAAGCCCACTTATGGGAGAGTGAGCCGTTATGGTTTGATTGCGTATTGTTCTAGTTTTGATCAAATCGGGCCTATCACGCAAAATGTGGAAGACGCTTCTATTTTATTTGACGCCATTAGCGGGCATGATAGCAAGGACTCCACGAGCGCGAATCTCAAACCCACGCAAACCTTTAAAAACCTTAACAGAGAAAAACGCTTTAAAATCGCTATCTTAAGAGATCACATTAAAGATGCGAGCCATGAAGTGCAACTCGCTTATGAAAACACCCTTAAAGCCTTGAAAGAAATGGGGCATGAGATTGTGGAAAAAAAGATGCTGGATTCGCATTATCAAATCTCTATCTATTACATTATCAGCATGGCTGAAGCGAGTTCGAATCTGGCCAGATTTGATGGGGTTCGTTATGGGAGGAGAGCTCAAAATGTTAAAGATTTGAAAGAATTGTATCTCAAAAGCCGTAGTGAAGGTTTTGGCGATGAGGTGAAACGGCGCATCATGTTAGGGAATTTTGTCTTAAGCAGCGGGTATTATGACGCTTATTATTTGAAAGCCCAGCAAATGCGTTTGATGATTAAAGAGCAATACAACAAGATTTTTGAAGAAGTGGATTTGATTTTCACCCCTGTAGCTCCCACGAGCGCTCATTTATTCAATTACCATGCAAGCCCTTTAGAAATGTATTTGAGCGATATTTACACGATTGGGGCGAATTTGAGCGGTTTGCCGGCCCTTTCTTTACCGGTCGCTAAAGATCCTTTAGGCTTGCCCATAGGGATGCAATTCATTGCTAAGGCTTTTGATGAGCAAAGCCTTTTAGATGTTTCTTACGCTTTAGAGCAAGAATTAGATTTAAAATTAGATTAAGGATAGAAAATGAGAATTTTACAAAGGGCTTTGACTTTTGAAGATGTGTTGATGGTGCCTAGAAAATCTAGCGTTTTACCTAAAGATGTGAGCTTAAAGTCTCGCCTAACCAAAAACATTAGTTTGAATATCCCCTTTATCAGTGCGGCTATGGATACGGTTACAGAGCATAAAACCGCTATCGCTATGGCGCGCCTTGGGGGTATTGGCATCGTGCATAAAAACATGGATATTCAAACGCAAGTTAAAGAAATCACTAAAGTTAAAAAAAGCGAGAGCGGGGTGATTAATGATCCTATTTTTATCCATGCACACAGGACGCTAGCGGACGCTAAAGTCATAACGGATAATTACAAGATCTCAGGCGTGCCTGTGGTAGATGATAAGGGGTTGTTGATTGGGATTTTAACCAACAGAGATGTGCGCTTTGAAACCGATTTGAGTAAAAAAGTGGGCGATGTGATGACTAAAATGCCTTTAGTTACCGCTCATGTGGGCATCAGTTTGGAAGAGGCTAGGGACTTGATGCACAAGCATAAGATTGAAAAATTGCCCATTGTGGATAAGGATAATGTTTTAAAAGGCTTGATTACGATTAAGGACATTCAAAAACGCATTGAATACCCTGAAGCCAATAAAGATGATTTTGGGAGGTTGAGAGTGGGGGCGGCTATTGGAGTGGGGCAGTTGGATAGGGCTGAAATGCTGGTTAAAGCCGGAGTGGATGCGTTGGTGTTAGACAGCGCGCATGGGCATTCAGCTAATATTTTACACACTTTAGAAGAGATTAAAAAAAGCTTGGTAGTGGATGTGATTGTGGGGAATGTGGTGACTAAAGAAGCCACAAGCGATTTGATTAACGCGGGAGCGGACGCTGTTAAAGTGGGTATTGGGCCAGGAAGCATTTGCACCACTAGGATTGTGGCTGGGGTAGGAATGCCTCAAGTGAGCGCAATTGATAATTGCGTAGGAGTGGCGTCTAAATTTGATATTCCTGTGATTGCAGATGGAGGGATCCGCTATTCAGGCGATGTGGCTAAGGCTTTAGCTTTGGGGGCATCAAGCGTGATGATAGGCTCTTTACTCGCTGGCACAGAAGAATCTCCAGGGGATTTTATGATTTACCAAGGGAGGCAATATAAAAGCTATAGGGGCATGGGTAGCATTGGGGCTATGACAAAAGGGAGCTCTGATAGGTATTTTCAAGAGGGCGTGGCGAGTGAAAAGTTAGTCCCAGAAGGCATTGAAGGGCGTGTGCCTTATCGTGGTAAGGTTTCGGATATGATTTTCCAATTAGTAGGGGGCGTGCGTTCTTCTATGGGGTATCAGGGGGCGAAAAATATTTTGGAATTGTATCAAAACGCTGAATTTGTAGAAATCACTAGCGCAGGATTAAAAGAAAGCCATGTGCATGGCGTGGATATTACTAAAGAAGCCCCTAATTATTATGGGTGAATTGTAAAAGAAAACAAGACAAATCGTTAAAAAACTCGTTAAAAAGCTTGATTTAATGAGTTTTTAAAACTTAATTGCTACAATTAAGGAAATTTTCAATAAGGCTTAGAGAAACTTTTTCATGGAACACAGAGTATTTACTATTGCTAATTTTTTTAGCTCCAATCATGATTTTATCACCGGGTTTTTTGTCGTTTTGACAGCGGTTTTGATGTTTTTCATTTCGCTTGGCGCGTCGCACAAAATGCAAATGGTGCCTATGGGTTTGCAGAATGTGTATGAGAGCATCATTAGCGCGATTTTGAGCGTGGCTAAGGATATTATAGGCGAAGAATTAGCCCGCAAATACTTCCCCCTAGCAGGCACGATCGCTTTGTATGTCTTTTTTTCTAACATGATAGGCATCATTCCTGGTTTTGAATCCCCTACGGCTAGCTGGAGCTTTACGCTGGTTTTAGCGCTGATTGTGTTTTTTTATTACCATTTTGAAGGCATTAGAGTGCAGGGTTTTTTTAAGTATTTCGCTCATTTTGCAGGCCCTGTGAAATGGCTCGCTCCTTTCATGTTCCCTATTGAGATCATCTCGCATTTTTCTAGGATCGTGTCTTTATCGTTTCGTTTGTTTGGGAATATCAAGGGCGATGACATGTTCTTGCTCATCATGCTTTTATTAGTGCCTTGGGCGGTTCCTGTAGCGCCCTTTATGGTCTTGTTTTTTATGGGGATTTTACAAGCTTTTGTTTTCATGATCCTCACTTATGTGTATTTGGCGGGGGCTGTTTTAACCGATGAAGGGCATTAAGCGAAACATTCTTGTTTGGCTTTAATATTGTTTTTTAAAACTTTGTTTTATGGTAAAGCTTAAAAGGATAGGGGGGTGGTTTTGAAACCATGCTCCCCTTATCCCTTAATAACGCTTTTTAAAATTACCGCTTGCTTGTGTAAGTTCTATTTTATTATCAATACCCAATTTTAATAGCTTTTATAATTTTTTAAGCAATCATTAGATAAAATCCACCATACTTCTGTTTTGGATGTGTTTAGGTTTTAGAAGTGTTACTTTTTTATAACTTTTTCATATTCTTATGGGTATGTTGTCATTTTTTTACCGGAGAATTTTATCTTGAAAAACATTTATGTAGGGAATTTGGTTTATAGTGCTACCAGCGAGCAAGTCAAGGAGCTTTTCAGTCAATTTGGCAAAGTTTTTAATGTCAAGCTGATTTATGACAGAGAAACGAAGAAACCTAAAGGTTTTGGCTTTGTGGAAATGCAAGAAGAGGGCGTTAGTGAAGCGATTGCTAAATTAGACAATACGGATTTTATGGGCAGAACGATTAGGGTAACCGAAGCTAATCCTAAAAAGTCTTAGTAGCATTAGAAAATAATTTTCTAATGCGCTTCATTCTCTTAATGCGTCTTAATTGTGCATAGAATCTAAAAGGGGTTAAACCCTTTTAAAATCCATTTAAAATTTTAATCTATTTTTAAAAAGGCGATTAAGTTTTGTTCTAATCAAATAGGGACAATTAACGCTTTAAAACGCTCTTTAGTGTTTTTACTATTGGCTATACAAACTGCCAATATTTCAAATATTTAAAATGGAGTTTTCTCATTAAGGCGATTTTAGGGCTATAGGGTTCTTCTTTTCGCGCTATCGTAGAGATTTGCTCATCATCAGCGATCACAAAAGGTTGTAACACCAAATTTTTCACGCCATGGATAAAAGTAGCGTCCATTATCGTATCCACGGGAACAACCCATTTTCGGCTGCATTTTTTAAAAACTTTGGCAATCTTTGGCGTGATCACATAGCCTTGCGTCCCCACCCCATGACTATAGGCTTTAATGATACCCACACGCTCTTGTATTTCGTGGTTTTTGTGGCTCAATGGCCCACTTTTAACATTGGGGTCATATAATAAATGCATCAAGCGAACATAGCCTAACTCTTGGATGTGTTTTTCTAAAAAATCCAAGCCCTCTTTAAAATCCTCTTTCAAGGTTATATCGTCTTCTAAAATACAGATCGCTTCATTGAGTTCTATGCATTTTTCCCACAAGGAATAATGGCTCGCATAGCACCCAAGCTCCCCCAAGCTCATAAACTTCGCATGGTATTTTAAAGCGTAATAAAACTTAGAAACCTCACTGATGAGATTGGTTGTAATCCCCATGTCTTTGATGTTTTGCGTGATGAAATAAGGGTATAAATGCTTTTTCACTAAGGGGTGCAACCCGCCTTCAAAAGTTTTAGAATAAATCGCATCAAAAATTTGCGCTTGGTGGTGGGTGGCATTAATATTATTGAGTAAAGTCGTGGTGTCTCTAAAAACCAAACCAAATGTATCGCACACTTTTTGATTTAAAGAAATGATAAAAACACGCAAAGCTTAAACTCCCATAATTTTTAATATAGTATATCGTTCTAGGCCTTGTTTTACAATAAAACTCTTAAGAGAATAGGGGGTATTAAAATAGTTCTCCCCCCTACAACCCCCAACTAAATCCCCACAACCCCCTAAGGAGCGCTTTTTTGATCAAACAAGTTCTTTTATTATATTGATTGTAAAAAATGTTTTGAGCGTTTTTAAATTTTGTGATCAATATTTAATTAAAACAAAGCAAGAGAACGAAATCGCATTGCAACTAAACAAAAAACTAAAATACCTTACAAGCTTTGAAAATCCAATGAATGTTTGAAGCGAGAACTCATAACCCTAAAATCTAGGGCTATAAGCTTGATTTAATGGTGTTCTAAATAAGAAATCACACTTAAGGCTGCCGTAGCACCATCGCTTGCAGCACAAACCACTTGTTTAGGGGCAAAAATGCGAATATCTCCTGCCGCAAACAAGCCCTGAACATCCGTTTTCATGGAAAAATCCACGACTATAGAGCCGTATTCATCGCATTTGCATAGCATGGAGTTATCTTCTTGTTTCAACACAGCGTTATTCACATCATAACCCACAAAAATAAAAAACCCCGGCACGACTAATTCTCTTTTTTCGTTAGTGGCTGTGTTTTTAATGCTTAAAGAAGACACGCCAGAAGCATCGCCCTTGATTTCTTCTACCACATAAGGGGTTAAAAACTCAATCTTATCATTGTTTTTAGCATGCTCTAAAGTGATAGGTGCACACCTAAAACCATCTCTTCTGTGGATGAGATAGACTTTTTTGCAGATATTGGCTAGATAAATCGCCTCTTCTACGGCGGTATCGCCCCCACCAAGCACCGCTACTTCCTTATTTTTGTAAAAGAAGCCATCGCATGTCGCGCAAGTGCTCACGCCTTTACCCCAATATTCTGACTCGCCCTTGATGCCTGTGCGCTTAGGGCTACCACCGGTAGCGATAATCACGCTTTTAGCCTCAAAAGTCTTGCCATCTTCTGCCAAAATAACAAAATGAGAGTCTTTTTTAGAAACCCTTTGAACAGCGGTCATCTCATGCTTTAAGCCAAAGCGGAAACACTGCTCTTGCCATGGCTGCATGAAATCCAACCCGCTCACCACTTCCTTAACGCCCGGATAGTTTTCAATCTCACTACTGCCAGTGATTTGCCCTCCAGGCATTCCTTTTTCAAATAAAACAGCGTTTTTAACACCGCCTCTAGTCGCATAAAGCCCCGCACTCAAACCCGCAGGACCACCTCCAATAATCGCGCAATCTATCATGGCTACTAGCCTAGAAGTTTGTTCAATTGCTCTTTTAAAGCAACTTTAGTTTGCACGCCCACCAACTGATGGACGACTTCGCCATCTTTTGTGAATAAAAGCGTAGGAATGCTTCTAATCCCAAATTTCGTGCTCAATTCTTCTTGCTCATCGGTATTGACTTTACAAATCTTAGCCTTACCTTCATATTCGCTAGCTAATTCATCAATCACAGGGGATAGCATCTTACAAGGACCACACCATGGCGCCCAAAAATCCACTAACGCAACCCCTTTTTTAATGGTGCTTTCAAAATTTTCTTCAGTTAATTCAATATAGTGACTCATTAGTTACTCCTAAATATATGATTTTGATTAACGAGAATTATATTAGCTTAAGAATGTTAATGAAAACGCATGGGTTTTGGATAAAAATCTAAAAAGTGATATTTTCTAAAAGCTCAAATTTACCATTTTTCACAATAAGAGCGTCAATGCAAAAATCGCTATTGGGATCTTTTTGAGACAAATAACAGCGGATCGTTTTAATCATCTTTTTTAATTTACTCGGCGTGATCGCATAAATGGGATCAAAATTTTCCCCGCTTTTGACTTCAATGAAATGCAAAACCCCTTTTTTCAAAGCGATAATATCAATTTCGCCAAATTGTGAAAAAAAGTTTCTCTCCACCATTTCAAAACCCAGTGTTTTTAAAAATCCGCAAGCTTCTTCTTCAGCCTTCAAGCCCTTTTCTCTGTGTTTGTTGTTTAAAAAACGCATTCAATTTTCCAAACGGATCATTTTAGGGGTATCCAACACGCTTTGTAAATTTTCAAGCTCTTTAAGGGCGTTCAGCATAGACTTTTCGTTGGTGGTGTGCGTGGAAAATAAGATTTTAGCCTTATTGGAATGCGGGATTTCTTTTTGCAAAACATTGTTGAGCGAAATATCATTTTGGGCTAAAATCGCGCTGATTTGAGAAAAAACCCCTTTTTCATCACTCACTAACAAGCGCGCATAATAAGCGCATTGGATTTCTTCTTTAGGTTTTAGGGGGAGTTTTTGAGGGGTTTCAAAGCCTAGCATTAGAGAGCTTTTTTTCCTTGCGATTTCTATAATATCGCTAATGACCGCACTTGCGGTAGGCTCTCCCCCAGCCCCAGCCCCATAATACAAAGTTTCGCCCACCTTATCCCCTATGACGCTGATAGCGTTCATCACCCCATCCACTTTAGAAAGCATGCATTCGTTTTTAATCATGCTTGGATGCACCCTTAATTCAATGCAATCTGGGTGTTTTTTAGCGATGCCTAAAAGTTTGATACTATAACCAAATTCTTTAGCAAACTCCATGTCGTCTGGCTCTATTTTTTCAATGCCTTCAATTAAAATTTCTTCTAATTTCGCATCAATGCCATAGGCTAAAGACGCTAAAATCAATAATTTGTGCGCCGCATCAATGCCCTTAATGTCAAATTTAGGGTTCAATTCCGCGTAGCCTAAATGTTGGGCGTCTTTCAAAGCGTCCTTAAAGCTCGCTTGATTTTTAAACATCTGGCTTAAAATGTAATTGCTCGTGCCGTTTAAAATCCCTTTAAAAGAAAGGATGTGATTAGCGCTCAAGCCGTCTTTTAAAGCCTTGATAATAGGGATACCCCCACACACGCTCGCTTCAAAGCCTATGGGGGTGTTTTTAGCGGTTTGTTCTAATTCATAGCGGTGATACGCTAACATGGCTTTATTGGCTGTAACGAAGGCTTTTTGTTTGGCTAAAGTTTTTTTAGCTAAAAGATAAGGCGCTTCCACCCCACCCATAAGCTCCACGACAATATCAATTTCTTCATCTTCTATCAGGCTTTCTAAATCATTACTGATTTCAAAAGGATAGCCTTTGTGCTTTTTCACGTCTCGCACCACCGCTTTTTTAATGCCAATTCCCACACCGGCTCTGTCTTTAATGATTTCTTGATTTTCTTGTAAGATTTTAGCGACCGCGCTCCCCACACACCCTAAACCCACAAGCCCTATATTCAATCTTTTTTTCATGCCTTTTCCTTTAGATTCGTTTTTTTAAAACGGCGTTTTTTTCCTGATCGCTCGCTTTTTCTATCGCTTCAAAACTCCCAAAATAATCCAATAATTTTTTCACGCTGGCTTCTCCTATACCCTTTTCTTTTAAAAGAGCGATTTGTTTCATGTTTTTAAGTTTAGTGGATCTATGGAAGTTTATCGCATACCGGTGGCTTTCATCGCGCAATTTTTGCACCCACTGCAAGCGTTTGTCGCTAGGGAGCAATTTAAAAGTATCGCTAGGCGTATGGATAATGTCTTTAGCGCCCCCTTTAGAGCGATAAGCCTTAGAATCCCTTTTTTCTTTAGAAATAGCGATCACTTCTACAAAACTCCCGCTGCTTTTTAAAATTTCTAAAGCGATGTTTAATTGCGCCCTCCCTCCATCTATTACCCACAAATTAGGCGGTGGCTCTTTGGCAAAGTCTAAAGCTCTTCTGGTGAGCAATTCGCTCATTTGAGTGTATTCGTTAGAGCCTTTTAAATGGTAGCGCCGGTAAGAGTTTTTTTGGAATGCATTGTTTTCATACACGACCATTCCCCCCACGCATTGGCTGTTTGAATGGTGGCTTGTGTCAAAGATTTCCACCCTATAAGGCACGCACTCTAAATTGAAAAGCGATCGCGCTTCTTCTAAAATCAGATCTTCATTAGAGGTTTTTTCTTGGCTAAAAATCTCTTGAGCGTTTTTCATAGCGATTTCTATTAAAGCGAGCTTATCGCCCTTTTTAGGAATGCTAAGAGCGATTTTTTTAGAGTATTGATGAGAGATAAACTCTTGCAATTCTTTAAGCGCTTCATTAGAACAAGCGTTTAATAGAATTTGTTCAGGCATCAAAGGCAAATGCGATTGGTAATGGTTGATAATGGCTTGTTTCATCGCCTCATCAGTGTCAAACCCATTAAGGGAGTGGATTTTTTCAAACGCTGAAGAAATGATTTTACCCCCACGCATAAACATTTTCACTAACACCGCCTTATTGCTCGCGCCATAAAAAGCAAAAATGTCCAAATCATAGAGTTTGGCTAAATCCATGCAAGTGAAAGGGGCGATTTTTTGGATTTTTGCAATCCTGTCCCTGTAAATTAGGGC
This sequence comes from Helicobacter pylori oki112, assembly GCF_000600085.1. Classification (NCBI taxonomy): domain Bacteria; kingdom Pseudomonadati; phylum Campylobacterota; class Epsilonproteobacteria; order Campylobacterales; family Helicobacteraceae; genus Helicobacter; species Helicobacter pylori. The sequence goes on from NZ_CP006821.1 coordinate 577,938, forward strand.
TTCTTCAAAACGCAAGTTATTGGAAAGGCGCTCCATTTTCAATTCAAGCTCTTTGATGAGCCTGTCTTTATTTTCAATCATTTCTAAACATTCTTTAGCGATTTTTAAATACTCTTCTTTGGTGATTTTATTCTCGCATGGGGCTTTGCAACGCTCTATTTGATAAAACATGCATGCCTTTTTATCCTTGATGCAATTTTTCTTTTGAACTAAAGGGAGCAACTCATACAAGCTGTCCAAAATATCCTTAGCCCCGCTCGTAAAAGGGCCAAAATATTTAACGCCAGGCTGTTTTAAAATTTTTCGTGTGATTAAAGGGATAGGGAAATCAGTGGAAAAATCCATGTAAATATAAGGGTAAGTTTTATCATCTCTTAAAAGAATATTGTATTTAGGCTTGAGCTGCTTGATTAAAGAATTTTCCAAAATCAAAGCGTCTTGCTCGTTTTCCACTAAAATCGTTTCTAAAAAAGCGATTTGTTTGACCATCATTTGGATTCGTAAGCTTGCGCGATGGTTGGGCGTGATTTCATTATTGCAGATAGAAAAATAGCTTTTGATGCGCTTTTTTAAATTTTTCGCTTTACCGATATAGAGCAATTGGCGGTTTTTATCAAAATATTGATACACGCCACTGCTATTAGGAAGGTTTTTCAAACTGGACAATAAATCAGCCATTCATTCCTCAAAAAAACTTCGTTGGTAGTGGATCAAAGTGCGCGCTTTTTCAAAACATTCATGCAAACGAGCGTCTTTAATGGGGTTATGGAACAACCCTAAAGCGCTAGGGCGATAAAAACGGGCTTGTTTTTTAATGGGGGCATAAAAATTGGCTTTTTCTAAGGAATCTTTAGGCACATAACCTAAAATTTCTAACCCATTCAATCCGTCAAACCCATAAGCATGCCCTTGCGTGTTTAAAAAACGGCTGATTTCTTTAGCGAATCGCTGGTTAAATTCCTTAGAAGCCCAAAGATCTTTAAACGCAAAAAGCAATTTAGAGTCTTTTATGAAGATAAAAAGCAAATTTTCTTGTAAACTTAAAGGCATAAAAACCTTAAGCTTTTTGAGTTTCAAAAGAGTTTCAAGCTTTTTATAAGACTTTTTTTGAATGAGTAAGGAGAAAATATTTTGTTCCATAAACTGATCTTAACATGCTTTTTAACGCTTGTAGCGATAACGATTCAAGCTTGCGGCTATAAAGCCCCCCCATTCAATGAAAAACCCGCTAAAAAAACTTCAAAAAGCTCTAATTCTTCTATGCAAACGCCCACTAACAACACCACGCCAGAATTTTTAAACGAGCCTTAAAATCATTGCTCTTATTTAAGGGCTTTGATTTCTAGGGTTTTTGTGGCTAACTTTTGCGCCTCTTCCTCATCATGCGTTACCATAATGAAAGTAGCGCAAGAATTTTGGTGTATTTCTTTGATGAGATCCTGTAAATTCTTACGATTAAAACTATCTAAAGCGCTAAAAGGCTCGTCTAATAAAATGAGTTCTGGCCTGTGGATAATCCCCCTAATAATGCCCACTCTTTGGGCTTGCCCCCCGCTCAATTCATTGGGGAATTTATCCATAAGGCTCTCATCTAACCCCATTTTTAACGCTAAGGCTTTGGCTTCTTTTTGAGCGGCTTCTTTGTTTATGCCTTGCAGATTAAGGCAAAAGGTCATGTTTTGTAGAGCGTTTAAATGAGAAAATAAGGAATTGCCTTGAGCGATATAGCCTATTTTTTGGCGTAAAAAAGCGTTGTTTGAAAGGGTCTCATTAAAGATTTTAACGCTCCCCAAACTGGGTTTTAAAAGCCCTAAAATCAAGCCTAAAAGCGTGCTTTTACCGCTCCCGCTCTCCCCTAAAACGCATAAAAAATCCCCTTTTTCAATGCTTAAATTAAAATCCTTAAAAACAGTGCGATTGTGGTAGCTAAAAGACACATTCTCTATTGTAACGATTTCTTTCATGCTTTATAACCCTAAGCTTTCTAAAAAATCTTTAGCTACGATTTGGGGGCTTTTTTTCAACACTTCCACCTGATAGTTTAAATCCTGCATTATCTCATCGTTAATTTTTGAATCCAATTTTTCTAAGATTTCTAAGGCTTTAGGATACTTTTTTACTATTTCTTTTCTTATAACGATACCGGCCTGATAGTTGGGGAAAAACCCTTTATCGTCCTTAAGCACCTTTAAATCCAACTCTTTGATTTGAGCGTCTGTGGTGAAGACATCTAAAGCGTTGATTTTATAGGATTCAAAACTTTTATAGCGCAAATTAATATCCATTTCATGCAAACTTCTAAAATGAAAGCGGTAAGCTTTCACTAAGCCCTTAAAAGCGTCCTCTCTTTCAAAAAAGTCAAACTCCGCACCAAAATCAAAATTTTGGCTATGAAGGGCTAAATCGCTGAAAGTTTCAATCGCGTATTTTTGAGCGTCTTCTTTAGAAATCGCTAAAGAATAGGTGTTATTAAAGCCCAAAAGCCCCACCCACAAAAGATTAAATTCCTTCTCATAACGCTTTTTAATCGTTTCAAAATCCACTTTTTGAGTCAAAGGGTTTTTGAGCGTGTTCACCCAAGCGGTGCCGGTATATTCCACATACAAATCAAAATCGCCCCTAATTAATGCCGGATGGATATTCATCGTCCCCCCACCAATGCCAAACGCTCGCTTGATAGGAATGTGGTGTTTTTCTAACAAAAGGCTTAAAATCTCGCCCAAAATATACTGCTCGCTGCTAGGTTTTGTAGCCACGACTAAGGGCTTTTCTTCTGTAGCGTTTCTAGGAATGAGCCATAAAGCGCTCGCTAGCAATAAAAAAAGAAACACCGCTAAATTGGTATAAACTCTTCTTTTTTGTTTTTTGGTGGCGTTTTGAGAAAATAGGCGTTGCAAGGCGTTTTCATGCTGAAAGACGCTCACAAATTGATCCGCTAAAACACTAAAAAGAGCAATGATCAAACTACCCGCCACTAAAAGCGTGGTGTTTTGCGTGTTTAGCCCTCTAAAGATCGCCTGCCCTAAGCCCCCAGCCCCAATGAGCGCCCCAATCCCAGCCATCGCCACTAACATCACCACCGCAATCCTTAAGCCCACTAAAATTTGGGGGATAGCGAGCAAGAAGTGCACCCTAAAAAACAACTCTTTGGGGTTACACCCTAGCCCAATAGCGGCCTTAATCATCTCTTCTCGCACATCTTTTAAAGCGTTATAAGTGCTATGGACAATGGGCAATAAGCCGTATAAGACCAACACTAAAAGCGCGTTTTTTAACCCCACCCCAATCACAGGAATGAATAACGCGAATAACGCAAGCGATGGGATGGTGTAGAGGAAATTCACTATAGGGAGCAAGAGTGTTCTAGCCTTTGAGTTATAAAACACCAAAACCCCAATCAAAACCCCAAACACCAGCACGAGAAAACCAGAAAGTGCAACGATGATAAAATGCTGCGCGATCAAGTCTATAAAATAAATGAAGCGATCATGAAATTCTTTTATCAAATATTTTACCACGCTTATTTTTAATACTATGGCAACTAAATGCTGCGTAGCCACATCTATAGAATGGAGCAACCATTCATACAATTCTTTGATCAATTGTTTAAAAACGCCCATGATTAGCATTATAACCAAACTTATTTGAATAAAGGGGTTTTAAAACGCTAAAGGCATTCTTTAATGTTGGTTGCAGGTTAAAACTGAAAGGTGCGTTTGCCTAAATTGGTGCTAACTTCTATCCATAGCGGCTGGTTTTCGCATAAAATTTCATAGGCTACGCTTTGATTCCTCACTAAAGAAACGCTTTTAGGCGTGGGGTAGAGCGAACATGAACGCCCCTGATTGATGTCAATCTTTAAAATAACCACGCTCTCCACTACAGCGCTCACCTTTAAATAATACGACTCCCTAGCCCCTTGCCATTCTAAATAGGGCGTTTCTTGGGGGACAATCTCTAAAGCCACTAAAGGGCTTTGAGCCAGTTTCAAGCGCGTTTTTTGCTCCTGCTCTTTTAATTCTTGTTCTCTGTTGATCCCTTTATCAATCAAATCAAAAAGGTTTGAAGAAGCGTCCTTCTCTCTAGCAACAAGACTCGCTAACAACAAAAAGATTAACAGATAATTTTTATTCATGCGATTCATTCTTGCTGTTTGTGGGGATTGAATTCTTCATCTAAAATAGAGTGGATCTTACTCAAATCGTTCGCATCGGTTGAAAAAAAGATTTCCACACGGTTGTTTTTCATTCTGTTTTCTAGGGAGTCATTAGGCGCGATAGGGTTGGTAGAGCCATAAGAAGAAAAAGACAATTGGTTAGGATTTACGCCGTATTGCATAAGGACTTTCATCACCCTATAAGCACGATTGGCGGCTAATTCATAATGGCTTTTAAAACGGGTTTTAGTTAAAGGCGTATCATCCGTAAAACCTCTCACATTGATATGCACCCTTTTAGGGAGTTTTTGAATGATTTTAGCGATCCGTTCAATATAAAGCATCATGTCTTGATTGATAGCATCTGATGCAGCGTTTTCAAACAGCAAACTAGAGGGGAGCTTTAAGATAGAGCCTTGATCAATTTGCTCTAAAACACTGCCTTCGCCTTTGCGAGCGATAGTGGCTTTTGTTTCGGTATTTTGCGAAGCCGGTTTGGAGCTTTCGCTCGCCATTTGCTCTTCTTCTTTCCCTGAATCAGGGGGGATCACTACAACCGGCTGCATCGCCTCTGGCTTGGGAGCGTAATTAAAAATCTTAATAAATTCGGTTTTTAAGGCTTCCACTTTGGATTTATTGACCGCTGAAATGGCATAAAGAGCGATAAAAAGCGCGAGCAACAACGACAAAAAGTCCGCATAAGGAACCGCCCATTTTTCACCAGCGGGGCATTCGGTGGGTTTGTTTTTCTTAGCCATCTTTAACCTTCAAATTGAGATTTTTTAGGCTCACCGGGAGCGATGTAGTTTAAGAGTTTGTTTTCTAAATCCCTTGGGTTTTCCCCATTAGCGATGCCTAAAATCCCCTCTAAAAGAACGGTTTTTTCTTTGATAATGTCTTTAGATTTAGCTTTGAGCTTATGCCCAAAAGGGCCAAAAATCGCATAAGCGCACATAATCCCTGTAACAGTAGCCGTAAAAGCCCCAGCGATCCCTGCTGCCATTTCAGCCGGGTTGTCTAGTTTTTGCAAGGCTAGCATAAGCCCCATAACCGCCCCCACTAACCCCATAGTAGGAGCGGTCTCACCGGCCGTCTCCCAATAATGAGCGGCGCCGTGGTAATACTCTTCCATTTCTTCAATGCTGATTTCTAAGCTTTCCTTAACGGATTTTAAATCCTTGCCATCTATGATCATAGACAAGCCATTGCGGGTGAAATCGTCTTCAATTTGCGCCACTCGCCCCTCCAAACTCAACACCCCATCTTTTCGGGCTAAAGTGGCTAATTCCACTAAATTTTTAATGGTTTCGTTTAAATTGATTTTAGGGTTTAAAAAAACAATTTTTATCTCTTTGTAAGCGGCTTTCACGTAACGAGCATGCGTGCCTGTCATAGCGGCAAAAAGCGAAGTGGGCACGATGATGATGACTGAACTCAAATGGATAATGTGCAACGGGTTGCCATCTTCTAAAATATCGCCTAGCGAAATAGAAGCGACCGCCAATACCAAGCCTAGTATGGTTGATAAATCCAAAACTTACCCCTTAATCTAAATTTCATAATCTTGTAAATGCGTGATTTTATGCGTGCCACAAACCCTACATTCAGGGTTTTTGGGTGCTTGAATTTTTTTAAAATCCATCGTTTTAATATCGGCTATAAGTAAAGTATTTATAAGTAAAGTTTCAAACCCTAAAAAATATTTAAGGCATTCGCTCGCTTGGATACACCCTAAAACCCCAGGCAAGACCCCAAAAAGCCCTGAAATAAGATTTAATCCCTTTTTAGGGGGCTTATCAAAAACGCACGCTAAGCATGCGCTATTAGGTAAAACGCTCATGCTTTGCCCCCTGTATTTTAAAACCCCGGCATGCGAATAGGGTTTTTGGGCCAACACGCAAGCGTCATTGATCAAAAATTTAGCGTTGAAATTGTCTGTAGCGTCTATGATGAAATCGTAAGGCTCTATGAGAGAAAGAGCGTTATGAGCCTTAAAGCGTTCTTCAAAAGCCTCTATTTCAATACCGGCATTGAGTTGTTTTAAGCGCACTTTCGCGCTAGAGGCTTTAGGTTGGTTTAAAAAATCCTGTGAATGGATGATTTGGCGTTGCAAATTACTCATATCCACCACATCAAAATCCACAATGCCTATTTTTCCTATCCCAGCGGCGCACAAATACATCAAAACCGCTGATCCAAGCCCCCCAGCCCCAATGACTAAAACGCTGGATTTTAAAAGCTTCAATTGGCCTTCTTCGCCCACATCTTCTAGCATGATATGGCGCAAATAACGCTCTTTTTCTAGCCGGCTTAACAATTAAGCCATCCTTGAAACCCAGATTTTAGAATGCTCTCTTTCAGCAAAAAAACTCGTTTTATCCCCATGCCCTGGATAAATCTCTATGTCTTTAGAAAAATCTAAATTTTGAAACCTTAACAGGGACTCTTTCATGTCTTTTTCATTAGAATAAGGGAAATCATAACGGCCAATGCTGCGATAGAAAATAAAATCCCCGCTAAAAATCACCCCTTCTATTTCTATGATGGAACAACCGGGCGTGTGCCCGGGAAAATGCCAGTATTTAATGGTAGTGTTTGTTACCTCTAAAGTGGTGCAACCCTTATTGCAAGGCACGCTAAAATTGGGGCTAAAAACCGGCATGCCTAAATGGAAAATATCATTTTCTAGCATGAACACATCGTCTTTGGGGGCGTAAATGGGGGTGTTTTTAAGGAGTTTTGACAATTGAGCGCTATCCCATACATGATCATAATGCCCATGCGTGATTAAAATCGCCTTAGGGTTTTTAGTGTTTTCTAACACCCATTCGCTGCTAGAAAATCCGGGATCAATAATAAAATCTATCCCACTAGAAAGCTTCACAATATAAGCGTTTTCTTCAACCGCCCCGCATTCTCGCCTTAAAATTTCCAAACTCTAAACTCCCTTCAAACTTAGCTTAAAAAGTCATTATTATTGAATATTATAGCGCAAAAATAAGGCGATTTTGACTAGAATAGCTCTTCTATTATTGTTGGTTGAGATGGGTTTAATGAAAGGAAAATCATGCGTTCGTTTGGGAATTACATGCAAGAGTGGCTTTATGGCGAAAAGGGGTATTACAAAAAGGCGTTAATCGGTCAAAAAGGGGATTTTTACACTTCGGTGTCTTTGAGTAAGTTTTTTGGGGGCGCTGTTGCGTTTTACATCATCAAGCTTTTAGAAGAAGAAAAATTATTTTTACCTTTAAAAATTGTAGAAATTGGCGCTCATCATGGGCATTTTTTGAGCGATATAGCGAATTTTTTAAACGCTTTGAGCGTGGGCGTGATGGAAAAATGCGAGTTTGTCAGCTGTGAGCCTTTAAAGGAATTGCAAAAACTCCAACGAACTATTTTTAAACAAGCCACGCAATTGGATTTGAGTAGTTGCAATTTAGAAGAGCTTGATTTTAAAGAAAAAAGCACGTTTGTTATCTCTAATGAATTGTTTGACGCATTCGCTTGCGAGATCATTAAAGATAACAAAATGCTTTTTATTACCCATGATCATAAGGGCGTTTGGGGCGCTATTAATAAACCCACTAAAGAACTTCTTAAAAATTTGGATTTAAAACAAGGGTGCGCGCCGTTATTTTTAGAGGCTTTCATTAAGGATTTGTTGGAGAAATTGGATGAGGCTCCTTCTTGGGTGTTTTTGAGCTTTGATTATGGCGATGAAATAGAGAGGAAAGACATGCATTTAAGGGCTTTTAAAAACCACCAAGCGCTAGATTTTAAGGATATTTTAAACCATCTGGCTTCTTTGTATCAAAAGAGCGATTTGACCTATGATGTCAATTTTTCTCTGGTGCGCTTTTTGTTTGAAAAACACCACGCGCAATTTTCATTCTTTAAATCGCAGGCTAACGCTTTATTGGATATGGGGCTTATGGGATTGTTAGAAACATTTTCAAAGAGCGTGGGTTATGAAAGGTATTTAAAAGAAGCGGCTAAAATCAAGCCCCTAATTAGCCCTGGGGGTTTGGGGGAGCGTTTCAAGGCGTTAGAGTTTGTGAAAAAAAATAAAATATAAAGCATTTTGACAATCTAATAATAATTAATAATATAATAAAGAGTTTGTGTATTTTTAAAGGGGGAAAGGTAAGAGCGTCAGGACATTTTAATGAAAAAGTTGATTAAAATGCTAAAGTAAAGAAGGAAGGAATATAATACGCCTTTCGCTCTTACCTTAAGCGGCATTATACCAAAAAAAAAAAAAAGATGTTATTTGAGCTTTATTTTTAACATTCTGTTTTTCTTTTTTATAAAATGAAACACTTTTTAAGTTTATTTATTTATTTAATATTGGTGTTTAAAAGAAAGAATTGCTATAATTTTGAAACAATTTAAGCCTATTGATGGGATAAAGGGGGTTTTTTGAAAATTTTTCTTTCTTGCAAGTCTTTGTTGATTCAAAGGAGTTTGGAATTTTATTTGAGCGATTGCCTCTCTCCTATGGAAGTTTGCGACTTTGTTTTAAGCGATGATGAAACGCTAGAAACCAATAAGTCTCTATGCTTTATAGAAGAGCGCTTAAGAAAGCCTTTCACCAAACAGAGCGTGAAAGAAGATGTAAACAATTTTTATCGCGCTTTAAAGACGAGCGAAAAACCTTGCGAAGAAATCCAATTTTCTAAAGAGCAAAAGATTCAACAATTACTAGAAGAATACACCCAAAAATTATGCCAAATCATCAGCCAGTAAAAAAATTTAAGATTATTGGGGGGGCTTGTAAGGGATTAGGCTTGAATTTGCCTAACGTTTCTAGCACGCGCCCCACGAAAGCGATCGTAAGAGAGTCGTTTTTTAACACTTTGCAAGCAGAAATTAATGGAGCGCACTTTATAGAAGTGTTTTCAGGTAGCGCTTCTATGGGTTTAGAGGCTTTGAGCAGGGGGGCAACAAGCGCGGTGTTTTTTGAGCAAAATAAAAGCGCTTATGCCACGCTTTTAGAAAATATTTCTCTTTTTAAAAACCGCTTGAAAAAGGAAATTGAAATTCAAACCTTTTTAGATGACGCTTTCAAGCTTTTGCCCACGCTGTGTTTAAAAAATGGCGTTTTGAATATCCTTTATTTGGATCCTCCTTTTGAAACAAGCGGGTTTTTAGGGATTTATGAAAAATGTTTTCACGCTTTAGAAAGGTTATTAAACCGCTCTCATTCAAAAAATCTTTTAGTGGTTTTTGAGCATGAAAGCCTGCATGAAATGCCTAAAAGTCTTACAACTTTAGCTATAATCAAACAGAAAAAATTTGGAAAAACCACTTTAACTTATTTTCAGTAGGAATAGGCATGGCAGAAGAACAAGAAAATACCGCGCAACAACCCCAAAAAAAAAGCAAAGCCCTTTTATTTGTCATTATTGGAAGCGTGTTAGTGATGCTTTTATTGGTGGGGGTGATTATCATGCTACTTATGGGGAATAAGGAAGAATCTAAAGAAAACGCTTCTAAAAACACCCAAGAAGTTCAAGCTAATCCTATGGCGAACAAAAATCAAGAGGCCAAAGAAGGCTCTAATATCCAGCAATATTTGGTGCTTGGGCCTTTGTATGCGATTGATGCGCCTTTTGCGGTGAATCTGGTCTCTCAAAATGGCAGACGCTACCTTAAGGCTTCTATTTCGTTAGAATTGAGTAATGAAAAGCTTTTAAATGAAGTCAAGGTTAAGGACACAGCGATTAAAGACACGATTATAGAGATTCTGTCGTCTAAAAGCGTGGAAGAAGTGGTTACCAATAAGGGTAAAAACAAGCTTAAAGATGAAATTAAGAGCCATTTGAATTCGTTTTTGATTGATGGCTTTATTAAAAATGTCTTTTTCACTGATTTCATTATTCAATAATTTTAAATGATTGGCATAGATATTGTCTCTATTGCTAGGGTAGAAAAGTGCGTGAAACGCTTTGAAATGAGGTTTTTAGAGCGTTTTTTATCGCCAAGTGAGATTGTTTTATGCAAGGACAAATCTAGCAGTATCGCCGGGTTTTTCGCGCTTAAAGAGGCTTGCTCTAAAGCCCTTCAAGTGGGCATTGGTAAGGAATTGAGCTTTTTGGATATACGCATTTCTAAAAGCCCTAAAAACGCCCCCTTAATCACCCTTTCTAAAGAAAAAATGGATTATTTCAACATCCAAAGCTTGAGCGCGAGCATTAGCCATGACGCTGGTTTTGCGATAGCGGTCGTGATGGTTTCTTCGTCAAATTGATAAATAACGCATTCTAAAACTAACATTCTGTTTTTAAAAAGCGCTTAGCGGCCATTTAAAAAAACGCAAAAAACCTTTTTCAAATCGTTTTGATAACAAATTCTAAATAAATAAAATCAAATTTCAAAATTTAAGTTAATTATAATAATTATTTTTATAATATGCATCAGTTTGAATTAAATGAGAAAGGTTATCATAATGAATGGTTATTTGAGGGTAAAAACCCCGTATTTTTTAGCGTTATACACTTTGACTTTTTGGACTTTTAGTTCTTTTATGAGTGCGAAAGATAAGCACCATTTTTTAAAAAAAGTTACAACCACTGAGCAAAAATTCAGTTCCAGCGCCCCGCTTTCATATCAAAGCGAAGAAGTGCGTAATTCCACAAGCTCTCGCACGGTGATTTCCAACAAAGAACTCAAAAAAACGGGTAATTTGAATATTGAAAACGCTTTGCAAAATGTGCCAGGGATTCAAATCAGAGACGCTACAGGCACGGGCGTGCTGCCTAAAATTTCGGTGCGCGGTTTTGGTGGGGGTGGTAACGGGCATAGCAATACGGGCATGATTTTAGTCAATGGTATCCCCATTTATGGCGCGCCGTATTCTAATATTGAACTGGCGATTTTCCCTGTTACTTTCCAGTCAGTGGATAGGATTGATGTGATTAAGGGGGGCACGAGCGTGCAATATGGCCCTAACACTTTTGGAGGCGTGGTGAATATCATCACTAAAGAAATCCCTAAAGAGTGGGAAAATCAAGCGGCTGAAAGGATCACTTTTTGGGGGCGATCCTCTAATGGGAATTTTGTAGATCCTAAAGAAAAAGGCAAGCCTTTAGCCCAAACTTTAGGCAATCAGATGCTGTTTAACACTTACGGGCGAACGGCTGGAATGTTGGGTAAGCATATAGGAATTAGCGCCCAAGGCAATTGGATTAATGGGCAAGGTTTCAGGCAAAACAGCCCCACAAAGGTGCAAAACTACTTGCTTGATGCGATCTATAAGATTAATGCGACCAACACTTTTAAAGCTTATTACCAATATTATCAATACAATTCTTACCATCCAGGCACTTTGAGCGCTCAAGATTACGCCTATAACCGCTTCATCAACGAGCGCCCTGACAATCAAGATGGAGGGCGGGCCAAGCGCTTTGGGATCGTGTATCAAAATTATTTTGGCGACCCGGATAGGAAAGTGGGGGGAGATTTTAAATTCACTTATTTCACGCATGACATGAGTAGGGATTTTGGGTTTTCCAACCAATACCAAAGCGTGTATATGAGCGGTCAAAACAAGATTTTACCTTTTAAAGGCAAGGGAGAAATTAGTGCAAAAAACCCTAATTGCGGTTTGTATTCTTATAGCGACACGAATAGCCCTTGTTGGCAATTTTTTGACAATATCCGCCGCTTCGTGGTGAATGCCTTTGAGCCAAAACTCAATCTCATCATCAATACCGGTAAAGTCAAACAAACTTTTAACATGGGAATGCGGTTTTTAACCGAAGATTTATACCGCCGATCCACTACCAGGAAAAACCCTAGCATGCCTAATAATGGCAGTGGGTTTGATGCAGGAACTTCACTCAATAATTTCAACAATTATACCGCTGTGTATGCCAGCGATGAAATCAATTTCAATAACGGCATGCTAACGATCACGCCGGGCTTGAGATACACTTTTTTAAATTATGAAAAAAAAGACGCTTCCCCTTTTAAAGCAGGCCAAACAGGAAAAACCATTAAAGATCGTTACAACCAATGGAATCCGGCGCTGAATATCGGCTATAAACCCATTAAAGATTGGTTGTTTTATTTCAACTATCAAAGAAGCTACATTCCGCCCCAATTCAGCAATATCGGTAGTTTTGTAGGCACAAGCACGGATTATTTTCAAATCTTTAATGTCATGGAGGGCGGCTCAAGATATTATTTTAACAATCAAGTGAGTTTTAACGCGAATTATTTTGTGATTTTTGCGAATCATTATTTTACCGGGCGCTATGGGGATAATAAAGAGCCGGTCAATGCGAGATCGCAAGGCGTGGAGTTGGAACTCTACTACACGCCTATTAGGGGGCTTAATTTCCATGCGGCTTACACTTTTATAGACGCTAATATCACCAGCCACACAATGGTTACTAACCCTGCTAATCCTAAAGGGCCTAAAAAAGATATTTTTGGTAAAAAACTCCCTTTTGTCAGCCCGCACCAGTTTATTTTAGACGCGAGCTACACTTACGCTAAAACCACGATCGGGTTGAGCTCTTTCTTTTATAGTACGGCTTATAGCGATGTGTTAAACACTGTGCCTTTCACTCAATACGCGCCCACGATCAAAAACGGCGCTATCACTACCAAAACAGCGGGAATGACGCCATGGTATTGGGTGTGGAATTTGCAAATTTCTAGTGCTTTGTGGGAACGCAAAAATCAAAGCGTTAATGCGAGCTTGCAAATCAATAACATTTTTAACATGAAATATTGGTTTAGCGGGATAGGCACTAGCCCTAACGGTAAAGAAGCCGCGCCTCCTAGAAGCATCACAGCGTATGTGAGCTATCATTTTTAAGGTTTAATCTTTAGGGCTGTAGTTGCTTGAGCAGTTGGGTATAAAAAACAACCCTTTGTTTTAAATGCTCCCTTAGAGCGCGGTAATTAGGGCAAAAGATTTGAACGCAACGCCAGAAATTTTTGGAATGGTTTTTGTGGATCGTGTGGGCGAGTTCATGGATGATGACATAATCAATCGCTTCTTTTTGAGCGCAAACCAGTAAAAGAGCAAAACTCAAGCGGTTATGATAAGAGCAACTCCCTAAAACTTTGGCGTTGTTTCTAATGCTGAAATGGGTGTATGAAGTTTGCATTTTTTGAGCGATCAAAGGGAGTTGTTGCTCCAAATAAGTTTTTAAGATTTTTTTAAGCTCTGTTAGAGTGTAATCGTTGGCGTTTTTCACCTCATCAAACACAAGGATTTTGTTTTGATAGGTTTCTAGGCGCGAGTGTAAAAGGGAGTGTTTTTCTTGCATGGCTGAAAGGGTTTTTTTTAGCCAAGCTTCTTGTTCTTTTAAAAAAGCGCTCGCTCTAGCTTGAGAGCAAGAATTGGGCATTTTTAGAATCACTTCTAAAGAGGGCGTGATATTCAAGCTCAGGGTTTTGATTTTTTTACTTTTTTGAATGGTAATAGGAATATCATCTAACATGGTGCGTATTTTACTAAAATTTGCGCTAGAATGTAAGTCTGTTTGATATTGATTTTATTTGTATTAAGAATTAAGGCTAACATGCGTGTTTTTATTATTCATTTAAGCCCCAAAACCTGTCACAATTTTTCTTTAAAAGAAACCCATATAACCCCCATTTTAGAGAGCCTTAAACTTCAAGGGATCTCTTATGAAATCTTTGATGCGATCTATTCTAAAATCTCTCCCACGCAATTACACCCCTTGGTCTTAGAGCATTTGCACCCTTCTTTTATAATTGAAGATTTATTGGCTTTTTGTAAAGATAAAAAACACCCCCCTTGCACGTTAACAAATTTCTTTTATGCGCTCAAGCATTGCGGGAAGAGGATGGGGTTTGGGGAGCTTGGGTGCTATGCGAGCCATTATTCGTTGTGGCAAAAATGCATAGAGCTTAATGAAGCGATCTGTATTTTAGAAGATGATATTATTGTAAAAGAGCGTTTTAAAGAGAGCCTAGAGTTTTGTCATAAACACATCAACGAATTAGGCTATATCCGCTTGATGCATTTAGAAGAAAATGTGGCTAAACAAAAAACTCTTATTAAAGGGGTTTCTCAAATCTTAAATTTTAAAGATGGCATTGGCACTCAAGGGTATGTTTTAGCCCCCAAAGCCGCGCAAAAATTATTGAAATACAGCGCAAAAGAATGGGTGATGCCCATAGATTGCGTGATGGATAGGCATTATTGGCATGGGGTCAAAAACTATGTGTTAGAAGAATTTGCGATTACTTGCGATAGAATGAATTCCCAAAACTCCAACACAGAAAAACAAAGGCCTAAAAAATTACCTTTAAGCATCAGGATTGGCCGTTTTTTGCATAAAAGCGCGGTTAAAATCTTGGATAAAGTTTTTAGGTATAGCCCAAAATTAATCATTAGAAAAAACTAATCATTAGAATTTGCAAACATTAGAATAAGTCTTTGAGCATTTCTTGCATGATAGGGGAAGTTTCATTCAATTGATTTAAAGGCTTAGCGGTTTGCTAAATGCGGTTTGCTAAATAAAGCAATAAAGTAATAATCGTTATTAAACATGCTATATTTCTTTTTTCTATAAAACTCAATATCATTGAATAAAACTAGGGAGTTAGAATGATCTTAAGAAGAGTTACTGAAGCTTTAGAAGCGTATAAAAATGGCGAAATGCTTATTGTTATGGACGATGAAGACAGAGAAAATGAGGGGGATTTGGTTTTAGCCGGGATTTTTTCTACCCCTGAGAAAATCAATTTCATGGCCACGCATGCTAGGGGGTTGATTTGCGTGTCTTTGACCAAAGATTTAGCGAAAAAATTTGAATTACCCCCTATGGTTAGCGTGAATGATTCTAACCATGAGACCGCTTTCACGGTTTCTATTGACGCTAAAGAAGCCAAAACCGGGATTTCTGCTTTTGAAAGGCATTTAACGATTGAATTATTATGTAAAGACACCACCAAACCGAGCGATTTTGTGCGACCGGGGCATATTTTCCCTTTAATCGCAAAAGACGGGGGCGTGTTAGCGCGCACGGGCCATACTGAAGCGAGCGTGGATTTATGCAAATTAGCTGGATTAAAACCCGTGAGCGTGATTTGTGAAATCATGAAAGAAGATGGATCTATGGCGAGGAGAGGGGATAAATTTTTGAGCGACTTTGCCCTTAAACATAACCTTAAAACCCTCTATGTCTCTGATTTGATTAGCTATCGTTTGGAAAATGAAAGTTTGCTGAAAATGTTTTGTCAAGAAGAAAGAGAATTTTTAAAACACCAAACGCAATGCTACACTTTTTTAGACCACCAGCAAAAAAACCATTACGCTTTTAAGTTTAAAGGCGCAAAAACCCATGATTTAGCCCCTTTAGTGCGTTTCCACCCTATCAAAGAGGATTTTGATTTCTTGACGACTGATGCGTTTGAAGTGTTTTTTAAAGCGTTAGAATATTTAAAGCGCGAAGGAGGTTATTTGATCTTTATGAACACGCATTCTAAAGAAAACAATATCGTTAAAGATTTTGGGATCGGAGCGTTGGTGTTAAAAAATTTAGGGATAAAGGATTTCAGGCTTTTAAGCTCTTCTGAAGACAGGCAGTATAAGGCTTTGAGCGGGTTTGGGCTTAAGCTTGTAGAAACGATTAGCCTTTGAGGCCTGTTAAGTTTTATTGAATGTGTTGTAATGTTTTTAAAGTATAATAAACTCTTTTTAAGTCAAGCAATAAAGTTTGCAACCTGATGAGAGTAATAATAGAGTTTATGCTGATTTCATTAAAAACATTCCTAAAAATATTATTGAAAATAGTCCTAAAAACCTTCCAAAAGATTTGGATGGTTTGCGTTATTATTTGGGGGTTAGGCTGTAGTTTTTTAAACGCTAACAGCATTCAATTAGAAGAAACGCTCAGACGAAGCCCTAAAAATCTTATTTGGCAACACTTTAAAAAGAAGTTTAAAAAGAGCAACACGATCCCTTATGCCCCAAATAGCCGTTGGAAATATTTAGGCACAAGTATAGGGATTTTGGGCGTGTCGTTGGTGATAGGGATTGTAGGGTTGTATCTCATGCCAGAGAGCGTAACGAATTGGGATAAAGAAAAGTTTGGGATCAAAAGTTGGTTTGAAAATGTCCGCATGGGGCCAAAACTAGACAATGATAGTTTTATTTTTAATGAAATTTTGCACCCTTATTTTGGGGCTATGTATTATATGCAACCGCGCATGGCTGGGTTTAGCTGGATGGCCTCAGCGTTTTTTTCTTTTATCACTTCCACGCTTTTTTGGGAATATGGCTTGGAAGCGTTTGTGGAAGTGCCTAGCTGGCAGGATCTAGTGATCACGCCTTTATTAGGATCTATTTTAGGGGAAGGGTTTTATCAGCTCACACGCTATATCCAACGCAATGAAGGCAAGCTTTTTGGCTCTTTATTTTTAGGGCGTTTAGTTATCGCTCTTATGGATCCTATCGGTTTTATCATTAGAGATTTAGGGCTTGGGGAAGCTTTAGGGATTTATAATAAACATGAAATCCGTTCTAATTTAAGCCCCAATGGTTTGAATTTGACTTACAAATTTTAAAGGAGACCCCACATCAAGCGATTTTAAAAACATTTTCATCGGTGCAAATCATTCTAAACGCACCAACCCCTTAAGGCCAATCAAAAATGCATTGACTTCCCAAATCTATAATGGAGCAACTAGCTTTAAGGGCGGTGAGTTTGTTAGAGGTTTTTAAAAGATGGGGTTGTTCGTTCAATAACTTTTTAAGAAAATTATAAAGAGTTTTGATAGAATACCTTTTTTAAAAGATGCGTTTTAAAACTAATTTTAGGAGTATCCTTGAAACGATTAGAAGTCTCTAACCAAGCCAAATTACCCACTCAATTTGGGGAGTTTTGTATCCAGTGCTTTAGAGAAAAGGGTTCTAATGGCTCTAAAGATCATTTAGTGGTTTTCACCCCTAATTTTTCTCAAAACCCCTTAGTGCGTTTGCATTCAGAATGCTTGACCGGCGACGCTCTAGGCTCTCAAAAATGCGATTGCGGGGGGGCGTTGCAAATGGCGTTAGAAAGGATTTCTAAAGAAGGGGGGCTAGTGATTTATTTGCGCCAAGAAGGGCGTGGGATAGGGCTATTTAATAAAGTCAATGCCTACGCTTTGCAAGATAAGGGCTATGATACCATTCAAGCCAATGAAATGATAGGGTTTAAAGACGATGAAAGGGATTATAGTATTGCGGGTGAAATTTTAGAATATTACGGCATTAAAAAAATGCGCTTACTCACAAACAACCCTAAAAAAATCGCCACTTTAGAAAAATACGCTGAGGTAACAAGAGAGAGCTTGATCGTGTGTGCTAATGAACACAATCAAGGGTATTTGGAAGTCAAAAAGCTCAAAATGGGGCATTTATTGTGAAAACTCTTTTAAAATAAGCTTTAAAAGGCACAATATAGGGGTAAGATAATGGTAGAAGTGCGATTTTTTGGACCCATAAAAGAAGAAAATTTTTTCGTCAAAGCGAGTGATTTAAAAGAATTAAGAGCGATTTTACAAGAAAAAGAGGGCTTAAAAGAGTGGTTGGGCGTTTGCGCGATAGCCCTTAATGATCACTTAATAGACAATTTAAACACGCCTTTAAAAGATGGCGATGTGGTAAGTTTGTTGCCACCGGTTTGTGGGGGCTAGGTGTTAAAAATCATTCAAGGGGCATTGGATACTAGTGAGCTTTTGAAAGCCTACCAAGAGGAAGCTCGCATTAAAAACTTTGGAGCGTTTTGTGTGTTTGTGGGGATTGTGAGAAAAGAGGGTAACATTCAAGGCTTGAGTTTTGATATTTATGAAGCGCTATTAAAGACTTGGTTTGAAAAATGGCACCATAAAGCCAAAGATTTGGGCGTGGTGTTAAAGATGGCGCACAGCCTGGGCGATGTTTTGATAGGACAAAGCTCATTTTTATGCGTTTTAATGGGAAAGAATAGAAAAAATGCCTTAGAACTATACGAAGATTTTATTGAAGATTTTAAGCGTAACGCTCCTATTTGGAAATACGATTTGATTGATAATAAACGCATTTACGCTAAAGAAAGAAGCCACCCTTTAAAAGGGAGCGGGCTTTTAGCGTAAAAAGGAGTTAAAGTGCAAACGATTCATATAGGCGTTTTGAGCGCGAGCGATAGAGCGTCAAAAGGGATTTATGAAGATTTAAGCGGCAAGGCGATACAAGAAGTGTTGAGCGAATACCTGCTCAATCCTTTAGAATTCCATTACGAAATTGTCGCTGATGAAAGGGATTTGATTGAAAAATCGCTGATTAAAATGTGCGATGAATACCAATGCGATCTAGTCGTTACTACAGGAGGCACAGGCCCTGCTTTAAGAGACATAACCCCAGAAGCCACAGAAAAAGTGTGCCAAAAAATGCTTCCTGGTTTTGGAGAGCTTATGCGAATGACTAGTTTAAAATATGTGCCTACAGCGATTCTATCGCGCCAGAGTGCTGGTATTAGGAATAAGAGTTTGATTATTAATCTCCCTGGTAAGCCAAAAAGTATTAGAGAATGCTTAGAGGCGGTTTTTCCAGCGATTCCTTATTGCGTGGATTTGATTTTAGGGAATTATATGCAAGTGAATGAAAAAAACATTCAAGCGTTTCGCCCCAAACAATAAGGTAAAAAATGCCACTCGCTCATTTGAATGAAGAAAATCAGCCTAAAATGGTGGATATAGGGGATAAAGAAACCACTGAAAGAATCGCTCTAGCAAGCGGTCGCATCAGCATGAATAAAGAGGCTTATGACGCTATTGTTAATCATTGCGTCAAAAAGGGTCCGGTGTTACAGACTGCTATTATTGCTGGGATTATGGGGGCTAAAAAGACAAGCGAGCTCATTCCCATGTGCCATTCAATCATGCTCAATGGGGTGGATATTGATATTTTAGAAGAAAAAGAGACTTGTAGTTTTAAACTCTATGCGAGAGTCAAAACTCAAGCTAAAACGGGCGTAGAAATGGAAGCGCTAATGAGTGTGAGTATAGGGCTTTTAACCATTTATGACATGGTGAAAGCCATTGATAAGAGCATGACAATTAGCGGTGTGATGTTGGAGCATAAAAGTGGAGGCAAAAGCGGGGATTATAACGCTAAAAAATAGAAAAAGACTGATAATCTAAAGATGTTAGGGTAAAATAACATTTTGACAACAAAAGCGTGTTGGTTGCTTCGGGTTTGTTGTTATAGAAGTCTAAAATATTACAATCAAGGATAGAACGATGAAAGCAAATAATCATTTTAAAGATTTTGCATGGAAAAAATGCCTTTTAGGCGTGAGCGTGGTGGCTTTGTTAGTGGGATGCAACCCGCATATCATTGAAACCAATGAAGTCACTTTGAAGTTGAATTACCATCCAGCTAGCGAGAAAGTTCAAGCGTTAGATGAAAAGATTTTACTTTTAAGGCCAGCTTTTCAATACAGCGATAATATTGCTAAAGAGTATGAAAACAAATTCAAGAATCAAACCACGCTCAAGGTTGAACAGATTTTGCAAAATCAGGGCTATAAGGTTATTAACGTAGATAGCAGCGATAAAGACGATCTTTCTTTTTCGCAAAAAAAAGAAGGGTATTTGGTTGTTGCTATGAACGGCGAAATTGTTTTACGCCCCGATCCTAAAAGGACCATACAGAAAAAATCAGAACCTGGGTTGTTATTCTCCACTGGTTTGGACAAAATGGAAGGGGTTTTAATCCCGGCCGGGTTTGTCAAGGTTACCATACTAGAGCCTATGAGTGGGGAATCTTTGGATTCTTTTACGATGGATTTGAGCGAGTTGGACATTCAAGAAAAATTCTTAAAAACCACCCATTCAAGCCATAGCGGGGGGTTAGTTAGCACTATGGTTAAGGGAACGGATAATTCTAATGACGCGATCAAGAGCGCTTTGAACAAGATTTTTGCAAATATCATGCAAGAAATAGACAAAAAACTCACTCAAAAGAATTTAGAATCTTATCAAAAAGACGCCAAGGAATTGAAAAACAAGAGAAACCGATAAAGACAAATAACGCATAAGAAAAGAACGCTTGAATAAACTGCTTAAAAAGGGGTTTTTAGCGTTCTTTTTGAGCGTGTATTTAAGGGCTGATGATCTGGTTACTTACACAATTCTCAAAAAAGAAGATCTAGGATTCCAGCGGTTTTTAGCAAAGAAGTGTTTAAGGGGCAAGGCCCACCCTCCATGTTTTGCTGAGCCTAAAAAGCCCAAAAAAAAACTTTTTAACATAGACAAAAGCTCCCATTATTATGGCACAAGCGTGGTGCAAATGTCATGGCTACAGAGCAGGGAAAAATTTGAAAACCATTCAAAATACCGAGATATTCCTTTTGCTGAAGTCAGTTTGATTTATGGCTATAAACAATTTTTTCCTAAAAAAGAGCGCTATGGTTTCCGCTTTTATATTTCTTTGGACTATGCTTATGGGTTTTTTCTTAAAAATAAGGGCGTGTTGGGCGATAGTTTGAGGGAGAGTTCGCAGATCCCTAAAAGCTATAGAGAAAAATTACAAAGAAAAGAGACTTTTATTAACGCTATTTTTTATGGCACGGGAGCTGACTTTTTATACAAACGCGCTTTCGGGACGCTGATTTTAGGGATGAATTTCGTGGGCGAAACCTGGTTTTATGAAACAAAGATTTTTAAAAAGTGGGCTAAAGATCTTTCAAGCGTTTATCACCCTTACATGTTTCAAGTGATGCTGAATGTGGGGTATCGTTACCGCTTTTCAAGGTATAAGAATTGGGCGATAGAATTTGGCGTGCGCATCCCCTTTTTAACCAATGATTATTTTAAAACCCCTTTATACACCCTTCATTTCAAGCGCAATATTTCTGTCTATCTCACTTCAACTTATGACTTTTAGTTTTTTAAATTTTTGAAAACTAGAATTAAAACCGCTATTTATCAACCGGAATTAAAACAAATTAAGCTATAATGATACAAAAATTTAATTTTTTAGCCATTAAGGAAAAAAATGAATCTTGAAGTGAAAAAGATTGACACCGCTAACGCCCGTTTGAGCGCTAAACCTTCCATTGAGAATTTAGAAAAGCGTTATGATAAAATCGCTCAAAAAATCGCCCAAAAAGTTAAAATTGATGGCTTTAGAAGAGGTAAAGTCCCCCTTAGTTTAGTGAAAACCCGTTATCAAGCCCAAATTGAACAAGACGCTCAAGAAGAAATGATTCAAGAGGTTTTAAAAAACGCTTTTAAGGAATTAGGGATTGAAAATAAGGATTTAATCGGCAGCCCCAATCTCACTAAATTTGAAAAAAAAGGCACGCATTTTGAAATAGAAGCGGACATCGGCTTAAAACCCACGATTGTTTTAGACAAGATCAAAGAGTGCGTGCCTAGCGTGGGAGTGGAAATTCCAAATGAAGAAAAAATTGATGAGCGTTTGAAACAGCTCGCTAAAGATTACGCGAAATTTGTGGATACTGACGCTCAAAGAAAAGCTCAAAATGACGATAAATTGACGATTGAT
This sequence comes from Helicobacter pylori oki112, assembly GCF_000600085.1. Classification (NCBI taxonomy): domain Bacteria; kingdom Pseudomonadati; phylum Campylobacterota; class Epsilonproteobacteria; order Campylobacterales; family Helicobacteraceae; genus Helicobacter; species Helicobacter pylori. Next base: position 599,615 of record NZ_CP006821.1, read on the forward strand.
TTTGAAGGTTTTATAGATAATGCACCTTTTGAAGGGGGCAAGGCTGAGAATTTTAATTTGATTTTAGGCAGTAAGCAAATGCTAGAAGATTTTGAAAAGGCTCTTTTAGGCATGCAAGCGGGCGAAGAAAAAGAATTCCCTTTGACTTTCCCTAGCGGATACCATGCAGAGCATTTAGCCGGCAAAGAAGCCCTTTTTAAAGTGAAATTACACCAGATTCAAGCGCGTGAAGCGTTAGAAATCAATGACGAACTCGCTAAAATCGTGTTGGCTAATGAAGAAAATGCGACTTTAAAGCTTTTAAAAGAAAGGGTTGAAGGGCAGTTGTTTTTAGAAAATAAAGCCAGACTCTATAACGAAGAGTTGAAAGAAAAATTGATTGAAAATTTAGATGAAAAAATCGTTTTTGATTTGCCTAAAACGATCATAGAGCAAGAAATGGATTTGTTGTTCAGGAACGCTCTTTATTCCATGCAGGCTACGGAAGTCAAATCCTTACAAGAAAGTCAAGAAAAAGCCAAAGAAAAGCGTGAGAGCTTTAGGAACGATGCGACAAAAAGCGTGAAAATCACTTTTATCATTGACGCTTTAGCGAAAGAAGAAAAAATTGGCGTGCATGACAATGAAGTCTTTCAAACTTTGTATTATGAAGCGATGATGACAGGGCAAAACCCAGAAAATCTCATTGAGCAATACCGCAAAAATAACATGTTAGCGGCGGTGAAAATGGCGATGATTGAAGATAGGGTGTTAGCTTATTTGTTGGATAAAAACCTGCCTAAAGAACAGCAAGAAATTTTAGAAAAAATGAGGCCCAACGCTCAAAAAATTCAAGCGGGTTAAACAGCTAAAAAGGAGAGATGATGGGATACATTCCTTATGTAATAGAGAATACCGATCGTGGGGAGCGTAGCTATGATATTTACTCGCGCCTTTTAAAGGATCGCATTGTTTTATTGAGCGGTGAAATTAATGACAGCGTGGCGTCTTCTATCGTGGCCCAACTCTTGTTTTTGGAAGCTGAAGACCCTGAAAAAGACATTGGCTTGTATATCAATTCTCCCGGTGGGGTGATAACAAGCGGTCTTAGCATTTATGACACCATGAATTTTATCCGCCCTGATGTCTCCACGATTTGCATCGGTCAAGCGGCTTCTATGGGGGCGTTTTTACTGAGCTGTGGGGCTAAGGGCAAGCGCTTTTCATTGCCTCATTCAAGGATTATGATCCACCAGCCTTTAGGGGGGGCTCAAGGGCAAGCGAGCGATATTGAAATCATTTCTAACGAGATCCTTAGGCTTAAAGGTTTGATGAATTCTATTTTGGCTCAAAACTCAGGGCAGAGTTTGGAGCAAATCGCTAAAGACACGGACAGGGATTTTTATATGAGCGCTAAAGAAGCTAAAGAGTATGGCTTGATTGATAAAGTGTTACAGAAAAATGTGAAGTGATTGCATGGCGTTATTAGAGATTATCCATTACCCTTCTAAAATCTTAAGAACGATTTCTAAAGAGGTCGTTTCTTTTGATGCAAAACTCCACCAACAGCTAGATGACATGCATGAGACTATGATCGCTAGTGAGGGGATAGGGTTAGCCGCTATTCAAGTGGGCTTGCCTTTAAGAATGCTCATTATCAACCTCCCACGAGAAGACGGCGTGCAACACAAGGAAGACTGCTTGGAAATCATTAACCCTAAATTTATAGAAACTGGGGGTTCAATAATGTATAGAGAAGGGTGCTTGTCTGTGCCGGGATTTTATGAAGAAGTGGAGCGTTTTGAAAAGGTTAAGATAGAATACCAAAACCGCTTCGCTGAAGTGAAAGTTTTAGAAGCGAGCGAGCTTTTAGCGGTAGCCATTCAGCATGAGATCGATCACCTCAATGGCGTGTTATTCGTGGATAAATTATCCATTTTGAAGCGTAAGAAATTTGAAAAAGAACTCAAAGAGCTGCAAAAAAAACAAAAACACAAGTAACCACCATGATTAACACGATATTTTGCACGACCATGCAAAGGGGAGTGGCAGAAATCGTGGCCGTGGAGGCGACTTTCACAAGGGCTTTGCCGGCGTTTGTGATTTCAGGCTTGGCTAATAACTCTATCCAAGAAGCCAAACAGCGGGTCCAGTCAGCCTTACAGAATAACGATTTCACTTTCCCGCCTTTAAAAATCACCATCAACCTTTCCCCTTCAGATTTGCCCAAATCCGGGAGCCATTTTGATTTGCCTATCGCTCTTTTAATCGCTTTGCAAAAACAAGAGTTGGCTTTTAAAGAGTGGTTTGCTTTTGGGGAGTTAGGGCTTGATGGCAAGATCAAACCCAATCCTAACATTTTCCCCATGCTTTTAGACATTGCCATTAAACACCCCCATGCTAAAGTCATTGCGCCTAAGGCGAATGAGGAGCTTTTTTCGCTTATCCCTAATTTGCAATGCTTTTTTGTGGGGCATTTTAAAGAAGCTTTAGAAATCTTGCAAAACCCTGAAACCAAAGCAGACACCCATACGAAAAAACTACCCTTTAAAACGATAGAATTAAACGATAAAGAGTATTATTTTTCAGACGCCTATGCCTTAGATTTTAAAGAAGTTAAGGGGCAAGCTGTCGCTAAAGAGGCCGCTTTGATCGCTAGCGCTGGGTTTCATAACTTGATTTTAGAGGGAAGTCCAGGGTGTGGGAAAAGCATGATCATTAACCGCATGCGTTATATCTTGCCTCCATTAAGCCTGAATGAAATCCTAGAAGCGACAAAATTACGCATTTTAAGCGAGCAAGACAGCGCCTATTACCCTTTAAGGAGTTTTAGAAACCCTCACCAAAGCGCTTCAAAATCCAGCATTTTAGGCTCAAGCTCTTTAAAAGAGCCAAAACCTGGCGAAATCGCGTTAGCGCATAACGGCATGCTTTTTTTTGATGAATTGCCCCATTTTAAAAAGGATATTTTGGAAGCTTTAAGAGAGCCTTTAGAAAACAATAAATTGGTGATCTCACGAGTGCATAGCAAGATTGAATACGAAACCTCCTTTTTATTTGTAGGGGCTCAAAACCCTTGCTTGTGCGGGAATTTACTCAGCTCAACCAAAGCATGCCGTTGCCAAGATAGAGAAATCACGCAGTATAAAAACCGCTTGAGCGAGCCTTTTTTGGACAGGATTGATTTGTTTGTGCAAATGGAAGAGAGGAATTATAAAGACACGCCGTCGCATTCTTGGACTTCAAAAGAGATGCATCAATTGGTATTATTAGCTTTCAAACAGCAAAAGTTAAGGAAACAGAGCGCTTTTAATGGTAAGCTTAATGAAGAGCAGATAGAGAGATTTTGCCCTTTAAACGCTGAAGCAAAAAAGTTGTTAGAACAGGCGGTTGAAAGGTTTAATCTGTCCATGCGCTCTATTAATAAGGTCAAAAAGGTCGCTAGGACGATTGCGGATTTAAACGCTTGCGAGGATATAGAAAAAACTCATGTGCTTAAAGCGCTGAGTTTTAGAAAGATTTCTTAAAAGGATTTTTATAAGGGAGAGAAAATGCAAGAATACCACATTCATAATTTGGATTGCCCTGATTGCGCGTCTAAATTAGAAAGGGATTTAAACAAATTAGACTATGTGAAAAAAGCTCAAATCAATTTCAGCACCAGTAAGTTGTTTTTGGACACGAGCGATTTTGAAAAAGTTAAGGCTTTCATCAAGCAGAATGAACCGCATTTGAGTCTGTCTTTTAAAGAGGCCACAGAAAAGCCCTTGAGTTTTACCCCACTTATTGTTACGATCATGGTCTTTTTGGGCGCGATTTTAATCTTACACCTAAACCCTAGCCCTTTTATTGAAAAAGCGGTGTTTTTCGTGTTGGCTTTAGTGTATCTAGTGAGCGGTAAAGATGTGATTTTAGGAGCGTTTCGTGGGATTAGAAAAGGGCAGTTTTTTGATGAAAACGCTTTGATGCTCATTGCAACTATTGCGGCTTTTTGCGTGGGGGCTTATGAAGAGAGCGTGTCTATTATGGTGTTTTATTCAGCGGGCGAATTTTTGCAAAAACTCGCTGTCTCTCGCTCTAAAAAATCCCTTAAGGCTTTAGTGGATGTCGCTCCTAATTTGGCTTATTTGAAAAAGGGCGATGCACTAGTGAGCGTTGCGCCTGAAGATTTAAGAGTCAATGACATTGTGGTGGTGAAAGTTGGCGAAAAAGTGCCTGTGGATGGCGTGGTAGTTAAGGGCGAAAGTTTGCTAGATGAAAGGGCGTTGAGCGGAGAGTCTATGCCTGTTAATGTCAGCGAACGCTCTAAAGTTTTAGGGGGGAGCTTGAATTTAAAAGCGGTCCTTGAAATTAAAGTAGAAAAAATGTATAGAGATTCTTCTATCGCTAAAGTGGTGGATTTGGTCCAACAAGCCACGAATGAAAAGAGCGAAACCGAGAAATTCATCACTAAATTTTCACGCTACTACACCCCAAGCGTTTTATTCATTGCTTTAATGATTGCTATATTACCGCCCTTGTTTTCTATGGGGAGCTTTGATGAGTGGATTTATAGGGGGCTTGTGGCTTTAATGGTGAGCTGTCCTTGCGCGTTAGTGATCTCTGTGCCTTTAGGGTATTTTGGGGGCGTGGGAGCGGCGAGCCGAAAGGGCATTTTAATGAAAGGCGTGCATGTTTTAGAGGTGCTTACCCAAGCTAAAAGCATCGCTTTTGACAAGACCGGCACTTTGACTAAAGGCGTTTTTAAAGTAACAGATATTGTGCCGCAAAACGGGCATTCTAAAGAAGAAGTTTTGCATTACGCTTCTTGTTCGCAGCTTTTATCCACGCACCCGATCGCTTTATCCATTCAAAAAGCATGCGAAGAAATGTTAAAGGACGATAAGCACCAGCATGACATTAAAAATTACGAAGAAGTGAGCGGAATGGGGGTTAAAGCGCAATGCCATGCGGATTTAATCATCGCAGGGAATGAAAAAATGCTCGATCAATTCAATATCGCGCACAGCCCTTCCAAAGAAAACGGCACGATCGTGCATGTGGCTTTCAATCAGGCTTATGTGGGTTATATCGTCATTAGCGATGAGATTAAAGATGACGCCATAGAGTGCTTAAGGGATTTAAAAGTGCAAGGGATAGAAAATTTTTGCATTTTGAGCGGGGACAGAAAAAGCGCGACTGAGAGCATCGCTCAAACTCTAGGCTGTGAATATCATGCGAGCTTGTTGCCTGAAGAAAAAACGAGCGTGTTTAAAACTTTTAAAGAACGCTATAAAGCCCCGGCGATTTTTGTAGGCGATGGCATCAATGACGCTCCGACTCTAGCGAGCGCTGATGTGGGGATTGGCATGGGGAAAGGCTCAGAATTGAGCAAGCAAAGCGCAGACATTGTAATCACCAACGACTCCTTAAATTCGTTAGTGAAAGTTTTAGCGATCGCTAAAAAAACTAAAAGCATCATTTGGCAAAATATCTTGTTCGCTTTGGGGATTAAAGCGGTTTTTATCGTGCTGGGGCTTATGGGGGTAGCGAGCTTGTGGGAAGCGGTCTTTGGCGATGTGGGGGTTACGCTTTTAGCTTTAGCCAACTCCATGCGCGCGATGAAGGCTTAATGATCTTATTATCAGCCATTTAGAAGAAGGGCAAAATGCATAAAATAGAGCGCTTACTCCAAACTTTAGCGCCTAAGGGGGTGGAGTTTAGGACGCTTGAAGAGATTTTTGAAATTAAAAATGGTTACACCCCATCAAAAAACAATCCTGAATTTTGGGAAAAAGGGACTATCCCTTGGTTTAGAATGGAGGACATTAGAGAAAATGGGAGGATTTTAAAAGACTCTATCCAACACATTACCCCAAAGGCTTTAAAGGGTAAGAAATTATTCCCTAAAAATTCTATTATTATTTCTACAACAGCAACCATAGGCGAACATGCCCTTTTAATCGTTGATTCGTTAGCGAATCAACAATTCACTTTTTTAAGCAAAAAAGCGAATTGTAATATTGCTTTAGACATGAAATTCTTTTTTTATCAATGTTTTCTTTTGGGGGAATGGTGCAAAAAAAATACTAATGTTTCAGGTTTTGCTTCTGTGGATATGACTGCTTTTAAAAAATATAAGTTCCCCATCCCACCCCTAGAAATCCAACAAGAGATTGTTAAGATTTTGGACGCTTTCACAGAATTAAACACAGAATTAAAAGCGCGAAAAAAGCAATACCAATATTACCAAAACATGCTTTTAGACTTTAAGGGCATCCATTTAAACCACAAAGACGCAAAAATGGGCGCAAAAACCTACCCTAAACGCTTGAAAACCTTACTCCAAACTTTAGCGCCTAAGGGGGTGGAGTTTAAAACGCTTGAAGAGGTTTTTGAAATTAAAAATGGTTACACCCCATCAAAAAACAATCCTGAATTTTGGGAAAAAGGGACTATCCCTTGGTTTAGAATGGAAGACATTAGAGAAAATGGGAGGATTTTAAAAGACTCTATCCAACACATTACCCCAAAGGCTTTAAAGGGTAAGAAATTATTCCCTAAAAATTCTATTATGATTTCTACAACAGCAACCATAGGCGAACATGCCCTTTTAATCGTTGATTCGTTAGCGAATCAACGATTCACTTTTTTAAGCAAAAAAGCGAATTGTGATCTTGCTTTAGACATGAAATTCTTTTTTTATCAATGTTTTCTTTTGGGGGAATGGTGCAAAAAAAATACTAATGTTTCAGGTTTTGCTTCTGTGGATATGACCGCTTTTAAAAAATATAAGTTCCCCATCCCACCCCTAGAAATCCAACAAGAGATCGTTAAGATTTTAGATCAATTTTCAATCCTAACCACCGATTTATTAGCCGGTATCCCCGCTGAAATAGAAGCCAGGAAAAAGCAATACGAATATTACCGAGAAAAACTACTGACCTTCAAACCCCTAACCCCCCATAAAGAAGTTAAAAAATGAGTTTTAAATAAAACTTTAAAATGAGTTTTAAAATGACAAAGCAAAAAAAGCCCATTTTAAAAATAAAAGTTTTAGTAACACAGAGCCAAAAATGCCCATAGCGTAATGAAAAAAATTTAAAATTCCAACGCTTTTTTAAAAACAAGCCTTAAAATAGGCGATAAAGCGTTTTTAATGGCTAATTTCTTGCTAGGGTTTTAACAAGCCCTTTAAAAAGGGTTGTTATTTGAAGAGGGTTTAAAGCTTCCACACTATCTCGGTGAAAATATGGCTCCTGTCTTGATCGGTTGCAGGCTGGCTGTCCAATTTTGGCCCATTCCACCCCATTTTATAGCCTTGATGCATCAACACATTATAATATTCAAACTTAATGTCGGCCGAGAAATTTTTAGTGAATTTGTAGCCCAAGTTGAGCGATATGACTTGTTCGTTCGCCCTAGGCCCATAAGTCAAACGCCCCAATAAGCCCCAAAGGAGTTTCCTATGCACCCCACCGCCAAAGGCAAACACGGTAAAAGCGTTCGCGTCCATCATGTAAGACAAAGAGTTAAGGGTGTTTGCATAAACGGTGTTTGTCCAAAAGTCAAAGCCTAAGCGGTTACCATGGTAGCCTATCATCCAGTTAGCGTTCCCAAAGGATTTATAAATCCCAAAACCAAAATTGTATTCATTCCATTCAAACTTTTGTTTGATCATCAAGCTGTGCGCGTTCTTACCGGCTGGCATGCCAAATTGATAGGTGTCCCAAAATCTTTTAGCATAAAAGGGATTAAGCACGGTAATATCGGTTTGAGAGCGAAACCCCAATCCGGTAAAAGTGGGGTTACTATCATAAGTGATCGTAAAGTTAGGGTCGTATTCGTTAAAGGGTGAAAAATAGACAAAAGGCTGAATGCTGAAACCCTTGTAATTCCAAATGATATAAAAGGCATGCACCCCAGGGTTTATGGTTTGCCCGTTTTTAAGAGTGTAGGTTTTAGGCGAATAGAAATTATAAAGCCACTCATTATAGGCAAAACCACGACCAAAAGAGCTAAACCACCAGAATTTGAAATTCCCTAAGTTTAAGGTCATGTCCAAGCCTTGGTTGTAACCACTCATATAATCTGCTGGGGATTCGTATCTTCCGCCCCTAATTTCAAAAATATCTTTGTAGTTGTAGCGCAAGTAAGCGTTATAAATCACATAGTTTCTGGTGTGATCGGCATAAGTTTTTGCGCAAGTGGAAGCCTCTAAAGCTTCTTGGTTAGACAACTGTGTCATTTGGGCTTGAGTCATCTTATCGTATTGGCCTTGGGTCAAATTCCCTGTGGCTAACCCGCAACTAGCCCATGGTTTTTGCCCTACAAGACCGCCCCAATAGCCCACATAGTTCCAAGCCATAGCCCCATAGGGTTTTCCTGTAACTTCGTTAATGAAATCCTTAGTGCTATCAAAAATAACAGCACCCCCCCAACCCCCAAGACTCCCGTCTAAATGATGCCCGTTAGCCGTAGCGCTTTTGGGCAAGAGCTCCGTAAAATCCACTTGCATGTAAGCCATGATCGTCATAAAGGTTTCGGTAGGGTAAAGCCCTTTATTAGTGTTGATGGGTTTGTTATTGAAACCGACTTTAGAGAAACTTTCAGCACCCGCTTTAATTTTAGCGATTTTACCCAAATCAAAAGCTTGACTTTGAGAAGAGAATAAAAAAAGAAGCGTTGCGATATTTTTAGCAGATGCAACTTTATAGTTCATGTTTAACCCTTAGTATAAACAAAAAATTCTAAATAGAGTAAGCCAACACCATTTCAAAGAAAATTTTTTCTTACAGATCTTAAACATCTAATCAGTCTGTTCATCTTTCGTCCTTTTTTCTACGAAGTCCGACTTACAAAGTTAATTCTTAACTAAGTCGTCCCTAATACTAGCATAATATTATTGTTTTTTTTAATTTTGAGGATAAAATTTTTCTTTGTTAATCAAATATAGATATTCAACCTTATTTAATCTCAATATTATTTAATTTTTTAATTCATTCATTCCTTAACACGCTTAAAGCGTCAATACGAGAAGCTTTTTTAGACGGGTAATAAGAAGAAAGGGCTACGATAATGATAGAGCCTATTAGAGTGAGCATAAAATCCATTAAAGACAGATCCAAAGGCAAGGTGTTAATGCCATAAACATCCACCGGGAGCGAGATGATAGGGAACACGCTTAAAAGATACATGCTTAAAAACGCTAAAACCACCCCAAGCGCCACACCGCCTAAACCAATGATATTGCCCAAATAAAAAAAGGTTTTTTGGATTTCTTTTTGACTGCTCCCCATGCTAAAGAGTAGGGCGATTTCTTTACGCCTATTCATCACCACCATTAAAAGCGAGCTGATGATATTCAAAGACGCCATTAAAATAATGAGCATGAGCACAATGAATAACGCTCTTTTTTCTAATTCCATAGCCGAGAAAAAATTCCCGTTTTGTTGCCACCACCCTTCAATGCCTATGCCATGGTGGTTGATGGTTTTTAAAGCGTTGCGTAAATTTTCAATATCCTTCATGGGCGTTTTAGAATAGACATGCACCCCATCATAAAGCCCTAAAGGCAATCTCCTGATCGCGCTTATGGCTTGAAGGCTAGAATACATGTAGCTCATGTCATAAGATTTTAGCCCTGAATCAAAATCGCCTTTGATGGTAAAACGCTTCATGATAGGGGAGAGCGTGAGACCTGTTGGCTCTAATTCGGTGAAAAACAAATCGGCTTTTTGATTGAGATCTAAATTCAAGCTGTATCTCAAGCTTTTCCCCACGATCAAATTAAAAGGGTTTTTAAAAAGATCGTTTTCATTAGTGTTTTTTAAAGCGTCGTTTAAAACTTCATTGATGCGCCTTTCTTTAGAAAAATCAACCCCAAACACCACGCCACCATTCATGGAATGCGCGCTTTTAATCAGGCTTTGAGTTTGCAAATAGGGGCTAAAAAGCAAATTAGGGAACTTTTTTTCTAAAGCTTGAACCACTTCTTCGCTGATCCCATAAGGGCTTGTGGTATAGAGCGTTAAGGGGTAGTTCATCACAAAAAGCTTTTTTTCAAATTCCTTACTCATGCCGTTCATGATCGCCATAGCCACAATTAAAACCATCACGCCAACCGCCACGCCAAAAAAAGCCAACAGGGCCGTGATGCTAATAAATGGCTGGCTTTTATCAAAACGCAAATAACGCTTGATAAGGAAAAAAATCAACGATCTATTTGGCAAATAAGCCCTTTTTAGGCCCGCTTTTAGCGCAACAATCTTTATATTTTTTGCCGCTCCCACAAGGGCAAGGCTCGTTCCTTTTAGGGGTTTTAGAAAAAGCTTTCATGGCCACATTCAAATCTTCATCTAAGGCTTCTTCATGGCGGTAATTTACGCTCTCATGCTCTCTTTCTTCGCTAAAGTTATCCAAATAACGCTCCGCATCGCTAGAATCTTGCTCATTTTCAAACTGGATCTTAGAAAAGGTTTTGATCGCTTCCATTTTAATGTCTTCAATGAGTTCTAAGAAAAGGTTGTAACTCTCTTTTTTGTATTCTACAAGGGGGTCTTTTTGGTTATAGCCTCTTAAATTAATACCGGTTTTGAGATTATCCATCGTATAAAGGTGCTCTCGCCATGCGTTGTCTAAAATCTGCAAATACACGATGCGTTCAATCCGGCTTCTTTGTTCGCTATCCAAAACTTTCATTTTGTTTTCATAATCACTTTTTAATTTTTCTGCGACAAAATTTTCAATAGGAGAGGCTTTTTCTAAATCTTCTAATCCAACATGAGCGTTAAAATCTTCTTTTAAGATGTTTTTAAGCCCTAAAAGTTCCTCTTTAGACAGGTTTTGATGGTCAAAGGCTTTGAGTTTGGAAAAGATTTGATGGAGCGCGTATTCTCTGTTTTCAGCGATTTTAGCACCAATATCGTAATTGGCATCTAATAATTCATCTCTAAATTTATACACGCTTTTTCGTTGCTCATTAGCCACATCATCGTATTCTAACAAATGCTTACGGCTTTCAAAATGCAAATTCTCCACTTTTTTTTGCGCGTTTTCCACCGCTCTTGTTACGAGCTTGGATTCAATGTGTTCGCCGTCTTTAAGCCCTAATTTTTCCATCACCCCCTTAATCCTATCGCTCCCAAAAATGCGTAACAGATTGTCTTCTAAACTCAAATAAAATTGGCTTGTTCCCGGATCGCCTTGGCGCCCGCTTCGCCCCCTTAATTGGTTGTCAATCCTGCGACTCTCATGCCTTTCAGTGCCAATGATATACAGCCCCCCAAGCTCTTTGATTTCATCAGTGAGTTTAATATCAACGCCTCTGCCTGCCATGTTAGTCGCAATCGTAACCGCCCCTTTAAGCCCAGCATCTTTGATGATTTCAGCTTCTTTGGTGTGCTGCTTGGCGTTTAAAACGGTGTGAGGGATGCGTTCTTTTTTGAGTAAAGCATGCAAGGTTTCACTCTTTTCAATGCTGGCCGTGCCGACTAAAACGGGCTGTCCCTTATCGTGTAATTCTTTAATCTTAAGGATCACAGCGTCAAATTTTTCTTTTTCACTCTTATAGATCAAATCGTTCAAATCTTTGCGCTTGATCGCTAAATTAGTAGGGATGGACACCACTTCTAAATTGTAGATTTCTAAAAATTCTGTGGCTTCGGTTTGAGCCGTGCCTGTCATGCCAGCGAGTTTAGAAAACATCCTGAAATAATTTTGGAAAGTAATATCGGCTAAGGTTTGGCTCTCTTCTTTAATGCTCACGCCCTCTTTAGCCTCTAAAGCCTGGTGCAAGCCTTCACTAAAGCGCCTCCCCTCAGACAAACGGCCGGTAAATTCATCTACAATCACCACTTCATTATTGGCTACAATATAATCTTTATCAATAAAAAAGAGATAATTCGCTTTCAAAGCCTGGTCTAAATGGTGCGATAGGGCGGCGTTTTCAATCTTGTATAAATTATCCACGCCAAAGAGGTTTTCGGCTTTTTTAATCCCCTCTTCAGTGATTAAAATCGCGCGGTTTTTTTCATCTATGGTGAAATCTATTTCCGCTTGCATGCTTTTAGCGACTTCATCAGCCTTGTTGTAATTTTCCATGCGCCTATCCACAGGCCCTGAAATGATTAAAGGGGTTCTCGCTTCATCAATTAAAATGGAATCCACCTCATCAACAATAGCGAACGCATGGGATTTTTGCACTTTATGCTCTAAAGAATATTTCATGTTATCCCTTAGATAATCAAAGCCAAATTCATTATTAGTGCCATAAACAATGTCTTTAGAATAAATTTCTAAACGCTCATCATCATCTCGAACGCTTGCAGTGATCGTGCCTACGCTATAACCTAAGAATTGATACAACGGCTCCATTTCTTTAGAATCCCTATGGGCTAGGTAATCATTAACGGTTACCACGAACACGCTCTCGCCCTTTAAAGCGTTCAAAGCCACCGCTAAAGTAGCGACTAAAGTCTTACCCTCTCCAGTTTTCATTTCAGCGATTTTGCCATCGTTTAAGACCATGCCCCCAATGAGTTGCACGTCAAAATGGCGCATCTTTAAGATCCTTTTACTCGCTTCTCTAGTGATGGCAAAACTTTCAGGTAGGACTTCTAAAAGGGTTTTTTCTTGCAAATCTTTTTCTGTGGATCGCACTCGTTTTTTTAATTCTTCAAAAGCGTTTTGCAGCTCAACATCGCTCATTTTTTCATAAGTAGGCTCTAAGGCGTTGATAGTTAGGACTTGTTTTTTGTATTGTTTGATCCAGCGATCGTTTCTGGTGCCAATGATTTTTCCAATGATTGCTTTTATCATAGTAGTAATAACCTTATTAAGAGTGCTTCAATATTTTAATATAATAAAGCGTCAGTTTTTAATCCCATTTTAGCATGGATAAAATAAAAGTCTTGTAAAATAAGGGGTTTTATTAAAGATGAGAGATTGTTTTAAGGTTTGAATAATGAAAGCTTTTTTAAAGATTTTAATGGTTTTGATTTTTGTGAGCGTTGCTCATGCTAAAAATCCTTCAACGCTTTCTAAAGAAGAAAAGGTTTTGCAGCATTTGCAAAGTTTTAGCGCGCATTTCAAGCAGGTTTTAAAAAATGAAAAGCCTTTAGTTTATTATGGGGTTTTAAAGGCTAAAGCCCCTAATTGGGCTTTATGGGTTTATGAAAAGCCTTTAAAAAAAGAAATTTACATGAACGATAAAGAAGTGGTGGTTTATGAGCCTAATTTGTTTCAAGCGACCATCACGCCCTTAAAAGACAAGACGGATTTTTTCACCATTCTCAAGCGCTTGAAAAAGCAAGATGACGGATCTTTTCAAACGACTATCAACAAAACCACTTATCGTTTGGTTTTTAAAGACGGCAAGCCTTTTTCGCTGGAATTTAAAGATGAAATGAACAATCTTGTAACGATCACTTTTTCTCAAGCAGAAATCAACCCCACCATTGCTAATGAGATCTTTGTTTTTAAGCCTAAAGATGAAAATATTGATATTGTGCGCCAATGATTTTTGATGATTCATTGCGTTTTGTTAGCAAAAGTTAGCTAAAATAGACAAAATTTTAAAATTATGGGGCTGACTTGGATTTCGACAGATTTCTTGTCGCGCAGATAGCATGCCAAGTGCTACTTGTAAAACAGCAACAAAAATAACTGTAAACAACACAGATTACGCTCCAGCTTACGCTAAAGCTGCGTGAGTTAATCTCCTTTTGGAGCTGGACTGATTAGAATTTCTAGCGTTTTAATCACTCCATAACCTTAAGCTAGACGCTTTTAAAAGGTGGTTCGCCTTTTAAACTAAGAAACAAGAACTCTTGAAACTATCTCAAGGTTTTAGAAAATTGGACCAGAGCTAGTTTTAAGGCTAAAAAACTAACCAATTTTCTAAGCATTGTAGAAGTTTGTGTTTAGGACAAGATTTTTGGACTGGGGTTCGATTCCCCACAGCTCCACCATATTAAAAAGTATCATTTTTATAGCGTATTTAAGGAAGGTAAATGCAGAAGTTTTTCTCTCGTTTTAGAAGGTGGGCGTTGCCCTTTTATTTTGTGAGCGCTTTAGCAGCGATTGATATTGATGAAGTAACAGAAGCTCAAGCCAACAGCGTGAAATTAAGCGATCAGTTAGTAAGCCTGAGCGATAAGCTTTTAGAAAAAGCGGTTGATAGGGGACGCAATACCGATCACTTAAAAGATCTTAACGATTTGCATGAAAAAATCAAACATTTGCGCTTGATCTTAGAGCCTAATCCTAAGGACAAAGAAAATAATCCTAACTTAAAAGATCATCAAGGCTCTGAAACGATTGAAATCGGCGAAACGATTAAAAAGGCTTTAGGCGAGCCGGTATTCCCCCAAGACGCGCTAGACGCCGCTTTGCAAATTGACAAACAGCTGGATTCTTTCAAGCAAGACAATTTGATTGATGTTAAGCCTTTAAAAGATGTTTTAGCCCAACTAGAAGCCGAATTGAGAAAAGCCATTAATTTCCAAAAACAATGGCTCAATTCTACCAAGCCTAATTGATAGGGTTTAAAAAAAGAACTTCACGCTAACCATGAGGTTGCTCCTGTCTTGTGTGTTCGCCTTAAAGGCTTTATTAAAAGGGCTAGTGAGATCATTAACCTTATAGCCGTTGTGCATGCTGACCGCATAGTATTGTAAATTCACATCAACGCTAGCAAAAGAACCCCATTTATAGCCCAAGTGCAAGTTAATGGATCTTTCGCTCGCTCTGGTGGCGTAAGTGTATCTGCCTAAAATCCCCCATAAAAACCCTCTATACACGCCCCCACCAAAGACATATCCGCTAATAGAGTCTGCGGTAACAGCGTTACTAAAAACCAAACCATAAATGCTGTTACTTCTTATGTCAAAAGGGATCGGGTTACCATACCAGCCAATCCTTGCGTTAGCGTTGCCAAAATTTTGGTAATAACCAAAGCCAAAGTTAAATTCGTTGCAGTCAAAGCGTTGGTGGATTAAAAGCGATGAACCCCATTCACCAATCTTAGAGTTACGCCAAACCACATCGTATAAATCTTTAGCATAAACGGGGAAAATCACATTGATAAGGGTTTGAGATCGTAACCCTAAACCTCTAAATTTCGGGTTGCTATCAATATGGATTTTAATCCCGGGCGCTTCGTAAGTCTTAGGTGAAAAATAAAAAAAAGGGCGTGGCTTGAACATGTTTGCTAGAAAAATAGAGTTGCACCGCATGAATGCCATCATCAACATCTTTTCTGCCATCTTCAGTTACAATAGGGGCATACCAATCTCGTATCCATTGCCCCGCAGCTAAAGCCCTCCCAAAAGAGCTAAACCATTTTAACGCTATTTTAGAATGGATTTGATAATCCACTTCAAAGCCTTGCGTATAACCGCTCATAAAATCCATGTTAGAAAGGTAACGCCCTAGCTTTAGGTGGAATTTATCGCCATAAGAATAAAACAAATAGGAATTATACAAAACATAATTACGAGTGTGAGCGTCAGATTCTATGCGGGAGTCTTTCCAAGGAGCGTTACCTAAATACCCCCACCAACGCCCTATGAAGAAAAAAAGTTCTGAGCCATAGACTTGATGCGTGGCTTGGTCGATGAGCGTTTTGGTAGAATCGTAAGCGAGTGCTCCTAAAATCCCGCCAACGCCTATTTTTAAGCTGTGTTTTTCAATGTTTTTAGGGAGCAGATTGGAATCCACTTGAAGCTTGATTGTGGCGGTTACAAAAGTGGCTGTAGGGAAAATCCCTTCTTTGGAATTGAGTTTGGAATGGTTAAGCCCCACTTTAGAAAAGGATTCCGCTACCCCGCTAAACTTATAATCAAAAGCCAACAAAGGGCTTTGATTGTAAAGAATGGAAACAAACAATAAGGGTAATTTTTGAAATTTTAACACAGAATAACCTTTGTTTAATTTTCGCTCGTATCATATTCAAATTTTATTAAAAACCGATTAAAAATAAAAGTATTCAAATAATTATCTAAATATTATTCTTTTTTTGTTCCGCTTTCATTTTTTATTGGCTCAAAAGAATACCCTAAAGCCTGATAAATTTGATTGTGGTAGCGGACTTGATTGTCCTCTAAACTTTCTTGAAAAGACTTTTTAAAATGCGGATCTAGCGTGTTTAAAAACACCTCTAACCCTATCGTGCTGGAATAATTCACCCAATCATGCCTTAAATCGCTCTCCAATAAGGAGGCGTATTCTATAAGCGTTTCATCGCTATTTTGTAAGGCATTGACAATGAATAAATCCTTTCTGTCTTTAGGCTGGGTGAGTAAGAGTAAAGAGGGGTTGAAATTGATTTGCGTGGAAAGGATTTTAAAGGGCTTATATTCTAAAAGCCCTATTTGAGAAAGGATCAGGCCACTTTTAGTGGTAGGGGTGTTTAAAATCAAAATAGAATTTTTAAAAAACGCATCGTTTTTTCTAAAATTTTTAGAAAAACTCGTGGCTTGCTTGTAAGAAATATTTTCTTGGTGTTTGACTTCAATGTTTAAAGACTCCGTGATTTGCCTCAAGCGTTCGCCTATTAAGCCATCATCATCGTATTCAATCACGGGTGAATTAGGGCTAATGAAAGCCGTGAGCATGCCTAATTGCTCTTTATAGTCAATCCCCCCAAAATACAAGCACTCGCTTAAAGAAGGCTCGGTATGATTTGCTAATTGCGTTTTATTCACCGTAGGCACATAAGTAGGGGTGCTGATGGTGGTGTTTTGGAGCAAATTTTCCACGCCCTCTTTAGTCAATAAGGCTATCACAAAAGGGAATTTTTCTTTTTCAATTTCTTTATAGGTTTGCTCTAATTTTTCAGGGCTTTCTTCATCGCTGTCAAAGACTTGGATATTGAAATCGTTGTTTCTAGTGTTCAAATACGCTAAAAGGGTGTTCATCACCGAAATGGCATAACGCCCCACCACCTTTTTAGGCAGTAAAATCGCTAATTCAATCTTAGGCTCATAGCTGTCTTTAGCTGGAGTTTGAGAAGCGATGAATGCAGGGTTGAGTTTATTGAGTATGTCTTTGTAATAAGTTTTAAGACTCTCATCTTGGCTGTTACTATCGTATTGAGATACAAAAGAAAAGATTTGATTTTGCAACATCAAGTCTTTCAAGCATTCCAAAGAGCAAGGCTCTGTCTTAATGATTTGCTGGTGCGCTGGGGGCAAGGGGGAAAACAGATAGCTTTTAGCACTCAAACTTATCGCGCAAAAAGTGGAAACAATCAGCGCAAGGCGTTTGAAAAATCTTTTTCTTAAGGCGTATGGCATTTTTTAATATCTTTAAACTGAATTTCCTAAAATTTTATTATAGAATATTTAACCCTAAAAGGAGACTGATTTTACCCCTACAACCCAACAAGAGGACTTTTTTTAAGGCGTGTGGGATTAAACGCGCTTTGGACACTCAAACTCTGTAAAATCCCCATTATAAGGACACAAAGCGAGAAACAAACCCTCCAACTTTAATTTTTCAACCATATTTTTCAACCATTAAAGGATTGCATCATTGAATGGCGCATGCTTTCATGTTTTGATTGTCCTCTAGCACCAATTATAGATATAAGGCCTTAAGCTAATGCAATAATCTCTAGTGCTTAATATATCCTTACGCATATCCCCTAATTGCCCAGACAACACTTCTTGCACTTTTCTTAAATTGTTAATCTCAGTGTTTTGCGCGCTGATTATTTTTTTCAAGTCCCTTATTTCTTTAATCAAATCCGCATTACTGATCGCTTTATTGGCTTGCGTTGAATCCGCGCTTAAAAAAGCCAACGCTACACACCAACTCACAACGATTTTTTTCATCGCCACTCTCCTTTTTTATCCTCTCTCAACATTCAGCCATAATTAAATAAAAAGGATCGCCCCTTTTAATGAAAACAAAACTAGAGCCTGAAATTCTCCATTAAGTTAAAGTTCATGTAGCGATAGATCTTGTCTTTTTGGCTCTCTAGTTTTTCGCTCACTAAATTCATGTATTCTTCTTTAGTGGGGATTCGCCCTAGTAAAGCGCACGCCGCCCCAAGCTCCGCACTGCCTAAATACACTTTAGCCCCTCTACCCATACGATTATCAAAATTGCGCGTGGAAGTGGAAAAGACGACCGCATTATCCCTAACCCTCGCTTGATTGCCCATGCACAAGCTACAGCCTGGGACTTCAGTCCTTGCCCCGGCAGCTCCAAAAATCGCATAATAGCCCTCATTAATAAGCTCTTGTTCGTCCATTTTACTGGGTGGCACTACCCAAAGGCGTGCTTGACTGGGAGGAGCGTTTTTAACGATTTCGCCAAAGGCTCTAAAATGCCCAATATTCGTCATGCAAGAGCCAATAAACACTTCATCAATAGCGTGCGGTCTTTTGCCGGTCGTATCCGCTAAAACTTCGCTCAAAGTAGCGACATCATCAGGGTCATTAGGGCATGCCAAAATAGGCTCCGTGATTTCTGCCACATCAATTTCAATGACAGCGGCGTATTGAGCGTTACTATCTGGCTCTAACAATACCGGATTATCCACCCAAGCTTGCATCGCATCTCGGCGTTTTTTCAAAGTCTCTTTATCTTCATAACCGCTCGCAATCATCTCATCAATGAGCTTGATATTGGATTTCAAGTATTCAATCATCGGCTCTTTATTCAAACGCACCACGCAAGCTGCCGCACTCCTTTCTGCGCTCGCATCGCTTAATTCAAAAGCCTGCTCCATTTTAATATCAGGCAAGCCTTCAATCTCTAAAATACGCCCGTTAAAGACATTGATTTTACCCTTTTTCTCCACCGTGAGTAACCCTTTTTTGATCGCATAATAAGGGATCGCATTCACTAAATCCCTTAAGGTGATCCCAGGATTCATTTCCCCTTTAAAACGCACTAATACGGATTCTGGCATGTTTAATGGCATCGTGCCTGTAACCGCTGCAAAAGCGACTAACCCGCTCCCTGCCGGGAAACTAATGCCTAAAGGGAAACGAGTGTGGCTATCCCCCCCTGTGCCTAAAGTGTCAGGCAATCCCATGCGATTCAGCCATGTATGGATCACGCCATCGCCCGGATGCAACGCCACGCCCCCTCTTTGGGTGATAAAGCTAGGCAAGCTCGCATGCAAACTCACATCGCTAGGCTTTGGGTAAGCGGCGGTATGGCAAAAACTCTGCAACACAAAAGGCGCATCAAACTTCAAACTCGCTAATTCTTTAACCTCATCTCTAGTCATCGCCCCTGTGGTGTCTTGACTGCCCACGGTGGTAACCTTTGGCTCACAATAAGCACCAGGTAAGATCCCTTTTACCCCACAAGCATGGCCTACAATTTTTTGGGCTAAAGTGTAGCCTTTGGCGTCGCTTTTAGGAGCGGATGGCTTTTTAAACGCTTCCGATTCGCCTAGCCCTAAAAATTTACGCGCTTTATTCGTCAAACCCCTGCCAATGATTAAAGGGATACGCCCAGAAGCCCTGACTTCATCTAACAAAGTTTCAGGCTCTAGTTTGAAGGTACTGACCACTTTATCGTTCAGCGTGATTTCGCCTTTATAAGGATAGATTTTAATCAAATCACCCTCTTTTAAATCCTTAACATCAGCCACAATGGGTAACGCCCCGCTATCTTCACAAGTCGCAAAGAAAATCGGAGCGATCACCCCCCCAATCACAATGCCCCCACTCCTTTTATTAGGCACAAAAGGAATGTCCTTACCAAAATGCCACATGATAGAGTTAGTCGCGCTTTTTCTAGAGCTTCCTGTGCCGACCACATCGCCCACATACGCTACAGGAACGCCTTTAGCTTTAATGGCTTTGATGCGTTGTTCGTAATTTTCAATCCTGTTTTTGAGCATCGCTTTGGCGTGTAAAGGAATATCGCTTCGTGTGAAAGCATCGCTCGCTGGGCTTAAATCATCAGTATTGGTTTCGCCATCAATCTTAAACACGCACGCTTCAATGCATTCATTCAAAGGCTCTTTATTCAAAAACCATTCAGCGTTCGCCCAAGATTCTAATACCTCTTTAGCCAGAGCGTTGGTTTTACTCATTGTAGCGATTTTATCAAACGATCCATAGACTAAAAGAGTGGTTTTTAAAGCTTTCGCACTCTCTTTAGCGATGTTTTTGTCTTGACTTTCTAAGCCCATAATCAAAGGCTCTACATTATACCCCCCAAGCATCGTGCCTAAAAGAGTGGTCGCTTCTAAAGCGCTAATGTGTGCGCATTCTAGTTTTTTTTGAGACAATTGGGCTAAAAATTCCGCTTTCACTTTCGCCCCCTCATCAACCCCAGGGCTCACTCTGTGAATGAGTAATTCTTTAGCGAAAGCGGCGTTTGTGGGATCTTTTGTTAAAATCTCAACGACGGCTTGAACTTGTTTAGCGCTTAAAGGGAGCGGCGGAATACCCTCACTTTCTCTTTCTGAAACGCTTTTTTTGTAATCTTCTAAAAAATCTTTCATCATTTCTCCTTTTTAAATAGCATTATTGGCTAATGCCCTAATCATTTGCCCCATGATAACAAAACTCTTTTTACTTTTAGTTAAGTTGTAAGAAACTTTAGCTACCATGCGATACAAAAAAGGATTTTAAGTGCGTTTTGGTAAAATTGATTATTTGAACATGCTCCCTTTTGATGTGTTTATCAAATCCTACCCCACCCCTTGTTATTTCAAACAATTTTTACGGCTTAAAAAAACCTACCCCTCCAAACTCAATCAAAGTTTTTTGTTCAGGCGTATTGATGCGGGGTTTATTTCTTCTATCGCCGGCCATTCATTCGCTCTTCATTCCCATTCTCTAGGCATTGTCGCTTATAAGGAAGTTTTAAGTGTGCTGGTTGTGGATACAAAAAACGCTTTTGATAAAGAAAGCGCTTCTTCAAACGCCCTCTCTCAAGCGCTAGGGTTAAAGGGCGAAGTTTTAATCGGCAATAAAGCGCTGCAGTTTTATTATTCCAACCCCAAAAAAGATTTTATAGATTTAGCCGCTCTGTGGTATGAAAAAAAACGCTTACCGTTTGTTTTTGGGCGTTTATGTTATTACCAAAACAAGGATTTTTATAAGTGCTTGTCTTTAGCTTTCAAACATCAAAAAACAAAAATCCCTTACTACATCCTTAAAGAAGCCGCTTTAAAAACCAACTTGAAACGCCAAGATATTTTAAACTACTTGCAAAAAATTTACTACACTTTAGGCAAAAAGGAACAATCAGGCTTAAAAGCGTTCTATCGTGAATTGTTATTCAAACGCATTCAAAAACCCAAGCGTTTTTAGTGATTCGCTGAGAATGTAGGCTTAAAATTTAGAAAGGGTGTTTTTAAGCAAGATTAGGTTACAATCACAAGTTTTATTAAAATTTTATTAATTAAGAAGGGATCATGCAAGCAAAGATAAAAAACAAGCGGGTTTTGGTGAAATTTTCTGGGGAAGCGTTGGCTGGGGACAACCAGTTTGGGATTGACATTCATGTGCTAGATCACATCGCTAAAGAGATTAAAAGTTTAGTGGAAAACGATATTGAAGTGGGTATTGTGATTGGTGGAGGCAATATCATTAGGGGGGTTAGCGCGGCTCAAGGGGGGATTATCAGGCGCACTAGTGGGGATTATATGGGCATGTTAGCCACCGTGATTAATGCGGTAGCGATGCAAGAAGCTTTAGAGCATATCGGCTTAGACACAAGGGTGCAGAGTGCGATTGAAATCAAAGAAATTTGTGAAAGTTACATTTACAGAAAAGCGATCAGGCATTTAGAAAAGGGTAGGGTGGTGATTTTTGGCGCAGGCACGGGAAACCCGTTTTTCACTACGGATACGGCTGCCACTTTAAGAGCGATTGAAATTGGATCGGATTTAATCATTAAAGCGACTAAAGTGGATGGCATTTATGACAAAGACCCTAACAAGTTTAAAGACGCTAAAAAATTAGACACTTTAAGTTATAACGATGCCTTGATAGGGGATATTGAAGTGATGGACGATACCGCTATTTCTTTAGCTAAAGACAATAAACTCCCCATTGTGGTGTGTAACATGTTCAAAAAAGGGAATTTATTGCAAGTGATCAAGAACCAACAAGGCGTGTTTTCTATGGTAAAATAAGCCCTTTAAAATTGGATAGAGTTCAAAATAAAAGGATCAATTTGAAAAAAGAGAGAACAGAGAGTTTAGTCGCTCAAGCCTTAAAAAATATTGGGAACGACCGCTACATGCTAGATAATTTAGTTTTCGCTCGTGTGAAGCAATTAAACGCCGGAGCCAAAACTTTAGTGAATATGGACCCTAAGCGTCATAAATTAGTGGATATTGCCATTAGAGAAATCGCTGAAGGGAAAATTGATATAGACAGGATAGATGAACGAAATTGATAAATCCGTTGATATCGGATTCTTACGGATTTTGGATGTTATTAAAAAAGTTACGACCCCAAAGGGTGGCATTGAAATCTTAAGGACTTTAATTGATTTCACGCCTAAAATTGAAAACGCCCTAAATTTAGCGGCCAAAAGCCATAAGGGGCAGTATAGAAAAAGCGGCGAGCCTTATATTGTCCATCCTATTTGTGTGGCAAGCTTGGTAGCGTTTTGTGGGGGCGATGAGGCGATGGTGTGCGCGGCACTTTTGCATGATGTGGTAGAAGACACGCCCTGTAAAATTGAAACGATTGAGCAAGAATTTGGGCAAGATGTGGCTAATTTAGTGGATGCGCTCACTAAAATCACTGAAATCAGGAAAGAAGAATTAGGAGTGAGCGCTCAAGATCCCAGAATGGTGGTTTCAGCACTCACTTTTAGAAAGATCCTAATTAGCGCGATACAAGATCCAAGAGCCTTAGTGGTAAAGATTAGCGACAGGTTGCACAACATGCTCACCTTAGACGCCTTGCCCCATGACAAGCAAGTGCGTATTTCTAAAGAAACTCTAGCGGTGTATGCCCCCATAGCGAGCCGATTGGGCATGTCTTCAATTAAAAATGAATTAGAAGATAAGAGCTTTTATTATATTTATCCAGAAGAGTATAAAAATATCAAGGAATATTTGCAAAAAAACAAGCAGTCTTTACTCTTAAAACTCAACGCTTTTGCAAGCAAGTTAGAAAAAAAACTTTTTGATAGCGGGTTTAGCCATTCTGATTTTAAACTCGTTACAAGGGTGAAACGCCCTTATTCTATCCATCTTAAGATGCAACGAAAGGGCGCGGTTAATATTGATGAAATTTTGGACTTGTTGGCCATTAGGATTTTATTGAAAAACCCGATTGATTGCTATAAGGTTTTAGGGATCATCCATTTAAATTTCAAACCCATTGTTTCTCGTTTTAAAGATTACATCGCTTTACCCAAAGAAAATGGTTATAAGACGATACACACGACCATTTTTGATGAATCTTCTGTTTATGAGGTGCAGATTCGCACCTTTGATATGCATATGGGGGCGGAGTATGGTAATTCAGCCCACTGGAAGTATAAAGCTGGGGGCGTGGATAATGACGATCATCATGAGGGCATGAGGTGGTTGCAAAATTTTAAATACCATGACAGCGATTTGAAAAACGACCCTAAGGAATTTTACGAACTCGCTAAGAACGATTTGTATCGTGAAGATATTGTCGTTTTTTCGCCCCATGGGGACACTTACACCTTACCGGTGGGAGCGATTGCTTTAGATTTTGCTTACATGGTGCATAGCGATTTAGGCGATAAAGCCACGGACGCTTATATCAATAGTAAAAAAGCCTTACTCAATCAAGAATTAAGGAGTGGGGATGTGGTTAAAATCGTTAAAGGCGATAAAGTAATACCTCGTTTCATTTGGATGGATCAGCTTAAAACTTCTAAGGCTAAAAACCATTTGCGCATCCAAAGAAGAAACCGCTTGAAAGAAATTGACACTAAGAGCATGATCAATATCTTAGCGACTTTTTTTGGGCGCTCTGTTTTTGAAGATGTGGGTTTGAAAGATTATAAAAACTTTGAAGAAAAATTGATAGATTGTGGGGTGGAAACCACCTTAACAGAAGCGATGAAAAGCTTTGAAAATTTAGCCAAACTCACTGAAGAAATTGAAAATAAGGTGTTTTCTTTAAAAGAAGATGCGATTTTAGAATACCAAGAGATGAGTTTATGGACTCGAGGTTTAAGGTATTTGGGTTTTAAAACCAGCGTTTTGAATTTTTTAACCCCAAACCGGCAGTGGCAGTGTAAGGAATTAGAACATTTTAGCGTTTGTTCAAGCAACGCTTTAGAAATCAAACAGGTGTTGTTGAATGATTGTTGTTATCCTAAATATGGCGATGAAATCATTGCGATTGTAACGGATTTAAAAGATCCAAAGGCGATCGCGCACCATAAATTTTGCAAAAAAGCGATGGCGGAAGTGGATGCTAAAGTGCCGATGGTTTATATAGAATGGCACAAGCGGGATCGAACGATTTATAAAATGATGTTTTATTTAGGCGAAAAAAAGTCGGTTTTAGCGAGTTTATTGACTTTTTTAAACAGGAATGAATGCAATATTGTGGGCGTGTCTTACTTAGGCTATAAAGACAAGTATTCTAGCCATTGCGAAGTGAGTTTTGAAATAGCTACGGATAAGGCGGATTGGATCAGAGCCTTAATCAATCGCAAATATCAAGATAGGATTGTAGAATTATCCAGTCTGGATGATGCTTATGAATCATAATAAGCCCTAATTAAGGAATAAACATGGAACAAAAAGTCAGTATCGCCTTAAAAGAGATCAAAAGAGGCGCTAATGAAATCATTGGATTAGAATATATTGAAAAGTTGGTGAGAAAATATTACGAAACCAATGAACGCTTTATCGTTAAAGCCGGGTTTGATCCTACCGCTCCCGATTTGCATTTAGGGCATACGGTATTGATCCAAAAACTGGCTTTATTGCAACAATATGGGGCTAGGGTTAAGTTTTTGATTGGGGATTTTACCGCTATGATAGGCGATCCTACGGGTAAAAATGAAACCAGAAAGCCCTTAAACCGGGAGCAAGTCTTAGAAAACGCTAAAACTTATGAAGAGCAAATCTATAAAATTTTAGATCAAAAACACACCGAAGTGTGCTTTAATTCCACTTGGTTGGATGCTTTAGGTGCAAAGGGCATGATAGAATTGTGCGCGAAGTTTTCAGTCGCTAGAATGCTAGAAAGGGACGATTTTGCTAAACGCTATAAAGAAAACCGCCCCATTAGTATCGTGGAATTTTTATACCCTTTGTTGCAGGGCTATGATTCAGTGGCGATGGATGCGGATATTGAGCTTGGGGGCAATGATCAAAAGTTTAATTTGCTGGTGGGGCGTTTTTTGCAACGGGCTTATGGCTTGAATAAAGAGCAGTCTGTCATTACCATGCCTTTGTTAGAGGGGCTTGATGGGGTGCAAAAAATGAGTAAAAGCTTGGGGAATTATGTGGGGATCACTGAAGAGCCTAATGCGATGTTTGGGAAGATCATGAGCGTGAGCGATGATCTCATGTGGCGCTATTACACCCTTTTGAGCGCTAAGACTTTAGAAGAAATTGAAGACTTAAAACATGGTATTTTAAACCAAACCTTGCACCCTAAAGCCGTTAAAGAGGATCTCGCTGGTGAAATCGTGGCTCGTTATTACGACAATGATCAAGCATTCAAGGCTAAAGAGCAATTTTCTAAAGTGTTTAGCGCAAACCTTTTGCCCGAAATTTTATCAGAAAGCGATTTTGATGAGGGGGTTGGGGTTTTAGATGTTTTAAAACAGATTGGCTTTTGCCCATCCACTTCACAAGCCAGGCGCGATATTCAAGGGGGAGGGGTAAAGATTAATCAAGAAGTGATAAAAAATGAGAGTTATCGTTTTGTTAAAGGAAATTATGTTATACAGCTTGGTAAGAAAAGATTTATGAAATTAAATATTAACTAATATTAAGGAAAGAGCTATGGTATCAACACTCAAACCGCTAAAAATCGGTAAGCACACCATAAAATTCCCTATCTTTCAAGGGGGAATGGGTGTGGGGATTAGCTGGGATGAACTAGCTGGAAATGTTGCCAAAGAAGGGGCTTTAGGAGTGATTTCAGCCGTAGGGACTGGTTATTATAAAAACATGCGTTTTGTAGAAAGGATTGTGGCTAAAAAACCCTTTGAAGCCTTGAATTTTTATTCCAAAAAAGCGTTGAATGAGATTTTTGCAAACGCTAGGAAAATTTGCGGGAACAACCCTTTAGGAGCGAATATTTTATACGCTATCAATGACTATGGTCGTGTTTTAAGGGACTCTTGTGAAGCGGGAGCGAATATCATTATTACAGGGGCTGGTTTGCCCACCAACATGCCTGAATTCGCTAAGGATTTTAGCGATGTGGCGCTCATCCCTATTATTTCTTCAGCGAAGGCTTTAAAAATCCTTTGTAAAAGGTGGAGCGATCGGTATAAAAGAATCCCGGACGCGTTTATTGTGGAAGGGCCTTTGAGTGGGGGGCATCAGGGCTTTAAATACGAAGATTGTTTCAAAGAAGAATTCCGATTAGAAAACTTAGTGCCTAAAGTTGTGGAGGCTTCTAAAGAATGGGGGAATATCCCTATCATCGCTGCTGGGGGGATTTGGGATAGGAAGGATATAGACACCATGCTAAGTCTTGGAGCGAGTGGGGTGCAAATGGCGACTCGTTTTTTAGGCACGAAAGAATGCGACGCTAAAGTGTATGCCGATCTTTTGCCCACGCTCAACAAAGAAGATATTTTACTCATTAAATCGCCTGTAGGCTATCCGGCTAGGGCTATCAATACGGGGGTGATCAAGCGCATTGAAGAGGGTAACGCGCCCAAAATCGCATGCGTGAGCAATTGTGTAGCGCCTTGTAACAGGGGCGAAGAGGCTAAAAAGGTGGGCTATTGTATCGCTGATGGCTTGGGGCGCAGTTATTTAGGAAACAGAGAAGAGGGGCTTTATTTTACCGGGGCTAATGGCTATAGAGTGGATAAGATTATCAGCGTGCATGAATTGATTAAAGAGCTTACAGAGGGTTAATTTGTAGTGCTTGTGAGGTTAGGGGTTGTTGCATGTCTTTTTTGGTTGCATTTTGCTTATGCGACAACCCTTAAAATTACCAACATTGTGCCTTTTGGCTCTAGCAGTGTTAAAATCTCATTCAATCAAGAAATTAAAAAACTCAAAGAAGTTTCGCTCAAAAATTTCAAGAGTTATTTGGAATTAGAAGCCATTTTAACCATTCCTAAAAAGCATTACCAATTTTCTAAACAATCGTCCATCACGATCGCGCAATTTAGCCCTAAATTAGTGCGAGTGGTCATTAGCCATGCCCCTAAGATGACTTATGAAGTTAAAATCCTTAAAGACAAGCTCTATGTTTCTATCGTGGAGAAAAAGCCCTTAACCAGGCATCAAATGGCGCCAAAACCACCCAAGCACCATGCACTAAAACACCCCACACCTAAACCTGCCCCTAAATCTATTAAAAAAGAGGCTAAAGAGATTAAAGAGAAAACGCCAACTAAGCATGCGCGCTCAAAACATGCGCATTCTCCATTGAACGAAAGGAGCGCTAAAAAAGAAATTCCTAAAAAAGAAATTCCTAAAAAAGAAATTCCTAAAAAAGAAATTCCTAAAAAAGAAGCAGAAAATGAGGGTAAGAACCAAGTTCTTATAACAGAAAAAAATGATGCTTCCATCAAAACCAAGCGCAAAAAACACAAAAAGATCGTTTTAGACGCCGGGCATGGGGGGAAAGATTGCGGGGCGATGAGCGCGAATTTAGTGTGTGAAAAAGACATTGTTTTAGAAGTGGTGAAGTTTTTGCATAAAGAGCTTAAAAAAAGAGGCTATAGCGTTTTATTGACAAGGGATAAGGACATTTATATTGATTTAGTGGCCCGCACGGAATTAGCCAATAAAAAAAGCGCGGATTTATTCATCTCAGTGCATGCCAATTCCATCCCTAAACGCTCCACCTCTAACGCTCATGGCATAGAAACTTATTTTTTATCCACCGCAAGGAGCGAAAGGGCTAGGAAAGTGGCTGAGCAAGAAAATAAAGACGATGTGAATTTGATGGATTATTTTTCTAAAAGTTTGCTTTTAAATTCATTGAACACGCAGCGATTGATTGTCTCTAACAAATTAGCGATTGACGTGCAATACGGCATGCTCCAAAGTATCCGCAAAAATTACCCTGATGTGGTGGATGGGGGCGTGAGAGAGGGGCCTTTTTGGGTATTAGCCGGGGCTTTAATGCCTTCAATTTTAATAGAAATTGGTTATAATTCCCATGCGATAGAATCTAAACGCATCCAAAGCAAACCGTATCAAAAGATCTTGGCTAAGGGCATTGCTGATGGCATTGATAGTTTCTTCAGCAAGAATGATTAGGCAATGATTAGGTTGTAGATGAATTTTTATCAAAAAATATACACGCATAAAGTCGTTTTTTCTTCATTGTTTTTTTTGTTGTTTTTGTTCAATGCGGAAACTTTGTTGCTTTCGCATTTCAGCGATGATTTTTCGCAATTGTTTTTTTTGTTTGAAAACCATGTTTATGATTTCATTGTCAAATTAGATTACTTGGGGTTAATAGGCGTTTCTTTAATTTATCTGCTTGTGCTTATTCTAAAGCCTTTCACCCTCACGCGCCAAAAATGCGCTTGCGTAGGGATATTATGCCTTTCTTTCTACGCTTGGAATTTTCCGGTTAAACATTCTTTAATAGCGCTTTATATTTTCTATTTTGCGCTGTTAGCGACTTTATTGTGGCGTTTTTTAGGGGCTAGCATGAAGCAATCTTTCTTGCCCTCTATGAATATTTGCATCGTGTGGATTTTTGCTTCTTCTTTACAGAGTTTTAGATTTTTAAGCGTGTCTGATTGCGTGGATTTTTCCCTTTTTATACTCGCTCTTATTTTATTGATACTGGTTTTAATCTACCACAAACGCCTTTTTGGGTTGTATGAATACGCTAACACGCTCATTTTGATCGTGGGGCTTAGCGTGGTGGTGCTATGCTCTAGCATGTTCATTCAAACTAAAGAATACTATGGCATGCGATTGGGTTTTTATTTTTTAGGCTTGTTAGGGTGGCTTTTAGAATATGTGCATAACAATTTAAGGCGCTTGGAGCATCAAATTTAAAGCTCAAGTAGGGATAGCTAAAGCCTTTTGATTGAGTGTCCTTGATTGAGTGTCTTTTTGGGGCTTAAAAGCGGGTTTAAAAAATCTTAAAGAGGTTTAATGATCTTTTGTTTCTGGCGTTCTTGCTCTAATTTAGCCACTTGAGCAAAGACTATCGCCACGGCTTCAAACAATTCTTCTGGTATGGTAGCGTTTAATTTCACATCTCTATAAAGCTCTCTAGCGAGCGTTTTATTTTCTATAATTTCTATGTCATGCTCTCTAGCGATACCCTTAATCCTAATGGCTAAATAATCCATGCCTTTAGCCACCACCACAGGCACAGGGTGTTCTTCATCAAATTGAAGAGCGACGGCGTAATGGGTAGGGTTAGTAACCACGACATTGGCTTTAGGGATTTCTTGCATCATTTTATTCGTGGCGTTTTTTACCATCATTTGGCGGATTTTGGCTTTGATTTCTGGGTTCCCTTCTTGCTGTTTGTATTCGTCTTTAACTTCTTGTTTAGTCATTTTTAAAGAGTTGGTGTATTGGCGGCGTTTGATCACTAAATCCACAAAAGCCAAGACAAAAAATAAAAATAAAAGCGAAGAAATGAGTAATAACGCCTTGCTTTTAAACCACAACAACTGGCCTTGCAAATTCAAAAGAGCCGCATGGTTTAATTCCCCTAAAAACAAGGAAAAGATGAAAAACCCCAGAAAAAAAGCTAAAAAAACTTTTAAAGTGATCAAACTCCCATCAAGGAGCTTTTTTAAAGAAAAAAGGTTTTTGACGCCATTGATAGGGTTGATTTTAGAAAATTTAGGCTCAATGACTTTAGGGGCAAAGAGCCAGCCAAATTGCAAGACATTGGATAAAAACGCCACCACCATTAAAATGATTAAAATCGGTAAAAGCAATAAAAAAGTGTCTTTAGCTAGTTGGTTAAACAGCTCTTGAACGCTTTCTTTACTAAAATCTAGGGAAAAATCTTTCAACACATGGCGATACATCTCGCTAAAGCCATCCACCCACCATATGAAAAAAACAAAAATACTCATTAGCCCGGCCAATAACCCTAAAAACCCCACCACTTCCATGCTTTTAGGCACATTGCCTTCTTCTCTGGCTTTTTGGATTTTTTTCGTGCTAGGGAGTTCGGTCTTTTCTTCTTCAGCCATTGGCCCTCTCTTTTAAAATTTGAACGGCTAATTCATAGTCTTTTAGGGTGTTGAGGTTTAAAAATTCTTCTTCTTGATTAAAACTGATAGCGACAGAAGAGGTATTTTTCACAAGATCGCTAAGGCGATAATTTTGTGTTTTAAGAGCGTAAAAAAGAGCGTTAAGGGTATTTTGATGCCACAGAGAAATCAAATAATGCTCTTTTGTAGGGCTTTTAGCATAGACTACGCTAAAATTTTTAATCCCACAAAGAGCCTTGATGCTCTCAAAGGACACTAAAGGCGTATCTATAGGGATAAAAAAAATATAAGGGGTTTGCAGCGTTAAAAAAGCGTTATGAATGCCAAAAAGGGGTGAAAAAAGGCCACTCTCTTTTTCTAAAAGATAGGGAGCGTTTAATTCGTAAGATTTTTTAGCGCTGATAATGACTTGTTTGAAAAGTTTTAAAAGGCGCGAGTATTGGTATTCTAAAAGGCTAGAATACGATTTTAAAGGCATGAGAGCCTTATTGATTTGAATGTTATTAATGATAAAACGAGAGCTTTTGCCCCCAGCTAATAAAACGCAAGGAATGTTATCAATGATAGGGTTTTTCAAAAGATCTATCCATGTTTAGTATTGTTAAGTCATTGTTTATTATGTTACACTAAAAGCTTAAATAAAGGGCATAAGGGAAAAGGGAGTGTTAGTAGATAGTTTTAATAGGGTTATTGATTATATTAGGGTGTCTGTAACCAAGCAATGCAATTTCAGGTGTCAGTATTGCATGCCTGCTACGCCATTAAATTTTTTTGATGATGAAGAATTATTGCCTTTGGATAATGTTTTAGAATTTCTTAAAATCGCTATTGATGAGGGCGTTAAAAAAATTAGAATCACGGGTGGGGAGCCGCTATTACGCAAGGGTTTAGACGAATTTATCGCTAAACTGCACGCTTACAATAAGGAAGTAGCGTTAGTTTTAAGCACTAATGGTTTTTTACTCAAAAAAATGGCTAAGGATTTAAAAAATGCTGGGTTATCACGGGTGAATGTTTCATTAGATTCTTTAAAAAGCGATAGGGTTTTAAAAATCTCTCAAAAAGACGCTCTTAAAAATACGCTAGAAGGGATTGAAGAGTCCTTGAAAGCGGGTTTAAAACTCAAATTAAACACGGTTGTGATGAAAAGCGTTAATGATGATGAAATCTTAGAGCTTTTGGAATACGCAAAAAATAGAAGTATACAAATCCGCTACATTGAATTTATGGAAAATACGCATGCTAAAAGTTTGGTTAAAGGCTTGAAAGAGGAAGAAATTTTAGATTTGATCGCTCAAAAATATAAGATTATGGGCATGGAAAAACCTAAACAAGGGTCTTCTAAAATCTACACGCTAGAAAATGGCTATCAATTTGGCATTATCGCTCCGCATAGCGATGACTTTTGCCAATCTTGCAATCGTATCCGTTTGGCTTCTGATGGCAAGATTTGCCCATGTTTATACTATCAAGACGCCATAGACGCTAAAGAAGCGATCATAAATAAAGATACAAAAATGATGAAAAGGCTTTTAAAGCAATCTGTCATCAATAAACCAGAAAAAAACATGTGGAATGATAAAAACAGCGAAACTCCCACAAGGGCGTTTTACTACACAGGGGGGTAAGGAAAATATTTATTATTTTAAACCTTTTTATTAAAAATAAGGCGGTTTGCTTAGGATTTTTGGTTATAGTGGCTAGGATTGAACAATAAGGAGTGTCTTTATGGAAAAAGTCCTAGCGTTTTTTATCCTTAGCTTTTTTATTTCCGGCTTTTTTTGGGGGGGGGGGGTTACTTATAAGCCTACCCTAAACCTTTTAGAATCCCCCAAATTTCTCGCTTTTTTTAAATCTCACCTATTAACACCGCTAAAGAGAGGGTAATTCATGTTAGAAAACATGCAAAATATTTCGTTACAAAGCTCTCATGAAGCAGGGGTGGATATTACAGAGAGCAAAATGCTTATAAAATTTGCACCATTATTATTGATGAATTTAATTATTATTGATGAATTTATATGAACATGTTGGAAATGGCAAGGATTCCAAAGAAGCGTTCGATCAAGCCATGAAGGATGCAAAGGATGTGGTGCTTAGCTATGGTAGAGTAGCCTTTCTTAAAGACATGGTTTCAAATAGTCCAAACGAAACAATCCAAAGTTTTGATGGAGACTTAGAAGGTGTGATGCACTTAGAAAAAACTGGCATAGAATGTTATAAGATATTCGTTGACTATGGTTCTCAAAAGATCGATGATGATGAGCTTTCTTGTCGTTTGTTACACACTGGCACGAAAATTTTAGGCACAAAAGCTATGGCAGTTGTTGGTCAAACATTCATCCCTATTCCTGGAGTTGGAGCGATAATTGGAAATTTTGTGGGTGCATTACTGAGTAAAACTCTCTGTGAAAATTTGCGAGATGCTCTAAAAGAGGCTAAATTGGCACGCCAAAGGCGTATAGAGATTGAAAAAGAATGCTGTGAAAGTATTAGGCTGTTAGAGATCTATCGCAATCAATTTAAGGAAGTGTTTAAGCAATATTTTCATGGGAATGTAAAATTCTTTAATGAGAATTTTAATAATCTTGAGAGGGTGCTTTATGCAGGAGATGCAGATTTGGCCATAGGAGTCAATAATAAGATTCAAGAAAGACTAGGTCAAAAGCCCTTGTTTAATAATACCCAAGAATTTTTGGAACTCATGAATAATGGTGGAAAAATAGAAATTTAAAGGAGAAATCATGGAAGAACAAAAAGATATGGGTCAAAGTGTGATCTTAACCAAAGTGCTGAAGTCGTTAGAAAGTGGTGGTTCTTTCAGTCAAAGAGATCGTGAGAAATTCGCACAAGCCGCTAGAACGCATGGGATTGAAGATGGCGTTATTGAAGAAATTATTGATATTGGTCAAACGCTCAGCCTTATCTACCGCCATGAAGATCTTATTGATGCAAGCGATTTATCAAGAGAACAAAAGAAAACCATGCGTGCTGAGCTTCAAAAAAGCATTGATGAAAATCTAGAAGCTTTAAGAAATATCATAAACACATAAAGGATAAAATATGCCATTACCATTCATTTTAGGAGGGTTAGCCCTAGCGGTAGCAGGATACGGAGTTAAAAAAGGGATTGATGCAAAGGGTGCCAACGACAAAACCAAAGACCTACTCAAAAAAGCAGAGGAACGGCTAGAAGACAATAAAGAAGAGGGCTGAGTCTGCGGAGTCTGGTTGCAAGAATGCTTTTGCAAGGTTTGGCGAGAAAAAACTCCATGTTTTAAGCCATAGCGTTCCAAACTTTTTGGATCATTTCCACCAATTGAAGGGTCATGAGTTTGTCATCAACAATATGGGTATGCAAAACATTCAAGAGCAAGTCTCAGAGGCGATAAGTGTTGTCAATAAGTGTAAAGAGATGGGTTTGTCGGATCTTGCTAGTTTGGGTGGCGTGGGCGTTGCGGTTGGAGTTCTTGCCACTTATGGTGCATACACTGGTATAAGTGCGGCGGCTGGTGGCACGGTGCTGTCTCATATTGGTGGCGCTCTTGCTTGGATGAGTGGTGGGGCGATTTCTTTGGGAGGTGGGTTGGCTGCTGGGAGTATGGCGTTGATTGGAGGGGTTGGTGCTGCACCCGTGATCGCTATCTTGGGGGCTTTGAGTGCTTCTAAAATGGAAAAAAAGCGAGACGATGCCAAAGCTTACCACTCTCAAGTTAAAGCATTCGCCAAAAAAGTAGATGTAATAGTTGATAATCTTCAAGCCGTTAGGAAAGTGGTAGATCTTTTCACTAGGCAGATCACAAAATTTGACGCACTGTTTTTCTCGCTTTCTCAAGACGCCATCGCCACGATGAAAAAGCACAACTATGATGTTTCACATTACAATCAAAAAGAAAATGATCAGATAGCTACTACTTATTCAACTCTTATGACTTTGAGCGCTTTTTTGAAAGTCTCTATCATGGACAAACAACACCAAAAGCTCACTGAAAAAGCAAAAAACGCGCTCAATCTCATGCGAGATCAGACGGATAGCTTAGAAAATGGGAATTATAGCTTGCGTGGTATTAGATTTAGGCAAGTGCAACTTGAAGATCTAAGAGACGATAAGACTTCTTAAAGCTATAAGGCTTTAAAAGAGGAAAAGAGGGTGTGAAAGAGAGGGTAAAAGAAGCGAGCATGGAAGAATCAAAAAAGCGAACAACTCTTAATCGTTTCCCTTGCACCTCTTGTGGGCTTTGCTGTAAAAATATCGCTGGGATTATTGAGCTTATTGGGTTTGATGCGGGCAATGGGGTGTGCAAGTTTTTGGATTTAGAAACCAATCTGTGCAAGATTTATGAATCGCGCCCGTTAATTTGCAGGATTGATGAAGTGCACAAAAAGATTTATTCCCATATTCCGCTGAAGGAGTTTTATACCAAAAACGCAGAGGTTTGTAACGCTTTGCAAGAGACAAACCATATGGATATAAGTTTTAGGGTTATTCTTAATCAATAATTTTTAATTTATTGTTCCACAAACACCGCATCAACCAAGTCTGCTATAAAGCGTTCTTCATCAAAAGCGATCAAATCGTCTTCTTTTTCGCCCATTCCTAAATAAAGAATGGGTAATTTCAACTCATACAGCACGCTTAAAATCGCTCCGCCTTTAGAAGTGCCATCAAGCTTAGTCATAATCACGCCATCTAGCGCCAAAGTCTCATGGAAAATTTTGGCTTGCGTGAGCCCAGAACTCCCTTGCGTGCCGTCTAAAATAAGGAATTTATAAAAGGGGGCGTCTTTTAAAACTTTAGAGCAGGTGCGCGCGATTTTAGAAAGCTCGTTTTTAAGGTTGGTCTGATTGTGCAGCCTCCCGGCGGTGTCTATAAAAACTTCATCTATATTTTTAGCGATCGCGCTTTCTATGGTGTTATAAGCTAAAGAGCTTGGATCGCTCCCTTCTTTGGCGCTAATGACTTGAATGTTAAGCTTTTCACCCCACAATTGGAGCTGTTTGACTGCAGCCGCTCTAAAGGTATCGCCTGCTCCTAAAAGCGCTTTTTTATGCTGTTTTAAAGAAAGCTTGGCTAATTTAGCGATCGTTGTGGTTTTACCCGCCCCATTAACCCCCACGATCAAATGCACTAAGGGTTTTGTGGTGATGGTCTTTAGGCGGGTTTTATCATAATAGCTTTCCCCACGCACAAAACGCAACAAAGCGACCTCTAGTTGCTTGGGCGTAATTAAATCGCCTAAATGCTTTAACAAGCTCTCTATCAAATCGTATTGGATGTCAAAGCCAATCAAAATTTCTTCTAATTCCTCTTTAGGAACGCTTTGGCGCTTTTTCTCTTTAGCCTCTTCTTTAATCTCTTCACCCTTAATTTTATTGACAATTTTTTTGAAAAAATTAAACATGGTTTTTTAATCCTTTAAATTGGAAATATCAAATTGGAGCATTTCTATTGGCACGATCCCTTGATACATTTTGATCAATTGGTGTTTGTAATATAAGAGCATGTTAAAAGAATGGTTTAAAGAGTCATGCTTTAAATGATCAAAAAGAGCGGTATCTTTAGGGTTTAAAATTATAAAATCAGCTTGAAAATGTGCGCTAAAGTCTTTGATTTCATCGCTTGAATAGGGTTGATTGAGTAAAATAAGCACCCTCAAACGATCTTTAAAAGTTTTTTTTAAGATGTTAAAGCTGGGGGCGTAATCTTTTAAAAAATCGTCTAAAGCGCTTAAAACTAATAGAGTAGGGGTGTTGGAATCCGGGCTGATATTGAGAGAATCTAAATCGCCTGTAATCGTGTATTCTTGGTTATTCAAATCCATAGCGGTGTAGGTTTTAGGGCTATTTTCTTGTGGGGTATTGTTTTGAGAATCTTGAGATTTTTGAGAATTTTTACAAGCACTAAAACCCAACAAAACGATAAAAACCAGCGCGATAAAACGCAAAAAATAAGCCTTAATTCTCATTATAAACACATCCTTAAGAATAATAAAATGGTAACTAATAACCTAAAATTATACTATAATGTAAGTCTAAAATTTAAGGATTATAACCATTAAAACGATTTTTAGAGATTTTTGTAAAGAACGCTTGAAAAGGGCTAAACCAACCAAAGATAAAGCAGTCAGGGATAAATTGGCTTGCAAGCTTTTGTTTTGGAAACTCAAAGATTATCAAAATATTTTATTGTATAGCCCGTTAGGGCATGAGCTTGACATTAGGCCTTTGATTTTGAAGTTAAGACAAAAAAATAAGCGCGTGTGGTTGCCTAAAAGCATCAAAAAAGGCACTCATTTTTCTAAAGAGGGTTTTACTATCGCACCCTTTAGGTTGCCCTTAAAGCGTTTGGGGTGGTTTGATGAGCCGAGTTTGTCGTGCTATTATAAGCGGGAATTAGATTGTATTGTCGTGCCGATTTTAGGAATGGATACAAGCTTTAGGCGCGTGGGTTTTGGGCTAGGCATGTATGATAGGAGTTTGCCCCAATTATTCAAAAGGCGACTAAAACGCCCCTTAATCGTGTTTGTGAGTAGGGAGTTAGCGCTAGCTAATGGTGTTCTTACAGACGCCTATGACATTGAAGCGGATCTTTATATGAATGCTCGTATCGTTATGAAGAATAATAGAAGGAAACATTATGAGCAACGGGTTAATTTACATTTCATTAGAAGTCTTAGTAGCGTGTTTGATTACCGCTCTAGTCATGTATTATGTGATGAAAAAGATCTATTATGCTAGAGGGCAAGCCACTTTAAAAAGCGCTTCAGCTAAAGCCAAATTAATGGAGTTTCAAGCGAAATCTTTTGTGGAAGCTGAAGAGATGCGCATGAAAAGCCAAGAATGCAAATTGCAACAGCAATATGAAAACAAGAACTTGCAACTCCAAACCCATTTTGATAAAAAAGAAGTGCATTTGAAGCATTTAGAAGCGCAGCACAAAGAATTTGTAAGAGATGAAAAACGCTATTTGGAAAAGGAAAAAAAAGAGCTTGAAAAAGAACGCCAAATTTTAGAACAAGAGAGGGAAAATTTCAAAAAACAGCACGCTGTTTGTAAAGAAGCTCAAGCCAAAGCACTAGATGCGATGCTCAATTACATGGCTTACACTAAAGATGAAATTAAAAGCATGATTTTAGAGCAATTAGAAGAAGAATTAGAAGCCCAAAAAAGCGCGTTAATCAGGCGTTATGAAAAAGAAGCCAAAGAAGAGGGCAAGAAAAAATCGTATGCTATTTTAGCGGAAGCGACAGCCCGTTTTGCGGGTAATTATGCAACAGAGAATTTAACAACTCGCATCGCTTTGCCTTGCTCAGATTATATCGGTCGTGTGATAGGCAAAGACGGGAAAAACATTGAAGCGTTTAAAAAGGTCAGCGGGGTGGATATAGAATTTAGCGAAGATAGCAGCGAATTGTGTTTGTCTAGTTTCAATCTTTATCGGCGTGAAGTAGCGAGCGAGACGCTTAAAATTTTAATAGAAGACGGCCGTATCCAGCCTAACAGGATTGAAGAGATTTATCATAGAGTCGCGCACAACATGGAAAGAGAATTGCTTTCTGAAGGGGAGAGCGTGGTGTTAGAATTGGAGCTTGGGGCTATGGAAGATGAGCTTAAAATTTTAATAGGCAAAATGCGTTACCGCTCCAGTTTTGGGCAAAATGCCTTACAGCATTCTAAAGAAGTCGCTCTTTTAGCCGGCCTGATTGCAGAACAGCTTGGGGGGGATAAAAAGCTCGCCAGAAGAGCCGGTATTTTGCATGATATTGGTAAAGCGCTCACCCAAGAGCTTGGGAGAGACCATGTGAATTTAGGCGTTGAGGTGTGCAAGCGCCATAAAGAAGATCCGGTTGTGATCAATGCGATTTATGCCCACCATGGGCATGAAGAGATTTTGAGCGTGGAGTGCGCGAGCGTGTGCGCGGCTGATGCGCTTTCAGCAGGGCGTCCTGGGGCTAGGAGAAAGAGCGATGAAGAATACGCTAAACGCATGCAAGCTTTAGAAGAGATCGCGCTAGAATTTGATGGGGTGGAAAAGGCGTATGCGATGGAGAGCGGGCGAGAATTAAGAGTGATTGTCAAATCCAACCAAGTTAGGGACAATCAAGTGCCTATTATTGCCAGAAAGATCGCTAAAAAGATAGAAGAGAGCGCTCAGTATGTGGGCGAAGTGGGCGTGCAAGTGGTGCGAGAAAATCGTTTCAAAACGACAGCCACACTCAAGCAATAAGTATTTTTAAGCCTTTTTCCCGCACCTTTTCCATATGCCTTTAGAAAAAACTTTATAATAGATGAATGAGCGCAAAAAAGTTTCTGATGCGATCACCACAAAAATAAATTCCACCTTAAAATGATGAATTAAAAGCAAGTAAATGGGCATGATCCTTAACCCCCATAAGCTTAGGGTGTTAATATATAGTGAGACTTTAGAAATGCCAGCCCCTCTAAAAACTCCATCTAGCACAAAATACCCAATTAAGGGGGCTTGAGAGAGACCCACAGCGATCAAATAAGATCGCGCCACTTCTAAGACTTCTTCATCTTGAGAGAAAAGGCTCGCAAATTCTTTAGCGAATAAGACTAAAACAATCCCTAAAACCCCCATTAAACCCATAGAGATTTTTAAAATCAAATGCGCGTATTCTGTGGCGATCTTTGGCTTGTTCGCTCCTAAATTTTGCCCTGTTAAAACCATCGCTGCGATCATAAACCCAAATCCGGGCATGAACGAAAAGGTTTCAACCCTAATGCCTATTTGCATGCCCGCTAACACCTTATCCCCATAGCTCGCTACAAATTTGGATAAGAGAATTAAAGAAAATAAGCTCAATAAGCGCTCAAACCCGGCCGGCCAACCCACTCTAAACATGGTTTTTAAAAAAGAAAAATGAAAGGTTATTTTGAATTTTAAAGGGATTTTTTTGATTTGTATCCAAACGCCAAGCGCGAGTAATTCCAAATAAGAAACAACCACATTCGCTAAAGCAGAGCCTACAATCCCCATTTCTTTAAAACCAAAATCCCCAAAAATCAAGGCTTGATTTAAAAAAATACATGCTATGACCATGATGATTTTGACAATAAAGGGGGTTAGGGTGTCTGAAAAACTAGCGAGCGCTGAAACTAAAACATTTTTTAAAAAAATACTCGGTAGCGCAATGACTAAGACTTCTAAATAATCTTGCGTCAATTGGCGCGAAGGATCTTGTAATTGCATCCAATTTAAAAAAGGCTCAATCAAAAAATAAGAAACAAACAGCACGCCCAAACAGATCACAAACGCCCCTATAAAAATACTTGAAAAAGCGTGGTTGATTTGAGTAAAATCCCTAGCCCCCACAAGCCTAGAAAGAATGGCGTTAGTGCCGGTGTATAAAATCGTGTTGATGCCATAAAAAAGCATCAAAAATTGCAAGCC
This sequence comes from Helicobacter pylori oki112, assembly GCF_000600085.1. Classification (NCBI taxonomy): domain Bacteria; kingdom Pseudomonadati; phylum Campylobacterota; class Epsilonproteobacteria; order Campylobacterales; family Helicobacteraceae; genus Helicobacter; species Helicobacter pylori. Next base: position 639,324 of record NZ_CP006821.1, read on the forward strand.
CACCCCTAAAGCCACAATGTGATGGTGCGAAATCTTGCCCACAAAAAAAACCGAGAGTGCGACCACCAGCACATCTAAAAAAGCATTGACCCCAGAGGGTAAGGCTAAAGAAAAGATTTTCTTAACTTGATAGATTAGCCTAATAGTAACGCTCCAAGAACTCCAAAAACAATCAAAGGGAGGTTATAGACTAAAAAAGTCGGCACGCATGTGTCATAAATATGATTGTGTTGGTTGTCTGCGTTAAGCCCGCAAGTGGGCCCCATGGTGCTATCGCTAGCCGGTGAGCCTGCATCGCCTAAAGCTGCGGCTATGCCGATGAGTAAAATCGTAGATTCTATGCTAAAACCTAATTTCGCGCATAAAGGGACATAAAACACAGCGATGATAGGAATAGTGCCAAAAGAAGTCCCTATCCCCATAGTGATAAAAAGCCCTACAACAAGCATTAAAAAAGCCCCTAAAAGCTTCCCTTGGACTACGCTTGTGATCGCATTCACTAAGCCCTCTATCGCATGCACTTTTTGCAACACTTCTCCAAACCCACTAGCCACTAACATCACAAAAGCGATAAACGCCATCATCTTCACGCTATCGTCCATTAAAGAGTCTGTTTCTTTAAACTTAATGCCACGGCCTAGTAAGATAATCGCTAACGCTAAAAAGGCGGCTAAGGGCATCGAATCGGTGGCCAATTGGATCACAAACGCCACGACAATCCCTATAAAAGTCAAGTAGTCATGGTAGTTTAATTGAAGCGAGGCGTAATTTTCTATATCAAAAGATTTTTCTTTGTAGTGCCTGGGTTTTTTGTATAGCGTTAATACCGCTAAAAGCAACCCAACAACCATCGCTAACCCCGCTATCCACATCACTCCTGTGATTTGCGCTATGGTGGTGCTAACGCCATTAGCTTTTAATTGCTCTAAAATGGTGGTTTGAAAGATCAAGCCAAACCCTACAGGAAGCACTAAGTAGGGGGCTTGCAAGCCAAAGGTTAAAGCGCAAGCGACCGCTCTTCTATCCAATTCTAGCCGGTTCATTAAATGCAAAAGAGGAGGGATTAAAATAGGGATAAAAGCGATATGCACTGGCACTAAATTTTGCGAAAAACATGCGATGAAAGCGATCAAAAAGCAAAAAGTGGATCGCTTGTAATCCATTAAGCCTATTAATTTACTCAAAGCGACTTTAATGAGATTGCTTTTAGCGATCGCTACCGCTAAAGCCCCTAAAAGGATGTAGCTTAAAGCGATGTTTAAATTGCCTTTCATGCCGTCTATCATCACATTAAAACTCTCTGTGATTCCAAGCCCTCCCATAAGCCCTGCTATGAGAGTCGCGCTAATCATAGAAAGCATGACATTGAGCCTTAAAAGGCTAAGAACGCACATGCAAATGATGGCCACAAAGGCAGGATTGCTCCATACAGAGCTATTTTCTAGCATTTTTGCTCCTTGTTAAAATAAAGATACCGTGCAAAAATGATAGAATTTTTGCGCTTGTTTAGCGCAAAAAATTGCATTTACCATGTTTAACCCTTTCTAACCTTAAATTTTAAACTGATTGACTGATTAAATATAGCGTTTTAACAAATCGTTATAAAAATCAATGCGCCTGTCTCTTAGAAACGGCCACATTCGGCGCACTTCTTCGGTGCGTTCTAAATCAATTTCCGCATACAAAATCTCTTCTTTATCGCTCGCTTTAGCTAAAAACTCGCCCAAAGCCCCCACCACAAAACTAGAGCCAAAAAAAGTAATGCCCCCCTTAATCGTGCCGCTAGGATCTAACTCCACGCCCACTCTGTTAGTCGCAATCAAAGGCAAGCCATTAGCGATCGCATGCCCTCTTTGGATCGTCTCCCATGCGTTTTGCTGACGCTTTTTTTCTTCATTAGAGTCTTCTTCTAAAAACCCTATCGCGCTAGGATAGATTAAAATTTCTGCCCCTTTTAAAGCCATAATCCTTGCTGCTTCAGGATACCACTGATCCCAGCACACCATAAGCCCTAATTTCCCCACGCTTGTAGTGATAGGCTCAAAGCCCAAATCCCCCGGCGTGAAATAAAATTTTTCATAAAATCCTGGGTCATCAGGAATGTGCATTTTGCGATACACTCCAGCGATTGATCCATCTTTTTCAAACACAACAGCGCTATTGTGATACAACCCTTTAGTGCGCTTTTCAAACAAAGAAGCGATAAGCACCACTTGAAATTTTTGAGCTAAAGCGCTAAAAAAAGCCTTATCTTCTTCAAAATATTCGCCCAAATCAAAAAATTTAGGGTTTTCGCTCTGGCAAAAATAACTATAAGGGTTCAATTCTTGCAACACCACCAAATTGGTCTTAGGGTGTTTTTTTAGCGCTTGTTCAAGCAAGTTCGCTGTATGCTCTATGGTTTTTTTTTCTAGAGCCGCAATAAGCATGCTGGAGGACGCTCGCACAAATCATTTTTCACTCTTCTTCATAATCAGAGTTATAGTCTTCATAATCGTCATCATCATAGACATTCTTATAATCCCCATACTCTTCATCTTCTTCTTCAAAGCCCTCTAATTCTTCTTCTTCAAAATCTTCCAATTCGTCTTCGTAATCTTTCATTCCACTTCCTTTCATTGTTGATAATATCTTATTTAATAATGTCTTGCACGACTTCACTCGCTATTTGCAAACCAAAACTCGCTGTAACCGCATTAAAACTCCCAAGCTCTATGCAATGCGGAATTTCAGGGCTAAAAACCACTTTAAAATCCCCTTTAAAACGGCGTTTTTTTAAAAAATCCCTAAATTTACGCCCGAATTTATCGCCATAGCTTTCCCACACGCTCCTTACTTGGATGTGTTTAGGGTTCAAGCGTTTCGCGCTCCCCATAGAGCTGATAAATTTCCCGTAAGCGAAATTTTGACACTTTATCGCTAAGCTTGTTTTAATAGGCAAATCGTCCATGCAATCTAAAATGTAATCATAATCTCTAAAATTAAATGAATTTAAAAACGCTTCATCTATATGCAAATTCAAAGCTTGAATGCCCTTATAGAGATCTTGCAACACCAACACTTTAGATTCTCCTATCCTTTCTGAGCCAATCTGGCGGTTTTGATTGGTAACATCAAACACATCTTTGTCAATGATAGTGATTTGCCCTATCCCCACACGATACAAAGCGTCTAGTGCAAAGCCCCCAACGCCCCCCACACCACAGATTAAAACCCTTTGTTGGCGGATTTTTTCAAAATCGTTTTTAAACAACCACCTTATGCGCGTGAATCTATCTATGGGTTCAGACAATCTTTAGCCTTCAATAAAAATAGTGCTTTTATTGTATCGTAGTTTAAAAAATCTAAGACAAAAATTTTTGAATCTTCTTAGCCTTATGCATTTGTGATTGCAGTTCTTCTTTTTCTTTTTCTAATAATTCAATGCTTTGGGCTATCATTTCCTTAAGGCTTAAAAGCGTGTCTAAATCCAAGCTTTTTATTTGTTCTAAAGAAAGGCGCTCTATCAATGAAAAGGCGAGTTTAGAATCTTTTTTAACAAGAGCGATTTTAAAGGAATCTAATAACATGTTAGGCGAGTTCATCTGAATGGATTTCCCTCCATGCTTCTAACAACCCCCTAGCCACATTCAACACCAAATCAATCTTACTCGCATCATTTTCCACATTCGCCTGCGTTAAAACTTTGATTTGATGGGTGTATAAGCCTGTAAGATACACCGCCACTTCCCCCCCTTTTTCATAATCTAAAATATTCAACAATTCTGTGAAAATATCCGTAACCCTGTTAATATAATAAATCTTTTTTTCAATGTCTTCATTTTCAATACAGCGTTTGGCTTGCGAAGAAAATCTTAAAATCCCTTCATAAAGCATTTCAATGAGTTTTGCCGGGGACTCCACACTCACTCGGTTATGCTGGTAGGCTTGATAAGCGTTAGCGTATTGCATAATGTTCCTTTATCCTTTAAAATTGATAATTCTTGGTTTTTTTAATTCTTTTTAGCCGCCGCTTGATCGATCATCATTTGCACGGAATTGAATTTTTGATTGGCTTTAGAAATTTGGCTATCATAAGCCGCAAAGCGTTCCGCCATGATGTTGTAGCGGGTTTTTAAAAGCTCTTGAGCGCTTTCTTTGTCTTTGGTTAAGCTTTTAGCGTCTCTGTCTAGGGAATCTTCATAAATCTTTAATTTAGCGTTCCCTCCATCTATGAGGTTGGCGATGACTTGATTGAATTTAGAAAAAATGCCCTCTTGGTGGATTTCTCTGCCCCCCATATCCTTGCTATCGCTCCCATAGAAAAAATCTTGAGTCGCTTTAGGATTAGAATTTAAGGCACTACTCAATTTAGCCTCATCTAAACTCATCACGCCCTTATCGTCCAAACTAAGCCCGTATTTCATCAAGCTTTCTACCCCATTGTCCGTATGCACGCTATAAGAAAACACATTATTAAGAGAAGATCGAATCGCGCGAATATCGCCCACGCCGTTAAAAATCCCAGCGATTTTAGTGTCAGCATCATAACGAGTGTCTTCATCTAGTTTAGGGATAAGCTCATTATAGGCTTTGACAAATTCTTTAAGGCTGTCTATAATGGCTTGATTGTCCCTGCTCACGCTAATAATGGCAGGTTTATTAGGCTCTGTGGTTTGCTCTAAAGTGATATTAACCCCGCTAATCACATCATTGACCTCATTAGTGGGGCGTGTGATGCTCACCCCATTATAAGTGAATTCTGAATCGCTCGCTTTTTGCAAATTCTTAGACATAAAAAGCGTGTCTTGTGAAGCTTCATAAGATTGCACCATACCAGCGCTCAAACCCAAATCCTTCAAACTGGCCTTGCCTAAAGCGTCCTCGCCCTTAATGGTGAGCATTCCGGTTTTAGAATTGATCACAAGCTTGCCTTCGGCGTTTTTAAACGCATTCAAGCCTTCTTTAGCGTTGATCGCTTGAATGATAGCGTCTGTGTTTTCTTCGCTGGTGTTGCCCTCTTTGGTTAAAGCGCTCAAATCCAGTTTTTGGCCATTCAAGCTAATCACCCCTTCTAATTTACCCTCTTTTATGGTGCGAGAGCTTTTTAACAAATCGCTTTCTTGGGTGGTGGTTTGCAAAAACCCAAGCTCTTTAGCCTTGCTCCCTTTAATTTCAATGTTTCCCCCACGCCTGTCATTAATGATTAAAGATTCCCCCCCATGAAGAGTGTCTATGGAAATATCCCCATTAGCGATCAAATCTTTAAAATTAGGGTCATTTTCTAAAGCCTGCTCCATCGCTTTTTGGATCGCGGTGTTTTTTTGTTTGATAGAAGCGCTTTCAGGGAGTTCTAGCATGATGGGGACTTCATGCATGTTCCCATCAGCCCCCTTTAAATTCAAACTCACTTCACTTTTTCCGCTTCCATCAACCCCCAAAGAAAGGGCGTTCTTGTTAGTGAGCGTGGATTGGAGGTGTGAGCCAAAATAGATGCGGTTGTCTTCGCCGGTGTTTTTGGTATTCACCATTAATTGGTAGGGGTCATTCCCTCCTGTTTTCATCACAATGCCCATCACTTCGCCGTTGGTAGCGTCCGTGATGCTTTGAGCCACATCGCCTAAAGTCATTCCTGCTTTAATATTAACGGCGTAGTCCTTGTTTTGCGTGTAAAATTTGAGCGTGGTATCCACTTGGCTAAAAATATCATCTCTTGAAGAAAATTTCGCTCCTAATTCGTTAATATCGCCTTGCGCTAAATTTTGCACATCCACCTTAATATCTTGGATAGGCACGCCAGCCCCCACGCTCGCGCTCAACGCATCGCCTGTAACATTGCTTTTTCGGCTGATATAAGTGGAATAATCTGAAAGCGTTTTAACCGGGCCTTTTAGAGATGAAAGGAGCGTTTTAATTTCTACAAGGGCTTTTTGCTTTTCAACATTTTGCTCCATTTTCTTGTCTAAGGGGGCGATTAACGCTTTTTCATCAGCGTCCTTAAGCTTGTCAATCACATCGTAATTCAAAACCTTACTGCCAAGCCCTAATGAGCTTAATGAACCTATTGCCATGTTTTACCTCTAATGTTTAGCCTCTTTTATCAAAGATAATGCCTATCACATCGCGCATTCTTTGCATAAGCTCCACGGCTTCTTTAGAGGGTATTTCTCTTATCACCTTATCCCCATTAGCGTCTTTGACTGAAACCACTAACCCTTTGATCGTATCGTTATAACTAAAATTAATATCCGTGCCAATGCGTTTCATTTCTTCGTTCAGACGCTCGCTCAATAATTCTAGTTTGGGTTTGTATTGATCAGGGTCTATTGTTGTCTTGGATTCATCAATAGTGTTTATAGTGTTTGCGCGACTGATCTCTTTTGTGGGGGTTGTTTGAACGCTTGTGTGAGATGTGGGAATCCCAATCCCTTGAACTTCATTGACCATAAAAACCTCCAAATTTTTCCATGCCTACAAGTATAGTGATTTATTTGTTTGCATAAACTCTTTAGCCAATATCGGCAATAAAAATGATTTGTTAAATCTTAATTGCGCGCGATGAGTTCTAAGGGGTTGATGTGTTTTTCTCTCATGGTAACTTCAAAGCCCAAGCGTTGATCAATGCGCCCTAAAACATAGCCTTTTTGGATCCGCATGCCGCTTTTAATGGTGGGGGCGATTTTATCCAATTGAGAATAAATCGTGCGGATGCCGTTTTTATGCTCAATGATAACGACTTTTTTAAGCATGTTGATTTCTTTAGCGAACACGATTTTCCCGTCCAAAACATTACGCACCAAAGCGTTTGGGGTTTTTGACACTAGCGTAATAGACTCGCTAAAAATTTTTAAATTATAAACCGGGTCAATATAGGGGCCAAATTTTTGCACCACTTCATAATCATTCAAAGGGGCGATCGTTTTTGGCCCGTTATAGCTCGTGGTGTTGATATTTTGATAAGAGCTCGCTACTTGTTTGACTTCTAAGGCTTGAGAAGATTTTTTCAAACTGACTTTTTCTTCATTTTCTCTGTTTTGTTTGATGATATTCAAGCGTTTTAAAAGGGCGTTTAAATTCTGGCGCTCTTTTTCTAAAAGGGTTAGGCGTTGGTTATAGATCGCATAATCTTTTTGCATGCTTAAAATGAGCTTATCTTGTTCGGTTTTCAAGGATTTTAAGGTTACTTCACGATTTTTTTGCTCGTCTATGACAGATGAGATTTTTTGAATGCTGCTTTTGACTTTTAAGGCTTGCGTATTGAGTTCCTTTTCTTCTTGGCTTAGTTGCGACATTTTAGACAGAGTGTTTTGGTGCAAGTTTTCAAACGCTACTTGTAAAATCACATCATTAGAAGAGGCTAAATTCTGCCCCTTTAAGGCTTGTGAAAAAAGAAAATCCTCTAAAAGCGTATCAAAGACCCTCTTTTGTAAAAATGATCGTTGTTTTTGCAAATGATCTAAAGACTTGCGGTAGTTGGTTAGGACTTTTTCTTGCGCCAAACTTTCGTTACGATTTTTTTCAAGACTCTTTTTTAAAGCGATCATTTGGCGCTCCATCTCAGCTTTTTGAAGCTCTTTAGAGCGGATCGCTTCGCCCAAAGAACTCAAACGGCTGTTCAATTGGTTTTTTTCTTCATGGGTTTTTTTCAAAAGGGTTTCTTTGTGCTGGATATCTTTAGCAATATCGCTCACTTTTTGCGTGTTAGCTGATAGTAAGGTGGCTAATAAAAATATTCCTAATTTATACATGTCTAGTCCTCCAAGCTACAAGTAAAACAGAAACAAATGAGACTACAAGGCTAAAAAGCAGTCCCCATAAAAAATGGTTTAAAACAAACGCGCCTCCTATAATACCCAAAGTATCCATCGTTTTTTCAAAACCTTTTTGCGAAGTGATATAAAGCATGAGCATGGGGGCTAAAAAACTAGCGATTAGAGAATCCATTAAAGCTATTTTATACAAAAACCCGTTTTTAAAAGACACCGAAGCCCCTAATAAATCCATGATTTCTAACCTCTCATGGTATTGATAGATCCAGATGCGGACTTGCTTAAACATCAATAAAACCGATAAAACAAAGACCACTAACGCAAAGATATAGACCGCTGCTTTAATAAAACTCAAGAGATCATACACTTGCATGTAAGTTTTGGCAAAGACTTCAACTTTTTGAACGCCAGGGATTTTGAGCAATTTTTCTTTAATGTTTTCTAAACGCTCTTGAGTGGGGAATGTGGAAAGTTGTAAAGAATAAAAAAAGGGTAAATTTTTTTTTAATTCCTTAAGCCCGTCTGTGCCTAAAGTTTTTTGAAGAGGCTCTAAAGAATAATTAGGATCAATTTCTTTTAACGCTATGATTTCGTTAAAATTTTGACGCAACAATTCCAAGCTTAATTTTTGCGTGCTGGCTAACACGACCGAATAATCTTCAATCAATTTTTTTTCTTTCTGTTCGATCGCTTGATTGATAAATAACACACACTCCAAGCTAAACAATAACGCTACTAGGGGAATGATAAAGGCTAAATGCTTTTTAAGAGTATTCATAAACTTCCCCATCTTCTATGTAAAATTTTCGGTGATAAGCGCTAAAATTTTTAGGGAATTTGTGCGTAACCACCACGATCGTAGCGTTTAATTGCGTGTTCATGCCCCTTAATAGGCTCCAGATTTTATCGCTAGAATAATCGTCTAAATTCCCGGTAGGCTCATCGGCTAAAATGAGTTCAGGGCAGTTCGCCATAGCCCTAGCCATAGCCACTCGCTGTTGTTCGCCCCCGCTGAGCTCTTTGGGGTAGCGGTTAGCCTTATGGCGTAAATCAATATGCCCTAAAAGTTTTTCTAGCTGCAAATGGCATTCTTCTTTTTTAACGCCACAAATCACCATGGGCAGTTTGATGTTTTGCTCAATCGTGTAATCTTGGATCAATTTATAATCTTGGAAAACCACGCCAATATTTTTACGCAAATCCAAAATCGTTGCTTTTGAAGCGTTGTTCATGTTGATGTTGCAAACTTCTAATTTACCGCTAAAAAGTTTTAAATCCCCATAAAACGATCGCAAAAGCGTGCTTTTACCGCTCCCGCTAGGCCCTGAAATGAACACAAAATCCTTGCGTTTGATGCGTAAATTAGCATGCTTGATGACCGGTTCATTTTGCTGGTATTGTAAGCATAGATTGTTCGCTGCGATGATCACACTCATCCAATTCCTTTTGGCTTAGGATATTTTGAAGTAAAAGATGCGCTTTGTGGTTGTTTAAGGTTTTTAAGGGGCTTTTATTGAGGTAAAAAATCTGATTTTCTGTTAATAAAACAAACAAACGCACAGGCCAATCAAAATCCCCCATACTCAATTCCACTAAAAAATCCCCCTTATCCTCATAAATATTACAAACATGCACAAAATACCCCTCTTGGATGATTTTTTTGGTTTTTAAAATCGTTTTAACGCTCTTTTTACTCATTGTTATTGTATCAAAAGAAAAATCAAATGCATGGTTATCAAAAGGGGTTTCATTTAATTCTAAAGAATAAATTCTTAAATCATAAATATCTTTTTTGAGTTTATTCCAACGCGCTTCATACTTGCTGATAACCGGTATTTGAGCGTTTTTTTTGATTTCTATCTCGCATTTAAGGTTTTTTAGGGCTAATTTCAAGCTGTCTTCAAAATAAAGGCTATCATCGGTTCGTAATTCCAAAAACCCTCTAGGCTTTAAAACCCTTAAAGCTTCGTTTAAAAACTTTTCGCTTAGCACCCGGCGGTGTTTTTTCTCATTCCATGGCACAGGGAAATGCACAAAAATTTTCTCGCATTTGTGATTTGGCATGCTCTCTAAAATCAAACGGCCATCGCCTTGCAAGATGTACAGATTTTTTAAATCCAACAATTCAATTTGCTTTAACGCTTGCGCGATAGAGGGGGTGTGAATCTCTATCCCTAAGCATGTTTTAGTGGGGTTGTTTTTGGCTAATTCTATCAAATGCCTACCGCTCCCAAAACCAATTTCGGCTAAAATAGGGGCTTGATTTTTTTGAATAAAGTCTTCAAAAGCCTCTAAATCAAGGGCTTTTTTTCCGCTCGCATGTTTAGAATTTTCTTGCAAATTATGCGAAATGACCTCAAAAGATTGCGAATAAATCCTTAAAGCTTGTTTTAAAACCTCTCTTTTTAAGGGCGTTGCTTTTTCGCTTTTGATTAAAAAATCATTCGCTCGTTGGATTTTTTGCAATAAAAAAATATGATCCTTAAAACTCGCATACACACAGCTTTTAGTAGGGTGTTTTAAGCTTAAAAATTCCCTATGAAAACAAAAATCCCCCTCAATTAAGGGGTATTCTAAAGGTTTAAAATCCAGCTTGGCTAAAAAATGGGGCATTAAAACCCTTTTAGCGCTCTAAAAACAAACGCACTTCTTTGCTTGGGTGCGACTCTAAACCATCTTTATCCACGCTCACCACTTGATAGCGATAAGCCACGCCCACTTTCATGTCCTTATCCACGAATTGGTTTTTGGTGATATTCCCAAAGCGCAAAGGGGTTTTAGAGTTGGCTTCAAAACGATACACCGCATAAGTGGCTATTTTGGCGCTTGGGTTATTTTCCCATTGAATGAGGGCTGAAGAGTCTTGAATAGTCCCTTTAGTGATGATAGGGGCTTCGGGCCTGTCAGCGGTCTCACCCATTGCAGGCTCTTTGGGTAATGCCCCTTCAAGATGCGTTTTATCTACGGCAACGACTTTATAATAGCGCGTAAGGTTGTCTTTTTCTATTTTATCTACATAGGAAGTGTTGGTGGTTTGAGCGATGAATTTGTATTTATCGTTGCGGTTATTGGAAGCGTAAATGCGATAAGCTATCACATCTTCTTGGGTGGATTTGTCCCAACTCAATTCAATGTGTCGTGTGAGGTTTTGGCTCACTCTAACATTAGTGATTTCTTTGGGTAAGTCTTTGGTTTTCCCCTCCACTATCACGCTAGGCCTGGATTTATCCCCCATGAAATTTTCAGCGATGACTTGGTAGCGGTATTTTTTCCCATCCTCTAAATCTTTATCAAAAAACTCCACAAACAAGCGGTTTTTTACAGCCCCTACATTTAAAAATTTGCCGTCTTTATTCTGCCTTTGAATGATGTATCTTGAAACGCTGGGATTTGGGTGCGGGCTCCAAAAGACTTTCACGCTTTTAGGGTATTCAAGGCTTGCAAAAACGCTTTCTACAGGATTGATAAAAGAGGTTTTTACTAGAATGGGGTCTGAAAGGTTAGAGATTTTATCGCCCTTGTAAGTAGCGAGTTGGTAAGTGTAAGAACTCTCTGTTTCTAGCCCCTCATCATAATAATGGGTCGCATAAGGGTTTTTAATCGTGGCGATTCTTTTAAGCTTGGAGTCTTTTTTCAAACGATACAAAATAAACCCATCAATGTCATAAGTATCAGCGATTTTAGGCCATTCAAAGCCCACTGAACTCACATCGTTAATGGTTTTAATAGAATAAACTACCGGAAGCTTAGTATCTATATTTTCTTGATTGTTAAGGGCTGAAAAAGTATGATTCCTGGTAGAAGAACACCCTATAAAAACCGCTAATACCACACTACTTTGCAATAAAAGCGTGAAGTATTTTTTCTTCATCCAAGACCTCATCTAAATTCTCCTTGTTAAAAACTTTTTTAAGATATTCTAACATATCCTTTAATAGGGGAACTTTAAAGCGCAGTTTTTGCTCGCTTCTAGGGTGTTTGAACTCTATCAAATAGGCATGCAGCATGATTCTTATTTCTTCTTTAGAAAGCGCCCCATTAAGCCCGTAAAGATTATCGCCTATGATGTGTCTGTTCAAATATTCTAAATGCGCTCTGATCTGGTGCGTGCGCCCAGTGAATAGTTTAGCCCCTATCAAATCCATGCCATTTTGAGAAGTCAGCAAGCTAGTAAATTCGCTTTTAGAATAGCGGCTTTTTTCTTTTTTAGCCGCTTTGAGCGCTATCATTTTTAAGCGGTTATTGGGGTTTCTTGCCAAATAGCATTCCACGCTCATTTTTTCTTCTTTTAAGGGCGTTGAAAGCAAGGCGATATAATAGCGCCCCATCATTTTAGTTTTGAGTTGCTCGCTCAAATGAACATGGGTAAAATTGTTTTTAGCGATGACAATCCCTCCGCTCGTATCCTTATCCAAACGATGCACAATCCCATAGCGCTCTTTTAAGCCCAGATTAGAAAGCTCGTAATTTTTAGATTCCAACCAATCCACTAAAGTAGGCTCTTTCACGCTTGGGGCTTTATGGACGACTAGATTAGGGGGCTTATTCAACACTAACAAGTCTTCATCTTCAAAAATAACTTCTATTTCTAAATCAAGCTCTTTTTTTAAGGGTTTGGGCGCGATTTTGGGCGTTAAAAGCGTGATTTCATCGCCCTCTTTTAAGGCTAGCCCCCCTTTTTTGACCTCCTTTTTTTGACAAAACACTAACCCTTCTTTAATCAAATTCAATACCTGGTTTTTAGAAATTTGCAATTCTTTGGCTAAAAATTCATCAATGCGTTTGTAATGGGTAGGGGCGATGAAAACTTTTTGCATTCAAACTCTTTTTTTGCATTTTTAAAAACCATTATTCTACTCAAAACCTTAAAAAAATCCTATTTCATTATTTGAATACGCTATAATCGGTGCGACAACATTTTGTGACTCAAATCATTTTTAAAGGGGTTCTAATGGAACATAACGGGCATGATAAACTGAACGGCATTTTGCGTGGCTTTTTAGGCGACTCATTCACGCTTGATGGGAAAGAGGGAGGATTGAACATGAGCAAGATGCTTGAACACATCAAAAAAGAAAAACCAATCATGAATATTTTGCTCATGGGAGCTACTGGGGTGGGTAAAAGCTCGCTCATTAACGCTCTCTTTGGTAAAGAAATCGCTAAAGCAGGTGTAGGAAAACCCATCACTCAGCACCTTGAAAAATACATTGATGAAGAAAAAGGCTTGATTTTATGGGACACTAAATGCATTGAAGCTGCAGATTACCACGACACCATGCAAAGCATTAAAAAAGAAATGGAAGATTCTTTTAAAACGCTTAATGAAAAAGAGGCTATTGATGTGGCGTATCTGTGCGTTAAGGAGACTTCTAGTAGGGTTCAAGAGAGAGAGAGAGTTATTAAGCTTCGCTAAAGATTGGAATATCCCAACGATTGTCGTTTCCACAAACACACAAGAAAAAGCCGGCGATGCGTTTGTTAAAGAAACTAAAGAAATCATAGATAAAGAATGGGGGTTTAAAGGTTTTGTCAAAGCTTATGTGAGAGTCAATTCCGTTGCCTTTTCATTTAGGGGGTTGAAAGTCCCTGTTGAAGGTTTAGAAGAATTGGTAGATGAAACGAAAAAATGCTTGATAGAAGCTAATAAAAACAAACAAAACCATTTCTTACTGATTCAAAAAGCTAATATCCAAGCAAGAAAACAAGCCATGATAGAGAAATGTAAAACCATTATCCATGTTGCATCAGGAGCGGCTGGAGCGGCTGGGCTTATCCCCATACCCTTTAGCGATGCGTTCGCTATCGCGCCCATTCAAGCAGGAATGATTTATAAAATGAATGACGCTTTTGGAATGGATTTGGATAAATCTGTGGGTGCGAGTTTGGTCGCAGGATTGTTAGGCGTAACCGCTGTTGCGCAAGTGGGGAGAACGCTCGTTAATGGTTTCCTTAAATTCATTCCTGTTGTGGGGAGTGTTGCAGGGGGTGCAACCGCTGCTGTTATCACAGAAGGCATTGGGTTTGCGTATTTGAAAGTGCTAGAAAGGTGCTTCAATGATGAGACGGGCGAAGTCAATTTGCCTGGTGAAGTTGACATGATAACCTCTCTCTTTAAGGAGAATTATCTCAACTTGGATACAATCAAGAAATTAACATTAAAACCATAAGATTAGGGGTTATGAAAAACGCATGGCATTAGACAAAAGAATCTGGATGCATTTTGATTTTTTGCCTTTTGTGTTTATCATCCCCTTGCTTGTGGTTTCTTTTTTATTGATTTTTGAGAGCAGCGCGGCTTTGAGCTTAAAGCAAGGGGTTTATTATGCGATAGGGTTTCTTCTCTTTTGGATCGTGTTTTTTATCCCTTTCAGGAAGCTCGATCGCTGGCTCTTTGTGTTTTATTGGGCGTGCGTTATTTTATTAGCGTTAGTGGATTTTATGGGATCAAGCAAGCTTGGAGCGCAGCGATGGCTAGTCATTCCCTTTACCTCTATTTCCTTACAGCCTAGCGAACCTGTGAAAATCGCTATCCTTTTATTATTGGCGCATTTGATTAAAATAAACCCACCCCCTTTTAAGGGCTATGATTGGGGCATGTTTTTAAAGCTCAGTTTTTACATTTGCTTACCGGCGGCTTTGATTTTAAAACAGCCTGATTTAGGCACGGCTCTTATTGTGTTGATCATGGGTTTTGGGATTTTATTGATCGTGGGTTTAAGGACTAGGGTGTGGCTCCCTCTTTTTATCGCTCTTTTAGTGGCTTCGCCTATCGCTTATCACTTTTTGCATGATTACCAAAAAAAGCGCATCGCAGACTTCCTTTCTGAAAAGCCTAATTACCATGTCATGCAATCCATTATCGCTATAGGATCGGGCGGGTTTTTAGGCAAATCTAAAGAAGCCTGCACGCAAACCAAATTCAAATTCTTGCCTATCGCAACGAGCGATTTTATCTTCGCTTATTTCGTGGAGCGTTTTGGGTTTTTGGGGGCTATGTTGCTTTTTGCAATTTATATAGGCTTGAGTTTGCATTTGTTTTTTTACATGTTTGAGAGCAACAGCGATTGGTTTTTAAAGATTGTAGCCCTTGGGATTTCTATTTTAATCTTTGTTTATTCCAGCGTGAATATCGCCATGACTTTAGGGTTAGCCCCTGTGGTGGGGATTCCCTTACCCTTATTCAGCTATGGGGGGAGCAGTTTTATCACTTTTATGATCCTATTTGCAATCCTAGAAAACCTGCTTGCTTTTCGCTATATTTTTGGATACAATAGCAAACCATCTTTTGGGAATTTTGGATTCTTAGCTCAGCTGGTCAGAGCGCTCGGCTCATAACCGATTGGTCGTAGGTTCAAGTCCTACAGAATCCACCACTCCCACTTTTCTTTTATCCCCTTTTTTAAGTGAAAAGCGATTGGACGCTTTCGTTATGATAAATCCTTCTGATCACTTCCGCAAATAAGGGTGCTACGCTTAAAGTGGTGATTTTATCGCATTTTTGAACTAAAGGGATAGAGTTAGTTACCACCACTTCATCTAACGCGCTTTCTTTAATGCGCTTGATCGCATTCCCGCTCAAAACCGCATGCGTGCCTAACGCCATGACAGAAGTTGCCCCTTGCTCTTTTAAGGCCAAAGCGGCTTTACAGATCGTGCCTGCGGTATCAATCATGTCATCCACTAAAATCACATCGCGCTCCTTGGCTGAGCCGATAATATTCATCACTTCGCTTTCATTAGCTTTTTCACGGCGCTTATCCACGATGATTAAATCTAACCCCATTTGATTGGCAAAATACCTAGCCCTTGTAACCCCACCCACATCAGGGCTAGCGATCACAGGGTTTTTTAACGCTTTAGAGCGGATATAGTCTCTAAAAACGATAGATCCGTATAAATTATCCACCGGCACATCAAAAAAGCCTTGGATTTGCCCGGCATGCAAATCCATCGTGATGATCCTTTCAATCCCCACTTCTTGCATCAAATTAGCGACCATTTTAGCCGTGATAGGCACTCTTGGAGCCGCTTTTCTGTCCTGTCTGGCATAGCCAAAATACGGCAACACCGCTGTGATAGAATTGGCCGAACTGCGC